>SIAB01000036.1 GCA_009692015.1 Phycisphaerales bacterium
TTGCGATCGACCTGCGTGGCGATCTTTTCATCATTGGTCATGATCATGCCGCCGCGCGGTCCACGCAGAGTCTTGTGAGTCGTCGTCGTGACAAGTTGCGCGTGTGGAAAGGGACTCGGATGAACGCCCGTTGCGCAGAGACCGGCGATGTGCGCGATGTCTGCCATGAGCAGCGCGCCAACTTTGTCTGCGATGGCACGAAAGCGTGCGAAGTCGATCACGCGCGAATACGCCGAGTATCCACAGATAATGAGTTTCGGTTTGCACTCGATCGCGAGTCGTTCGATCTCGTCGTAGTCGAGCGTCTCAGTCTTTGGGTCCAACCCGTAGTCGACGATCTTGTAAAAGGTCCCGCTGAAATTGACCTTGAGTCCGTGGCTGAGATGACCGCCGCTCTTGATGGGCAAACTCAACACCGTGTCGCCGGGATTCAACACCGCCATGAACGCCGCAATGTTGGCGTTCGCTCCGCAGTGCGGCTGAACATTGGCGTAAGCGCATCCAAAGAGTTGCTTGGCGCGGTTGCGCGCAAGGTCTTCGGCCTGATCGTGAAACTCGCATCCGCCGTAGTAACGCTTGCCTGGATAGCCCTCGGCGTACTTGTTGGTCATCCACGATCCTGCGGCATGCATGACTGCGCTGCTCACATGATTCTCACTGGCGATGAGTTCGAGTGTGGATTCTTGCCGAGTGCGTTCGCTGGCCAGAATGCGAGCCAAATCTGGATCGACGCGCGTCAACATCGCAAGCAAGTCGTCTGACATGTTCTGGGACGCAGTTGGCGAAGTGTGCGCTCGGGATGATGCAGTGCTCATCGCAACGATGCTACTGCGCCATCAATCGCTATCGTTCACAGGATGCAGCGCCACACAATGACAATCGCCGATGCGACGGTGATCATCGAGACGAAGGATGGATTCCCAAAGACCCGCTATCGCCAGGGGACCGCTCGCCCACCAACGGCGAGGCCTCCCGAGGAGCTGCGCGCCGCCGTCAGACTGATTGAGGACTTCATCGCCCGACGGACGATCGACCGGAGCGCGATCGCCCGACTTCTCCCCGATTCTCCCCCGTTTCACGCGGCGTGCTGGCGTGCGGCGCTGACGATTCCTGCTGGAGAAACACGGACCTACGGATGGCTTGCCGCTGCAGCAGGCCGACCCAAAGCCCCTCGCGCGGCGGCGGCGGCGATGGCGAGGAATCCGCTGGCTCCACTGGTCCCTTGCCACCGCGTCGTGAGCGCCAGCGGTCTCGGTGGATTCTGCGGAGCGATGGAAAGGACCTCTGCGGCTGCACCCAAGCACTGGGCCCTCTTGATGAAACTGCGGATGATCGAACTCGAATCAGAGGATTCGTACACTCGCCCTGCTTCGAAACACAACTCGCGCAAGAAGGCACTGCACAGATGAACATCACTATGGTTGGTACTGGATATGTCGGACTCGTCACCGGAGCATGCTTCGCTGAGATGGGAAACACCGTGACCTGCCTCGATATCGACGCTGCCAAGATTGCCACTTTGCTCAAGGGCGAGAGTCCCATTTATGAGCCGGGCCTCGCTGAGATGATCCAGCACAATGCCCGGGCGCATCGACTGCAGTTCACGGTGGACAAGACCAAGGCCTACCGAGACGCGCAGATCATTTTCATCTGTGTGGGCACTCCCAGCGATGCGGACGGCAGCGCCGACCTGAGATATGTTTTTGATGTGGCCGATGACATCGCGTGCGAACTCGAGCGGCTCGGCCCGAGCGCTCCTACGAAAACCATCGTCGTCAAGAGCACCGTGCCCGTTGGCACCAGTCACCGGGTGCGGGATCGCATTGCGTCGAAGACGAGGACCCCCTTCCACATCGCCGACAACCCCGAGTTTCTCAAGGAGGGGGAGGCGATCCAAGACTTCATGCGTCCCGACCGCGTGGTCTGCGGCGTTGACGAGCCGGCGACGGGCGAGATTATGCGAGCGCTCTACGACCCCTTTGTTCGGCAGGGCAATCCCATCTTCATCCTCGACGTGCGAAGCGCCGAAATGGTGAAGTATGCCAGCAACGCCATGCTGGCCTGCAAGATCTCGTTCGTCAATGAACTGGCCAACCTCTGTGAGCTCTCCGGCGCAGACATCGGTTCGGTGCGCGAGGGCATGTGCGCGGACAAGCGCATCGGGAATCAGTTCCTCTATCCCGGTCTGGGATATGGCGGGAGTTGCTTCCCAAAGGACACCCAGGCTGTCGTGTCGATGGGGCGCGCGCTCGGGTTGGAGTGCAAGTTGAACGCCGCCGTGCATCAGGTCAATCAGGATCAGCGGCAGCACTTCTGGAAGAAGATCGTGGGGGAACTTGGCGGCGATCTTCGTGGTAAGTCACTGGCATTTTGGGGGGTTGCGTTCAAGCCGAAAACGGACGACATCCGCGAGGCCCCCAGTCTCTCGTTGATGGAATATGCCGTCGCCGCGGGCGCAACCGTGCGGGCCTACGACCCGGTAGCGCTTGATCACCTCGCGCTGGAGATGCCTCAGGTCGAGCGATTCGGCGACATGTACGCGGTTCTCGATGGAGCGGAAGCCCTCATCATCTGCACAGAATGGGCTGAATTTAGGGCTCCAGACCACGCAGAACTGCGGCGGAGACTGCGCCGACCGATGATCTTCGATGGCCGAAACCTCTACCGCACCGCCCAAATGCTCCAGGCGGGGTTCACCTATGCCTCGATCGGGCGGGCGACCGTTCGCCCACCGGCGGAACCGGGCTACACAAAAAGTGCTTGAAAATAGCAGTTTTTTCACTACCGCACTTGCAATCCACTGTTGAAGTGTCGTACATTTGCGCTGCCACACTCGAAGTGTGGATGGGAGCGAGACCATTTTCTCGATCGGTTCGTCTATGAAAGGACATCTCAGGATGGCAACAATGACCAAGAAATCAGCCAAGAAGGCACCAAAGGCAGCCAAGGCAGCAGCAAAGACAACAGCGAAGAAGGCTTTCAAGCCAACGGCGTCGAGCAAGGTTCGCACGCGCAGCCAAGTCATCGCTGAACTCGCATGCGCCTCTGACATCAAGCGCACCGTTGTGAAGGAAGTGTTTGACAACCTCTCCACGATCATCGGCGCCGATCTCGGCAGCCGCGGTCCTGGTGTGTTCAGCTTCTTCGGTCTCATGAAGATGAAGACTGTCAAGAAGCCAGCAACCAAGGAGCGAACCGGAGTCAATCCATTCACTGGCGAGACTCAGGTGTTCAAGGCCAAGCCAGCGAGCAAGAAGGTTCGCGTTCGTCCAACGAAGGCACTCAACGCCCTCGTCGGCTGATTCAAGTATCTCTCGCTTTCAAATGTCTTCTGACATTTCACGCGGCCCCGCTTCGGCGAGGTCGCGTTTTTTTATTGGCAGAGCAAGCGCGCTGCGATCTGGGTGCGGCGCTGCGATCAGGGTGGCGCGAGCGCACTGCGCAGATTGCCTGCAAATCGTGCCAGATGGGCTTGGGCATCCCCGCGGTTCATCGCCCGCACGCGCATCAGAATTGCGATCTTCACCACCCCCCCGCTCTCCTGCAGGAGTTCGGCGGCGTGGCTGCGATCGAGCGCTGGGTCAAATGAGCAGAGCGTGCGGATGGCGCGATCCACCAACTTGTCATTGGTTGCTGCGAGATCAACCATCAGGTTGCCGTGCACCTTTCCCAACTGCGCGAAGAGCACCGTGGTAATGCAATTGAGCGCGAGTTTGGTGGCGCTTCCGGCCTTCAGACGCGTAGACCCGGTGAGCAGTTCAGGACCGGTTTCCAGCACGATGAGATGATCGCAGTCGCGTGGCTTGGCGCGCGGCGAACAAACCAGAAGTCCAGTGAGCGCACCGGCGGCCTTGGCGATCGTGAGCGCACCGAGCGCGTAGGGCGTCGTCCCACCTGCGGCAATCGCCAACACGCTGTCGCGAGCCCCGAGTGCGTGGGTCTCAAACTCGGCTGCAATCCCCGATGGATCGTCCTCGCGACGCTCACTGCTGCGACGCAGGGCGCTGTCGCCGCCGGCGATGAGTCCGACCACTTGATTCGGATCGCTGCAGAAAGTCGGGGGACACTCACTCGCATCGAGCACGCCGAGTCTGCCCGAGGTTCCTGCGCCCACATAGAACAACCGACCCCCACTGCGCGTCCGCTCGACGAGCGCGTCGATGAATGCCACCAGCGTTGGCGCAGCATCTGCGACCGCTGTTTGCACCGCGGCGTGATCCCGGACCATCAACTGCACTTGCTGGTGCGTGGTGAGTTGATCAAAGTTGGTCGAATCGGGATGCCGCTGCTCCGTGGCAATGTGACTGCGATCGGGAGGGAGCGCGGATTGCGTCATCGTCGTCTGCTCATCATTGGCGGCTGGCGCCCTCTGGCGAAGCCTTCAGCTCGCGGGTGAAGAATGTCCACATGGCGTCGTCTTCGGGTGCGCCGAAACCGCCATGCGCTGCCTTTGGAAAGAAGAGCATGTCAAAGGCGAACTCTCGGTCGTACAACTTCTGGGCGAGCGCCCATCCGTTGGAAGGATGCACATTGTCGTCCTGCATCCCGTGAATGAGGAGAAGTTCGCCCTGCATCTTGTCAGCGTGCAGCAGCACGCTGCCCGCGTCATACCCCTCCTGGTTTTCCGCAGGAGTTCGCATGAATCGCTCGGTATAAATCGTGTCGTACTGCCGCCAGTCCATCGGTGCAGCTCGCGCAACCGACGCCTTGAAAACATCGGGGTATCGCACCAGCGCCAGCGCGGCCAAGTATCCGCCATACGACATCCCAGTGATCCCAACGCGCGACCCGTCGATGCCGGGTCGTGTTGCGAGCTGACGCACGGCTGCCGCTTGATCGTCCATGTCCGGGCCACCAAGCTTCATATAGGTCGCATCTTCGAATGCCTTGCCGCGACCTGACGTGCCGCGATTATCTATTTGCAGGATCACAAAGCCGAGTTCGCAGGCGCGCTTGGGGGCAGAGAATTGATTGGAAACACTCGAAAAGTATGGGCCACCGTAGACGTCAACGATGACTGGCCATGACCGCGTTGGATCGAACTGGCTCGGGAAGTGCAGCGTGCCGAAGAGATCGGTGGTGCCATCCGCAGCCTTCACGCGCACGAGTTGCGGAGGCGGGAGTTTTCGCGATGACCACGCGTCGATCGGCGCCTGCGCGAGGGTGGCGACGATCCCACCCGACATCCGATAGAGCCGCGTGGAGGGTGGGTCTGCGATCGTCTCGTCACTGGCCACAAAGAACTGGGCATTCGTTGCGATTCGAAATTGCCCGTAATGACGGTCGTGTGCAGTCAGCCTGCGCTGCGCAGTTCCGTCGAGTTTGACCGACATGAGCTGTGGATTGATCGGCGTTTCGGCTGGGAATGCGGTGTAGAAAAGCAACCCCGCTTCCTCGTGAACCTCGACAATTTTCCCAACGGGATAGTCGCCGCTCGTGAGAGCGATCACCGCCTCGGTGTCGAGCGAGCGAAGTTCATACTGCCTGAATCCAGACTTCTCGGTCGACCAGATGAAGCGACGACCATCGGCGAGATATTCCATCTGCGGGCGGTGGTGATTCCAGCAGGGCTGCTCTTCGCGCACGATCACGCGAATGGCGCCGGTCACAGCCTCTGCCGAACAGAGCTCGAGCACATCGTGTCGCCGATTCAGCCGATGAAAGAGCAGTTGATCGCCGTTTGGGGAATACTCCACCCCATAGATGTATTGATCCGCCGTGCCGACGGCGATCGACCGAATGAACTTGGAGGGATCGGCAACGGAATCCGCTGCTGCGTCGGCCGCGCAGAATCCCTTGACATCAAGCACGCACAAGCCAGCGGTTGGGTTGGGATCCCCTGGCTTTGGATAGCGCTCGGTCTCGACGCTTGGACGCAGTCTTGTGAGCCCCGAGAGAATGGTGTAGAGCGGCACTTGCGAATCGTCGAATCGATAGAAGGCCAGTTGCTCGCCGGTTGGGCTCCACCACATCGCTGTTGATTGATCGAGCTCCTCGCCATAGACCCAGCTTGCGGTGCCATATCGAAGCGTCTCGGTGCCATCTGTTGTGACAGCGCGTTCACTCTTGCCGTCGCACTTCAAGTAAAGATTTCCGCCGCGCGACTGGGCGAGCATCGTTCCATCGACCGATGCCGCTGTGGTCTGCTGTCGTCCGCGCGCTGGTCCAACTCCACCGCCCCGGCGCTGCGACCTGCGCGGCGCGGCTGCCGCGGGGGCGTTCTTATCGGGCGCTGCCGCGATCGCGCCCGTTGTCAGATCGACAGTGCACCAAGCGCCATCCTTGCGAAACCA
Source organism: Phycisphaerales bacterium (assembly GCA_009692015.1). Taxonomy (GTDB): domain Bacteria; phylum Planctomycetota; class Phycisphaerae; order Phycisphaerales; family SM1A02; genus F1-60-MAGs104. The sequence continues at coordinate 6,294 of SIAB01000036.1, forward strand.
GGCGGTCGTTCCCGATGGATCCCAGCGGATATCACGAATGGTTGCGGCGCGCTGGTTTGCAAACTCTGAGGCGATCTCTTCGCCGCGGGCGCCACCGGGAAGTTCGCTGAATGGAACCCAATCTGCGCGCGCGATCGCCGTGATCGCCGTGATCGCCGTGATCGCCAGCACACACCCAATCGTTCGCGTGACCTGCATCCGCTAGCCCACCCGCGCCAGCGTTTGAAAATGCGCGAGCCGCGACTCGACTTCTGCGGTCGAGAGGGTGCGCATGCGATCCAATCCGAATGACTCGAGCGCGAAACTCGCCACAACCGTTCCATATCCCATGGCAGACTGCAGTGCTGCGAAATCGCTTCGCCGCAGCCGCGCGAGGCAACCCATGAAACCACCGGCGAAACTGTCCCCGGCTCCAGTTGGATCAACCACATGAACCTCGTCAACCGGAAAGGCTGGAACGACTGCCATGCCATCGTTGTGGATCAGGATCGCGCCGTGCTCGCCCTTCTTCACCACAACGAATGACGGACCAAGTTCAAGAATCTTCCTGCCGGCAGTGATCGCGTTTCGGAATCCGGTGAGTTCGCCTGCCTCGCTGTCATTGATGATCAAGCCATCGACCCGTCGCAGCAGATCCGAGAGCTCGCCGTGCGCAGTACGAATCCACAAATCCATCGTGTCGGCAACAACCAGCTTTCGCAGCGGAAACTGCTCGATAAATCCCAACTGCACAGCTGGATGGGTGTTGCCGAGAAAAATGAGCTCGCTGTCTTGGTAGCTCAGGGGAACAATCGGTGGCGCCTCCTGCAAGACCCCAACTTCGGTGAAGAGCGTCTCGCGCCGATTGACATCTTCGAAGTACCGCCCCCCCCAGGCAAATGTCCGCGAATTCTGCCGCGTTTCGAGCCCCGCGAGACAGACCCCAGGGAGTGCAGCCAGAATCGCGCGGTGCTCGGCGGGCCAATCGCCCCCAACGGCGGCAACCACGCGCACTGGACAAAGTTTGCTCGCCGCAGCTGCGAAGTAGGCGGCGCTTCCGCCCGAGACCTCGGCGCGCGTACCACGCGGGGTGTGCACGGTGTCGATTCCGATTGTTCCAGTGACGACGAGTTTCACGATTGGATCGTATCGCTGCGACGAAAGCTCCGTGCCCAGCCGATCCCGATCGCGACACCGATCAAAGATCCCGCGACCACATCCATCGGCATCACTCGAAGTTCAGGAGGAATCGAATTGGTCGCAAACGCAACCCCAAGATCACCCGGCGATCGACTCGCCACGATCAATTGATACACCCCCATCACCAGGATTGGCGCGATGAATGCGAAGAGAGGTTGCACGCGTGGAGCCATCAGGCGGTAGGCAATCCCCACCGCGATTGCGCCGACACACATTCCACCAAGGGCCTGCCCCTTGAGCATGTTTCGCACCACGAGCCAGACCACGAGTGGCACGAGCAGTGCGACGAGGCCCGCGCGAATCGCCTCGCCATCGCAGAACTCCTCTCGCCACGACCCGCCCGGATACCGCGGCGCGATGTCCGGGGGCGCTCCCGCGAATCGAAAGATTGCCAGCACCGCCCCTGCGATGGGAATCACCCAGATGATCGGCTCAATTGACAGCGCGGTGAAAGATGCGCCGTCGAAGAATGCACCGGTCACGGAACTGCTTCGAAGTGTGAGCGCTGTCAAACCCGCGCCGAGCACAAAAACGCCAACCACCGCGTTCACCAGCCGTCCCGCAACCATTCCAAGGATCGTCAAGAGAATCAGCAGGGCGAAGAGCCCAACGAGGGCACTCGACTTGGATACCGCGAGTGTGAAACATCCCGCAGGCTCGCCGCGCGCATCGAGGAAGTGCTGTGATGCGAGAACTCCCAGCAGCACGGCCGCCGCAAGGGTGATCGACAGCACCACACCGCGCAGCCAAGTGCGCTCGATGCTTGCCGCGGGCCCCTCGGGCGATCGTGCATCTGCCGCTTGAGCGTTCATCGCCCAAGGTGTATCCGCAGGACTGCTTGGGCGCAATGTCGGATGACGAATTCTCTCGGTCGAGTCGCGCAGTCAGATCGAAGTATCCTCGCGATCGTGCCAACCACCCCTTCGACTCTGGTTCTGGATGGTCGCCCGCTCTCACTCGATGCGGTCATTTCGGTCGCTCGGTCTGCGGCGGTTGTCGAACTAGGTGCGGCGAGCGCCCAGCGGCTCGACGAATCGCGCCGTGGAATGCTTGCCCACGCCGCGGCGGGCAGTGCGCTGTATGGCATCAATACTGGCTTTGGCAGCTTTTCCCATGTTCGACTCGCCAGCGATCAGCTCGCGCTGTTGCAGGCAAACTTGATCCGCTCGCACAGCGCTGGAGTTGGCGATCCACTCGAAACCGAAACCGTCCGGGCCATGATGGTGATTCTCGCCGCGAGCCTGGCGCGCGGTCATTCCGGCGTTCGCCCCGCGCTGGTCGAATCGATTTGTGCGCACCTCAACCACGGCCTTTCCCCCATCGTTCCATCACGGGGATCGGTGGGTGCTTCTGGTGATCTCGCGCCGCTGGCGCATGTCGCGCAGGGACTCATCGGCGAGGGAATGATGCAATTCAAGGGGCAGGTGATGCGCGCCAGCGAAGCGCAGGCGGCCAGTGGGATTGCCCCAATTCGCCTCGAAGAAAAGGAGGGTCTCGCGCTCATCAACGGAACCCATCTGATGACCGCGCTGGGCGCGCTGGCGATCCACGACACCCAGAATCTGCTGCACGCCGCCCTCGCCGCCACCGCCATGGGAATCGATGGCTGTCGCGGCGCCTCTTCGATGCTCGACGCACGCATTCACGCCGCGCGCAATCAGCCTGGGCAGATCGCAGTCGCCGCGGCGCTTCGCGAGCTCTTGCAGAATTCGCAGATCGGTCCCGCGCATGCCCAGAACGATCCAAGGGTGCAGGACCCCTACTCGCTTCGCGCTGCGCCGCAGGTGCTCGGTGCAGTCGTCGACGCATTCCAATTCGCCAAGCGCACCATCACCAACGAACTCGGCGCTGTCACGGACAATCCACTCGTCTTCGGATCCGCCAAGGCGTGCGAGGTTCTCTCGGGTGCCAATTTTCACGGGATGCCGCTGGCAATCTCACTCGATCTCCTGCGCGTGGCGCTTTGTCATCTCGCTGGGATTGGGGAACGACGCATCTACTGGGCGCTCTCTGGTCATGACAAAGAAAGCAAACTTCCCGCCCATCTCTCGGCGCATCCTGGCATGCGCAGTGGTCTCATGATTGTGCAGTACACCGCCGCGGCGCTTTGCAATGAACTGCGCACGCTGGCCTATCCATCGAGTGTGGGAAACATCTCGACCTGCGCAGGTATCGAGGACTACAACAGCATGGGCGCCACCAGTGCCCTGCAGGCGCGCGACGCGGTACGACTGACGCGCGCCGTGGTCGCCTGCGAACTCTTGGTGATGGCCGAGGCGATCGAGTTTCAACGACCGCTGCTGAGTGGAACGGGGGTCGAGCATGCCCATCATCGGGTGCGCACCCAGGTCATGCGGCTCGGCGAAGATCGCTCCCCATCGCCCGACATTGCCGCCATTTCTGCCATGATCTTGGATGGATTGTTCGCTCCTTGTGCGGCGACTCTCTTCTAGACTCACCCGGTGAATCCCAACGCGACCACCGCACCCGTCCGCACCATACGCGCGCCGCGTGGCAGCGCGATGACCTGCAAGACCTGGGCCGCCGAGGCCGCGATGCGCATGCTGATGAACAATCTCGATCCGGAAGTTGCCGAGCGGCCCGAGGATCTGGTTGTCTATGGCGGCCGCGGACAAGCCGCCCGGTCGTGGGAGGCATTCGATGCGATCATCGCCAGTCTGCGCGCACTCGCGGTCGACGAAACGCTTCTGGTGCAGAGTGGAAAGCCAGTTGGAATCGTGCGAACGCATGCGGATGCGCCGCGGGTCCTCATCGCAAATTCAAATCTCGTGCCGCACTGGGCGACCCAATCTCATTTCGACGACCTCGCCGCCCGTGGCCTGATCATGTTTGGACAGATGACTGCAGGCAGCTGGATCTACATCGGAACGCAGGGAATCCTGCAAGGGACCTACGAGACATACGCCGAGTGTGCGCGCCAACACTTTGGTGGATCACTCGCTGGAACGCTGCATGTGACCGCTGGCTGCGGCGGAATGGGCGGCGCGCAGCCGCTGGCGATCACCATGAATGATGGCACTTGCTTGATCGCGGAGGTCTGTCCAGAGCGGCTGGCCAAACGGGTTCGCGATCGATACCTCGACGAATCATTCGCAGACCTCGATGAAGCAATCGACCGCGCCCTGGCATGCACGAAGAATCACCAGGCGATCAGCGTGGGCGTGGTTGCCAATGCAGTCGACCTGCTCATGCGACTCGCCGAGCGCGGGATCGTGCCGCACACCCTGACCGACCAGACCAGTGCGCACGATCCGCTGCATGGCTATTACCCGGCTGGAATCTCGCGCGACGCGGCTGACTTGTTGCGCGTCGAGGACCCCGCGGCGTACACGGCAAAGTCGATGGCCTCGATGGATCGCCAGGTGCGACTGATGGTCGACTTTCAATCGCGGGGATCCAAGGTCTTCGACTACGGAAACAACATTCGCCAGCGCGCTTTCGATCATGGATTCAAGAATGCCTTTGCATTTCCGGGATTCGTTCCGGCCTACATTCGCCCGCAGTTCTGCGTTGGGCGCGGCCCCTTTCGTTGGGCTGCGCTTTCGGGAGACCCCGCTGACATTCGCGCCACGGATGAAGCGATCCTGAAACTCTTTCCCAAGGATGAATCGCTCCACCGCTGGATTCGCAAGGCACAGGAGCGCGTGGCATTTCAGGGACTGCCAGCGCGAATCTGCTGGCTTGGTCTTGGGCAGCGCGATCGCGCCGGACTTCGCTTCAATGAAATGGTGGCCAGCGGCGAAGTGACGGCTCCAATCGTGATCGGCCGCGATCACTTGGACTGCGGATCTGTGGCGAGCCCCAACCGCGAGACCGAAGGAATGCTGGACGGGAGCGATGCCATCAGCGACTGGGCGCTTCTGAATTTCGCGGTCAATATTGCCAGCGGGGCGTCGTGGGCGAGTTTTCACCATGGCGGCGGCGTGGGAATCGGCTTCAGCCAACACGCCGGCCAGGTCATCGTCGCCGATGGAACCCCCGAGGCGGCAAAGCGCATCGAACGGGTTCTGACCAACGATCCGATGACCGGGGTCTTTCGACACGCTGACGCTGGATACGAAATCGCGCAGCACTGCGCCGATCAACTTGGCGTGGCGATCCCGATGAAGAATTGGTGAGGCACTCTCGGGGGGTGCGGTCGTCGCGAAGTCAGAGCGCGGTCGTCGCGCGCGTCAGTCGATCCTGAATCGCAGACCAAAGGCCAATTCGACTCCCAGGCCGTTCGATCACGATTCGCTCGCAGCCTGAGTGATCCGCCTTGCGAAGCGCGTCATAAACCCGCGCCGCATAGCCTTCGGCATCCGCGGGCATCTCGAAGCGAACATGCGGTGCGGGGACGGTCGATCCTGGCATACACAAGACCGCGGCGACTGATCCACCCTCGAGCATTTGGGCGAGTTGATCGCTCTCAACGGTTGTTGATGGCAGCGTCGGCGCATAGTGGCGCTGCGAACTTCCCGGGCTCACCCCCTGCTCGACCACCATGTCAACTTCAATGGGGCCGAGTAGCTCAGAGAGCCGCTCAATTGTCACTGCACCGAGACGTCGAACCACGGGCTTCGACTCGGAAAGATCGATCACCGTCGATTCGATTCCAAGTGTGCAGGGTCCGCCATCGAGCACTATCAAATCCTGTTGGTCCTCGTAATCATCGGCGACATGCTGCGCGGTCGTCGGCGAAACACCACCACTTCGGTTGGCACTCGGCGCGCTGATGGCTCCACCGCAGGCATAGAGCAAACTGCGGGCGAGTGGATGGCGGGGACTTCGGACGGCGATCGTGGCGAACCCACCGGCCGCTGAAGCAGGAACTTCCGGTCTGCGCGGGAGAATGACGGTGAGCGGTCCCGGCCAGCAGGCGCTGATGAGTTTCAGTGATCGGCGGGACCATCCCGAAGAAACCCGCTGCGCCGCGGCGAGGTCGATGACATGGGCAATGAGGGGATTTCCCGATGGGCGGCGCTTGAGTTCGTAGATTTTCGCGATCGCCTCTGGATTGAAAGTGTCGGCGCCGAGTCCATAGACCGTCTCGGTTGCGAAGGCGACCACCGATCCAGCGCGCAGTTGGGCCGCCGCGAGGTCGATGTTCTCATCTGTATAGGAAAGGATCGCGGCCATATCAGGAGTTACGGCGTGATCTCGACAACTTGCAGATCGATGCGATTCATCGTCAGCCCAGTACCCATCGCATTGTAGAGCCGCGCCATCGCCGTATTGTAATTCACCATCGAATCGACCTCCGCCAGATAGGCGCTCGCGAGGCGATCCTGTGCCTGAAACTTGGTCTGCAAGAATTCTGGCGTGAGCGCGGCGAGCGTTTCCTCGAGCACGCGCAGTGCCCGCAAACTCTCCGCCGCCGCGAGGCGACTGGCGCGCGTCTGCTCGATCAACTCATAACTCGTGGTGACACCCCGCAGCGACGACTTCACTTCAAAGACTGCGTTCTCGATGGCGCTTTGATATCCAATGACTGCAGCGGATCGCGTGAGCCGCGCCCGGCGATACTCGGCCTCTGCTGCGCGGTTTCCGATGGGCTGACTGAAGGCGAGTTGCGCCAGCCACGAGACGAAACTCGCATCGGCAATATCGGTGAATCCACCGCTGAATGAGCCTTGAGCGCTGCCGGCGGTGTCTTGGCCGGTGAGGGTCACACCCGTCTGCAATCCCAGCGCCGGCAGTCTGCCATTGTTCGCCACGACCATCTCGATCGCGGCATCATCGATCCGCAGGAGCGCAATCGCGATCGAGGGATTTTGCTCGACAGCGGTCACCACCGCCTGCCGCAGGTTGTAACGAATCGCCTCCTGCACCAGATGATCGATCGGCACCAGCAGCGCGTCGGAACCAACCGAAGCACCGGGATCATTCATGAGAAGTTTCAGTCGATCACTCTCATCGCGCGATCGCAACCAGGCGCGGATGAGATTGGACTTTCGCTGCTCCACGATCGCCACGGCCAGCGCGTAGTCCGCGACCGTGGCATCAAAGTTCAGTCTCTTCTGAAGAACATCGCGGACATCGGATCCAACTTGCAGCAGCCAAGCGGCGGCGACCACCTGCTGGCGTGCCGCGAGGACGGTCCAGTACTGAATCTCGGTTTGCTCAACGATGTCGAGGAGCGTCTTGCGCAGGTTCACAACACCCGCCCGGTCTCGATTGCGGGCGAGTCGAATCTGCGCCTCGTTCACATCGCTGCCAAAGCCACGCAGCAGTGGTTGCTCGAGGTTGAAATTGACCGAGTTCGTCCAGTAGTTCGCCGGGTCGTAGATGCTGCTGGTCGCCTGCTGCGTGTAATCCATATTGACCGCCGCAGAAACACTGCCGCCCGAAATCAGCCGCTTCTGGATGCCCGTCGAAAGGGTTGTTTGGTTGTTTTCCTGAGTGAAAGCGTTGTTGAAGCCGCCCGGAATGTTGATCGGCGGAGGCGGAATATCGTTGGACTGGTATCCCGTGCTCGCCATCAGGACGGCATCAAATGCCGCTTCGGCGCGCACCACATCGGTTTCGGCGACCGCCTGCTCGATGCGCGCCCCCTGCACCGAGAGATTGTTCTTCACCGACGCCGCAATGGCCGACTGCAGGCTCAGTTGAACCTCAGGATCGCTGCCGCCAGAGATGTCAGCACCCAGTTCGAGACCGATTCCCCCATTGACGCCCTGCGGACCCAGCGCGTCAAGCTCTGGGATTCGATTTTCGAGCGCGGCGAGGATCGTGCTGGGCGCCCGTGCGACGGTCCTGAGTTCGAGAACGCTTCCCCCAGGTATCGGCGCGGCCGCTTGACGGGCAATCGCGGCATCGATCGCCGCACGCAACTGTTCGGCGCCGTCGTCCTCTCCCAGCGGAGTCTGGCAACCCGTGAGAGTCATCGCCAGGACGCCAACTCCCGCCCAACTCGCCAAGTTCAATCCCCAGCACATTCTCGAGCAAATTCCTCCAAATGGGACTGGCATTCTTTGAATACTACTGGATATGATTCGCGCATGGACAGAGCACGGATAGCCGGTCCCCTGGTCGCGTTCGCCTTCATTACAGTTGTTGCAGCTGTGCCACTGACAGCGCATGGACAACAAGGCGCAGCGCCTCTTTCGGAAAAACAATCTTCGACTTACTTCGCCACGGTCACGGCGGACAGTGTGTATGTCCGCTCGGGACCAAGTGTGCAGAGTTCATATCCATTTGGAAAAGTGGACCGCGGCGAAGTGGTGCGCGTGGTTGAAGAAACTTTTGGATGGGCCCGCGTGCAAACTGCTGGCCTCGCCTTCGCAGACATCACTGGATTCGTTCCCGTCGATGAGCGCATGCAGCTCTCGCAGGATGGCGCCACGATTACTGCGACCGCGACGACAGAGTTACGCGCTCCAAACATTGGCACGGATTCAACTCCAGACAGTTCGTGGAAGCAGATTGCTCGGATCGATGCCGGTGCCACACTCACCGTCGTCAGCCGGGTCGATGGCGAGCGCGGCTCTGTTTGGACTGTGAAATTGCCTGAAATTGGCGAGGGTTGGATCAATTCCAACTTCTTGCGCAGGTCGACTCCGGCAGAGGCTGCGTCGTTTGACCGACCCGCTGTTGCTGAAGTTGTCGCGGGTGGAGCGCGTGAAGTTTTGGAAGGTTCTCTCGCCAACGCCACGGATCCAGCAGAGCCTGGGGCATCCATCGCGTCAGCCGAAGTCGAAACGGCAATGCCAACAAAGAGTCCACGGCAGATTGCGCTGGAGAGACGGCGAGCAACATTTGCAGATCTCGAATCAACATGGATGAAGGTCAAGGGACAGCCACTCGCCGATGCCGAACTCACCGCGCTCTACATGCAGTATGTGGTGTTGAGCGCAGAGTCTGCCGACGAGCCAACGCTGAAGGCTCGCGCCGATGCGCGCATCGCGCAACTTGAAGTGCAACAAGAAGTGCAGAACAAGATGCTCGAACTTCAAGCAACGCGCGCGCGACTCACCACTGAGTGCGACCAGATCAACGGCGTGGCTCTGGCGATCGAAGCCCGCAGCGAGTACACCGCCGTGGGCGTGCTCAATGCATCGATTGTCTACGACGGCACCCGACTTCCCCTGCTCTTTCGGCTCCAGGATCCCTCGACCGGTCAAACCGTCGGATATGTGGTTCCAGGAGAGGGTTTTCAACTCTCGACCATGCTGGGAACGCTGCTGGGAATCAAGGGCGAAAAGTGCTTCGACGACGCTCTGAAACTGGACACGATCACTCCAAGCACAATTGACTTCTTGTCGGCGCGCAAGACCGACTGAAAGTTCGTTACTATCCCCCCTCCTCGTGGTCGGTCATGGGACTGGCACATTGGGGCGTTAGCTCAATTGGGAGAGCGCCGCCTTTGCAAGGCGGAGGTCATCGGTTCGACCCCGATACGCTCCATTTTCTGGCTTCGATGCCGCGCGCGCCCCCCAGCGCGGGTCAGTTGCGCCACTGCGCAAGTCAGTTGCGCCACTGCGCAAGTCAGTTGCGCCACTGCGCAAGTCAGTTGCGCCACTGCGCAAGCACGACCGCTACCGCCAGCTCGATGCGCAAAATCGCACTTCCCAGCGCGATTCGCTGCCCACCAGCCGCCTCAACGCTCGCAACCTCGGCATCGGTGAATCCCCCCTCTGGACCGATGAGAACCGTCGATGGCTGGCTTCGATCGACCGCCGCCAGTGCGGAGCCATCCGGGTGGGCGATGAATACTCTCATAGACCGCGCGATTGCATCGTCTGCTGCAGTCAGCGGATCGCACGCGCTTGCAATCGTTGGCAACCAGGGCTGATGAGCCTGCTTGCAGGATGCGATCAACACGCGCTGCGCCCGACCCACCAGTTGCGGCGACCACGGCACGACGCTGTGCGTGCAGGCAAGCGGCGTGAACCGCGCAGCGGCGAGCGGTCCAATGGCTTCGAAGAGTGTGGCGAGACGATCACCCTTGGGAATCGCACTGGCGATTTCAACCGCTGGACTTCGCGCGCGCTGAACGCTATGCGAGAGCACCACAGCGTCGAATGCTCCATCTCGGTCGAGCGCTCCCATTTGCGAGAGCGCGACACCGCCGCGACCATCGAAGAGTTGAATTGGATCGCCAACGCGCAGTCGGCGACTGCCTGCGGCATGACGAGCCTCATCGGCCGTGATTCGGCAGACAGCGTGCGCGCTGGTCGGCAAGTGTTCGACGAAGATCCACGGAATGGTCATAGGCTTTTCTCCGGGGATGGTCGCAGGGTTCTGAGGCTTGATCCTGATCGAAGATAGGCGTCGTACCGCGCGAGTTTGCTTTCGAATGTGAGGTCTGGCTCTGGATGCACCACCGCGGCATGATGCGGTCGCTTCACCACGATGCGCCCCGGATTCGCCGCGACTGCTGCGAGAAAGAGATCTCGCGCGTCGAGATCGTCGCCCACCGCATCTCGCACCAGTCGGATCGGCTTTGGCGCGAGCGCACTCTTCGTCTTTGGGGGATACATCGGATCAAGATAGATTGCGGTCCAAGGCGTCCCGCTCGCGGCGAGCATCGCGGCACTCTCCCCGACATGAAGTTCGATTCGATTGGCGATCGTGGCGAGTCGCCCATCGGCCCTCGCGCGCGCGATCCCATCGCGAAGCACGGCTGCAACCAGCGGCGATCGCTCGACCGCCGTCACCAAAAATCCAGCCGCCGCGAGAATCCACGAATCGCCGCCGAGCCCCGCCGTCGCGTCGAGCAGTTGCCCAGGTTCGCCGCAGGCACGGACGAGCGGCTGCGACGATATTCCAGCGAGACTTACCCGGCGAAAGTCCACCGCGGCCCCGTGACCAGCCGGCTCGCCGATCACGCCGAGTTCCATCCGCCCAGCCGGATCGAGTCGCACCTCCATTCTTGGTCGTGAGCCAGTCATCATTGGGAGTATTACACTCGACGGATGCCAACTGCCACGATCGCACCTGTCTTCTCGAGTGTGCTAGACATGATCGGCAACACCCCGATGCTCGAGATCACGCATCTCGCAACGGGACCCTGTCGGCTCTTCGTGAAACTCGAAAACCTCAACCCCGGGCAATCGATCAAGGATCGTATCGCCCTCTCGATGATCGCTGCGGCAGAGAAGTCGGGCAAGCTCAAGCCCGGCGGTCGAATCATCGAGGCGACGGCCGGAAACACGGGGATCGCACTCGCACTGGTTGGTGCCGTGAAGGGATACCGACTCACCGTCGTGATGCCCGACAAGATGAGCGATGAGAAGATGGCGCACCTGCGCGCGATGGGCGCCGAGGTTGTGCTGACTCGATCCGATGTTGCCAAGGGGCATCCCGAGTATTACCAAGACATGGCCGAGCGGATGGCGCTTGAGGATCCAACAGCCTTCTATGTCAATCAGTTCGCCAACCCCGACAACACTGCGGCGCACTTCGACACGACGGGTCCTGAAATCTGGGAGCAGATGGATGGACGGGTCGACGCGTTCGTGGCTGGAGTGGGCTCGGGCGGCACGATTGCCGGAGTCGGCGCATTCCTGAAGGGGCGAAACCCAAACTGCGAGATCATCCTTGCCGATCCGCGCGGATCGATTCTCGCGCCACTGGTGAATGAGGGCAAGGTGGTTCCCGCAGGATCCTGGCTGGTCGAGGGAATCGGCGAAGACTTTGTGCCGTCAATCCTGGATATCGGTCTCATCGACCGCGCCTACACAGTCAGCGACGGCGAGGCCTTCGCTGCGGTGCGCGAACTGCTCCGCAAGGAGGGAATCCTCGCTGGATCGAGCGTCGGAGTTCTGATGCACGCGGCGCTTGAGTACTGCAGAGAGCAGACCCAACCCAAGCGCGTGGTGACTTTGATCTGCGACAGCGGCGCCAAGTACCTCTCCAAGATGTACAACGATTTTTGGATGCGCGATCAGGGCTTCATCGCCCGCAAGAAAACCGGCGATCTGCGCGACCTCATTGCGCGGCGACATGATCAAGGAGAAGATTTCGTTCTGCATCCCACGCTACCCATCGCCCTTGCCATACGCCGCATGCGGATGTTCAGCGTGAGCCAGATGGCAGTGCTCGACTCCGAGGATCGGCTCGTTGGCATCCTCGATGAAAGCGATGTGCTCCTCGCCCTCGCGCGCGATCCAAACGCGAGCGACGAGCCGGTGAGCACGCACATGGTCAGTCGCGTCGAGACGATCCATCCATCGAAGTCGACCGACGATCTGATGCCGATCTTTCGCGCCGATCGCGTCGCCGTGGTGCATGACGGCAAGACATTCTGCGGACTGATCACCAAGATCGACCTCATTCAATACCTGCGTACCAAGGCTGCGTCCTAAGCCGCGGGTTTGCAAGGGCTTGCAGAAGCGCAGCAGATCTGCAATACTCTCCCCCCGCTCGCGACAGCGGTCACATCTTCGCCGTCATCCTCCGCGCGGAGGAACAACGCTGAGGCCCGACGGCGCCTCTAACTCACTCAGGTGCCCTCATCGAAGGCACCCCCGAAAGGACAGCGACTCATGGCACGCAATTACGAACTTCTGCTTCTCGAAACGATCGAAAACCTCGGACTCGTTGGCGATGTCGTCAAGGTCCGTCCTGGATTCGCTCGCAACTATCTGCTGCCCAATGCGATGGCCGAGGCGCCAACCCCGGAAAAGATCGAATCGCTCAAGGCAGCCCGCGCTGTCGCAGAGGCCGAGCTCTCCAAGCAGCGCGCCGCGCGCGAAGCAGTTATCGCACGGTTGGCGGGATGCGTCGTCAACCTCATTCGCGCTTGCAACGATCAGGGTGTGCTCTACGGAGCGGTCACCCAGCGCGACATTTCGGATCAGCTGATTCTGGATGGTTATGGCATCGATATGCGCGCCGTCCGTCTGAACAATCCAATTCGCCGTGTCGGAACGCAGTCGGTCACGATCCAGTTCGGACGCGACCTGCTCGCCGAGGTCACAGTCACGGTCAAGGCAGACCGGATCATCGAACTCGAGAGCGCTGCGGCGCCGAGCCAGGAATACAAGGACGACGATTTCGTGGCGCCGGTCGAGGAGACCTACGCCAAGTCGAAGCCTGCCGAGGATGACTCGAAGTCGGATAAGTCGACCAAGAGTGCTCGCAAGACCCGAGAGAAGTCCAAGAAGGATTGAACGGACAAAATTCGCACAAGTTGCGGGGAGATTGACGATTGACTTCTTCGGTGGCGTTGTCATCTCCGCTGGACCAGCACGGACTTGCTGGTGTGGATCGCTCTCCTGGAGCCGTTTCCTCTATGACCAGATCGATTTCAGAAGTTCGGCGCGAAGTTCTGCCCGAGACCCGTCGCTCACTCACCCATAAGTTTTCGATCACCACCTATGAGGGGTATCTCACGGTCGGTCTCTTTCCAGATGGTCGCCCTGGCGAGATCTTCATCAAGATGAGCAAGGAGGGATCGACCCTCTCGGGTCTCCTGCAGGGATTCTGCCGGGCGTTCAGCCTCTCGCTGCAGCATGGACTGACGCTGCGGGATGCGGCCGAGCGATTTCGAGGAATGCGATTCGAGCCACTTGGTCCAACCAGCAATCCGGATATTCCGGAGTGCTCGAGCATTCTGGATTATGTCGCCCGCTACCTTGACTTTCATTATGGTGATGGTCGGGATGCGGCGAAGAGCTAGCCGGCGCGG
>SIAB01000037.1 GCA_009692015.1 Phycisphaerales bacterium
CCGAAACTCCACGACTGATCGACCACCACGCACGCGCCAGTCCGCTTGACACTGCGCACGATGGCTCCAGCGTCAAGTGGACGAATCGTGCGCATATCGAGAATCTCGCACGAAATCCCCTCTTTTTGAAGGGCTTCTGCGGCTTCCAAACACAGATTGACTGGTCGACCAAACGACACGAGCGTGCAATCACTGCCCGCCCGCGCGATCCGTGCTTGCCCAAATGGAATGAGATACTCGTCGAGGGGGACATCGCCCTTCATCGACAGCAATCGTTCACTCTCGAGGAAGAAAACTGGATCGTCATCGCGGATGGCCGTCTTGAGCAATCCCTTGGCATCGTATGGATTCGACGGAATGGCCATCTTCATTCCCGGGACATTGGAGAAGAGACCTTCGACAGACCACGAGTGCGTCGATCCGAGTTGACCCCCCGCTCCATTATTGCCACGAAAAACAATTGGGCATCCATACTGACCGCCCGACATGTAGAGCATCTTGGGAGCGTTGTTGAGAATCGGGTCAGCAGCGACCAGACTGAACGACCACGACATGAACTCGACGATTGGACGCAAGCCCATCATCGCTGATCCGATTGCCATCCCAGCGAAGCCACACTCGCTGATGGGCGTGTCGATCACCCGGCGCTCACCGAACTCTTCCAGCATTCCCTTGCTGACCTTGTAGGCGCCGTTGTACTGGGCCACCTCTTCGCCGAGCAGATAGACCCGTTTGTCGCGGCGCATCTCCTCGCACATCGCCTCGCGCACTGCATCACGAAACTCGATCTCGCGGACCGTGGTCGTGGTCATAACAAGTCCGCCTCTGGATCGCTCGCCGCAAATCCTGCTGGATTCTCGGCGCCGCCGAGCATTTGCGGGTTGCTCGAGCCTGTGTATGGACCCCACTTTTCCCGGTAGACATCCCGGTAGAGGTCGCTGAGTGACGGGGCAGGCGATTGCTCGGCCCATTCGACCGCCTCGCGCACCTGTTGGCGAACGGCGCGCTGCATGGTCTTAAACTCTTCCTCGCTGAGCGCGCTGCGCGACTCGAGATGGGCCTTCAATCGACCGATTGGATCGTCCGCTTCGTATCGCTCCTCTTCTTCCCGCGTGCGATACTTGCGCGGATCCGACATCGAGTGCCCCTTGTATCGATAGCAGCGCATATCCACGAATGCCGGTCGCGATGTCGCCCGCACCCGCTCAACAAGATCCTTCATCGCGAAGTATGTATCAAGCACATCCATCCCGTTCATGACCACCGCTTCGATTCCGTATCCGGCCGCCTTGACCGAGATGTCGTGACCCATCGTTGTGCCGCGGGTAATCGAGGTGCCCATCGAGTAGCCGTTGTTCTCGCAGATCACGATGACCGGAAGATCGAAGAGTCCCGCCAGATTCTGGGCCTCGTGGACCGATCCTTGATTGAGCGCTCCATCTCCGAGAAATGCCAGCGTCACCCGCTTGCTCTTGCCCCCGTTGATGACTTCATCCTCATACTTGGTGGCGAATGCCAGTCCCACCCCCAGCGGAATCTGCGCGCCAACGATGCCGTGACCACCAAAGAGATTGTTGGCACGATCGAACATATGCATCGATCCGCCCTTGCCCTTGGCGCAACCGCCGACGCGGCCAAACATTTCCGCCATGCAGTGCTTGGCATCCATACCGCGCGCGAGGGCATGGCCATGATCTCGGTATGCAGTCACCACCGGATCGCCCGCTTCAATCGCGGCGATCGTGCCGACCGCAACCGCCTCCTGCCCGATGTAGACATGGCAGAACCCGCCGATTTTCTTGTCCTGATAGGCCTGCATGCAGCGCAGTTCAAACTCGCGGATGAGCATCATTTCGCGTAGCCACCGCTGCGCCACAGCGACATCAACGGTCGGACGGGTTGGCGTTTGGGCAACGGTCGTGTTTGGAGTTTTCAGGGCCATTGGTGCGCGGTGTGAAGTCCCTAGTTATAGGGGCAGGACGCCTGCGGGGCAACCGTCCGGCATCAGGCGCGCGTTCTGATCCGCGCGGTCACTGCGGAGCTGGCTTCGATGGATCCAACTTCTGCATCTGGGCGAGATCGCGCTTCTCGAGGTCGCCCGCGAGGCGTGCTTGCAAGATCATCACCGCAGTTTCGAGTTGTGGATCGATCCCATCCCTGAGAAGCGTCTGCACATCGGGACGCAAGTCGACACCCACACGATTGCGGTCGGCTTCGTCAAGATGGTCGAGCGCGAGGCGTGTTTCTCCACTCGCTTCAGCCTGCGGCGGCGTGACCTTCACCACCAGATCCGGGTTCACTCCCCAATCTTCGCTGGTTGCCCGGCGATGGACAAGTCGCCCCTTCGCCGCTCCTTCGATTGGTGGCAAGACGTAGTACTGGGTCGTCACCTTGACGGCCGCTTCGATGGAACCATCTTGGATCGGCTGCACGGTCTGGACGCTGCCTTTGCCAAAGCTCCGCTCGCCAAGGATCACGGCACCGCCGTGAACCTGCAGACTTCCAGAAACAATCTCACTCGCGCTGGCTGAGCCATTGTTCACCAGCACCACCAGCGGAAGGCCCTTCAAGCTGGCGCGATTGGGTTCAGCGCTGTAACTCGTAGTGATGTTTTCCTCGCGATCTTGCACAGAGACGACGGTTCCGCTTTCGACAAAGAGGTTGACGAATCCGACCGCGCTCTTGAGAAGCCCACCAGGATTTCCCCGCAGGTCGAGCACCAATCCATTGAGCGAGCGCTCCCGCTTCATCTGCCGAATGGCATCCATGAAGTCATCAAACGAATTTTCGTTGAACGAAGTCAGTCGAACATAACCAATTCCGCTGAGTGGATCGACCCACCAATCCCACACAGGAATTCCTCGGGCATCGAGTTCTTTTTTCCACCAGCCATTGACGGACCGCATCTTGATACTCGCCCGTTTGAGCGGAAACTCGAGTTGCTCCGGAACATCGTTGCGCGCCACGGTCAGCTTGACTGGTTTTCCAACAGGACCGGTGATGTTGTCGACGGCCCGCGTGAGCGCCCAGCCAACCGTGGACACGCCATCGACGGCCGTGATCTTGTCGCCGGGACGAATCCCCGCGCGCGATGCGGGGGATCCCTCGAGCGGATTGACGATGATGAGTTCGCGCTTGTCGTTGTGGCGGATGAGAATTCCAACACCGACGAAATTGCCCTCGATCTGTTGACGGAAGCGACGCAGGTTGTCTGGCCAGATGATCTCTGAATAATCGTCCTCGTACTGCTTGGAGAGTTGGGCGGTTGCCCCTTCTCCGAATTCACGCAGGATGAGTTCTGGTGGAAACCCGACCGTCTGTTCGTTGACGGCCAGCAAGTCGCTGATCGTGGTCTGAAAATCGGATGACCCGGCCTTGCGCCGTGGCTCCTGGATGAGTCGTTTCAGGCGCGCGTCGACAACTTGCCGCATCGCGTGAACTTTGACTGGATCCGCGAGATTGGGAAAATTCTCGACGATCTGGGGGGTATCGAGCAGCAGGTTGACCGAGTCGAGACCGCCCAGAAGCAGCGGTGTCCAGCCTGCGTTCGTGACATGCTCACTCGCCGCTTGGCGAAGTCCCTCACGAACCAATCGCGGCGTAATGCCGGTGAGGCGTTCCTTCCAATCGTTGGCAAAGAGTTCGTTGAATTGGGACTCCTCCAACTCGGCAGCAGGAATGTCCGTGCCTTGTGCCTTGGCGATCGCCACCAGCCGCGTCCACTGCATCTTTCTCAATCGGAACAACTCGCGTGGCGCGAACTCTGCGACCAGCGTCACGCGTCGGGTGAGTTCGTCGAGTTCTGTATCCAGTCGCTTGTACTCCACCGTGTCCGCGCCATCATGCAGGGACTTCTGTAGAGAGAGCACGTCCCGCCAGAGCAACAGGTCGCCCTCGGCTTGGGCTTGCTTGATCGTGGTTGCGGCAGCCGCTTCGAGCTCTCGCCCCGCGTCTGATGTCAACCACTCGGTCCATTCCTCGGGTGGCATCAGAAATTTTATGTTGACGGCGTGCACCATCGCTGTGGAGATCTCTCCCGCTGCAACTGCGGTCGCGAGATCCAATTGGCGCTTCGCCAGTTCCTTCAGTCGCGTCGCCTCGCCAGTGACCAGATGCGCGTCGCGCTGGGCGACCGAGTTCTTCAGTGCCGCCAGCGCGTCCCCTTCGCCATCTGGAATCGATTCGAGAAGCGAATTCACGCGGGCGATATCGTCAGCCTTTGCCGCTTCCCAAACCTGTGCGCTCCAATCTGAAAGCGTCGCATCGTCCGCTGCCCGACTTGATGCGGCGGTGATGGAACGAGCGCGCGAGACGGTCGACATCCCCCCCAAGGCGGTGATCGACACAACTGCGAGAACCGCCATCCAATACTTCTGAGTCATACACGGCTCCTTTGGAGAATCTTCTGAACTTCGTCTGTCAGTTATAGTCGTATCTGCGCGCCAGAGTTCAAACCCAAGTGTCGTGAATCTCCTTCGAAATGGATCACATTTCATCGCCCCCCACCGATGCCCACTCCCCGCATTGCCACCACCAGCCGACCCTGCCCAGAATGCGGCTACGACCTCCGTGCCACCCGGGCGGCGATCTGCCCTGAGTGCGGGACCGAGCTGGGAACTGAGGAGTTTCCCCGAATCTCCGAGCGCGCTGACTCCACCGACGCGATTGCCGAATCGCTTGACCATCTGCGAACTGGGGTCATTTGGACCCTCCTCATCTGGTTGGGGTGCATCGCCGTTCCCTTCGTCGGGCAAGTGGCGTGGGTTGTTCTGGTACTGGTGAGCGGTTGGCGCGCGCTGGCGCTGCATCGGTTGCAGGCCACTGAATTCTGGCAGAAACTCCAGTCGGCGATACCGAAAAACTCTTGGCAATCCCTCATGTGGGCTGAACTTGCACTGGCGGTTCTCGGCGGCGGAGCCACGCTGGTCGTCTCTTCGGCAGAGGTACCTCCGCCTCTGGTCGTGATTCTCTCTCTCCTGCGCGTCGCGTGGATGGGACTGGTCACGGTGAACAATCTCTTTGCGCTCAACATGGCGGTCGCCGTTGTGAAGCGATCCGACGAGGCACCGCTCGAACCATTCTTTCAAGCTGGACCACTCGTGACCCTCGGCGCTCCGCTTCTGTTCCTGCCCCTCCTCGCCCTTGAAGCGAGTCAGCCATTCTTCAAGACATTCCCGCAGTGGATCATGATCAGTGTCGGTCTGGTGACAGTCGCTGGCTGCGTCGCTGGCGTTGTGAGCATCGTCATGATTCATCTGGCACTCGTGCGCGCGCGCGATGCGGCAACCGCCTCGCCGCCGCCGCGGCGCCCCTCTCCGCAGCACGGAGTCCGCAAGGTCCATCCACCCCCGCCCATTCCCGACGCGCCGCCGCTCGCAGGCGATGGTGATGTGATTCCATTTGCGCAGGAGCCGGACGATCCACCCTCATGATTGAGCGGGTTTGCGGCCAGCGGAGAATGCCCGCTCGGCAAGATCGAGCGCCCGCGCCAGCCCCGCGGCCTTGCTTCGCGTTTCCTCATACTCCTGCGCCGGATCGCTGTCGACCACGATGCCGGCTCCGGCTTGCATGTCGTAGTGCCAGCCCGCCGACGGTCGGCGCGCATCCGCTGTGGTCGGCAGCGGGACGACGATCGTTCGCAGCGCAATCGCCATGTCGAGATCGCCATTCCATCCCATCGCGCCAACTCCGCCCGCGTATGGACCGCGCCTGAGTTGCTCGAGCTCATCGATGATCTGAATGGCGCGAACCTTTGGCGCTCCACTCACGGTTCCCACAGGTAGTGTCGCCCGCAGCGCGTCCCATCCATCGACACCCGCGCGGAGCGTGCCGGTGATCGTCGATGAGATATGCATGACATGCGAGAAGCGTTCGATTTCCATGCATCGATCGACTTGAACCGATCCCGCCTCGCAGACTCGACCGAGATCATTGCGCCCCAGATCGACGAGCATGGTGTGCTCCGCGCGCTCCTTCTCATCCGCAAGAAGTTCGCGTTCAAGCCGCGCGTCTTCTTGGGGGGTGGCACCGCGGCGACGGGTACCCGCGAGTGGGCGATTGGTGACTGTCGATCCACGCGTTCGACAAAGAATTTCTGGACTCGCCGCAACCAGGATGCACCCGCGTGCCTGCAGATAGACCTGATAGGGACTTGGATTGACCACGCGCAGCGCGCGGTAGACATCAAATGGATCGACCGAGCTCTCGCGCTCGAACCGTTGACTCAGCACAACCTGAAAAGCATCCCCCGCAGCGATGTATTCCTTCGCGCGCCGCACCGCGGACTCGAAATCTTCTCGGGTTGTTGCGCAGGATTCAGCAGCGTGAGGTGATGCTTGTGTGTCGAGATCGATCGTTCCAGGTTCGAGTGGAACCGTGGCGGTCATCAGTCGCCGCTCAAGCTTGTTGAGCGCGGCTTCCCCGGCAGACTCGACTTGCGCCGCCGGGTGCTCTCCGGGCAGAATCGCGCAGACGAGCCAAATGATCTTGGTGGCGTGATCGAAGACGACGACATCCCGGTACAAGGCGAGATGCAGGTCTGGAAGATTTCGATCATCCCTGGGTGCTGATGAAAAGGGCAACTTCAGAGGTTCGAGCCAGCGCACCGAGTCGAAGCCGATCGATCCAACCCATCCGCCGTGAAAACTTTCTGGGAGCGGACCGCGCGCGTCGATCCCATTCCATGACTGCAGCGCCTTCGAAACGGCGAGCGGATCGGGGTGTTGCTCGCGTCGTTCACTGCTTTCGCCGCTGGCACTCGTCGAAACGATGGTGACCTGGTTCTCCCGCGCCACAATCTCGACTGCCGGCTGCGCGCCGAGGATCGAGTAACGCCCGACCGCACCACCCTGCTCGACCGATTCGAGGAGAAAACTGGGAGCAGCGCGCTCATCTGGAGCCACAAGCTTGCGGTAGGCAACCACCGGAGTCAATTGGTCGCCGAGGATCCGACGCGAGAAGAGAACAACCGGCTGCTTCACGATCGCAAGAGTAGCGACCACCCTGCGAAGTCGCAGCCGAAGCGACTCACCGGCAACGACGCGATGACCGGCCGACTCAGTGCTACCGCAGCGACGCTCGGCCGACGCGCCGCGCGTCTGCGAGGGCAATTGCGATCGCATCGGCGACATCCGAGGGTGTGGGAAGTTTTTCAAGTCCGCACTGCGCGGCGACTGCCAACGCCATCTGACTCTTCGTCGCCTGCCCGTTTCCGGCGACGGCACTCTTGATGGTCGCTGGGGCATACTCGGCGATCGGCAGCCCAGCTCGTTCGATCGCCAGAAGTACCACGCCGCGCGCATGGGCCATGATGATTGCGGTTCGCACATGCTTGGAGTGCGCAAAGACCTGTTCCACTGCAACGCGGTCGGGACGCAACTCTGCGATCAGCGCCGTCAAGTCTTGGTGGAGTTGGTGCAGTCGATAAGAGACCGACTTTGCGGCATTGAGTTTCAATATCCCCGCTTCGCGGACGCGTGCGACTGCCCGCTTGTCGAGTTCGACGCAGGCGTATCCAGTTCGCACCAGCCCCGGGTCGATCCCCAGAATTCGAATGAGATGTTTGTCCTTCGCAGCGCTCACGCCACCAACTCGCTCGCGATGGGTGCGCGACCGCCAGGACCATCCTCCAGAACCAGCCCATCGCGCAGACGAAGAATGCGCTGCGATCGTTCTGCAACGCGGTCGTCGTGGGTGACAAGCACCACCGTGAGTCCGTCGGCGTGCAGTTGATCGATCACGGCCAAGATCGATTCTCCTGTCGACGAATCGAGATTGCCGGTGGGCTCGTCCGCCAGCAGGATCGCCGGGTTCGACACCAAGGCGCGCGCGATCGCAGTGCGTTGTTGTTGACCGCCTGAGAGTTCGCTTGGTCGGTGTGTCGCACGATCACTCAACCCAACAAGTTCAATTTTCTCTTGGGCACGCAATCGGCGCTCGCGCCGCGGCAACCCTTGGTAGAAAAGTGGAACCTCAACATTCTCGAGCACATTGAGTTCGGAAATGAGATTGAAGGCTTGGAATACAAATCCAATGCGCCTTCCACGAACCTGCGACAGCTTTTCGTCATCGAGCGTGGCAACATCGATCCCATCGAGGTGGTAACTGCCACCCGTTGGGCGATCCAAGCAGCCCAGAATGTTCATCAGCGTGCTCTTGCCAGAGCCAGATGCACCCATGATGGCCAGGTATTGCCCGTGGGGAATGGACAAATCAACTCCCCGCAGTGCATCAACCATGAATGAACCATCGGGGTGGTTGTATCTCCGTTGGATTCCCACAAGCTGCGCGGCGAACGATCCATGCATCTCGTGATCCTAACCCACCACTTCAAGACGAGCCTCACTCGCGGCGGCGAATGATCAGCTCGACCGGCGTTCCCTCGGGCGGAATGCGATCAGTCCACGCCTCCCACAACGCCTCTGCAAATTCGACGCGGTCTGGGATGACACTCTCGAATGCAATCAACTCATCACCGAAGGTCACCAGCCCAACGATCGATCCCGTGTAGTCGGCAACGAAATGCTCGCCAGGGCCAAGCGACTTTGGATTCGGACGGACCAGCGATCCCGCGAAGACGAACTGGTCGCTTGGGAAGAGGAGTGTCTCTGACGAGACCGACTCGCCGCGAACCCATTCACTCAGCGGTTGCTCGACAGCCATTCCATCGCGCTGGAAGCGCACGAAGAGGTCCACTCGATCGCCGCGCGGCGGCTTGAGTTCGAGCAAGACCTCGCCGTCCTTCCCCAAGGAAGACTCGACCCACGACCCAGGGGTGCCTGGCTCATAACCTGCCGCCAGGAGCGCAGCGTGGATCATGCTCGGAGCAACTTCGACCGCGAGGAGTGATTCATGCTCGCGTGTGCCAGCCTTGCACACGAGTTGTTCGAGCCATCCGATGCGCGCCGCGACCTGCGCATCGATCGTGACTTCCCCACGCGCGCGATCAATGCGAATGGACGGACCGAATTGAATGCGCGAGGGTTGCGGCGCACCCGTCGGCAATGCGCACGACATCAGTGTGAGTGCGACTGAGCTAGCTGAAAACAGTTTCGTGATCTGAATCATCGCGCGAGTACCAATCGACCACCTCGAATACAGCCAACCAAAAATAAAAAAAGGCCCGGCGGAGGCAAGCCTCACGCCGAGCCCTTCCGGGGGCTTGGTGATGCCCGAACAATACTCAACCCCTTTCTGAAAGTCAAGATCCTTATCATCCGAGATTGATCGGACCCCTTGTCTATGCCTTTGCAACCCAAGCCAACCAGACTCACCCGCGCCGTGCGGGTTTTCGTCACGAATCCGAAGGCCAATTCCGGTCACCCTGCGGCAGCGCACAACACCTTTGCTGGCTATCCATCGAGCAGTGAGATGGGCGCCTGGTATCAGATTGAAGTCACCGTTGATGGGACTCCAGAGCAACGCACGGGGTACCTGGCCACGCTCGCCGAATTGGATGCTTCTGTGCGCCTTTCGGTTATCCCGATTCTACAGAATGCGCTTTTTTTGGGGCAAACAACGGTCTATGTTCCACCGGCAGCGCTTCTGCATGAGATGTCTCGCGCGGTTGCCGATCGACTTACACCCCGGTTGTCATCACTCACTTGGAATCTATCCCCCTATCACACCTATCACTGGGAGCAGACGATGCCATCATCAACCACCCTGACCGCAGTCTTCGAATTCGCTGCCTCGCACCGGCTGAATGATCCAACGCGATCGCCTGCAGAGAACCAAGCCTTCTTCGGAAAGTGCAACAAGCTCAACGGTCATGGCCACAACTATCACCTGGAGGTCTCGATTGCAGTTTCCTGCCGCGAAAGCACCTTCGGCATGGCGGAACTCGAAGCCATCGTGAGTCGCACAGTCATCGATCGATTTGATCACATGAATCTGAACATCGATTGCCCGGAGTTTCACGCCTTTAATCCCTCGGTGGAGCACATCGCCTCTGTCTGCTTCGACCTGCTGAACAGCGCGTTCTGCGCCAGCGGAGTCGAACTTCGCCGGGTGCGACTCTGGGAGACCTCAAAGACCTCGGCAACCATCGAGGCTGAATCAGCGACTAGGATGGGTTGATGGCACGACTCGTAAAATTCGACGGGCTCAAGCCCATCAAGATCGAACCGCAAGAAAAGCCGATTTTTGTTTGCGCATGCGGACTCTCTCAGAAGTTCCCAATTTGCGATGGACACCACAAGGGTTGCGCTGCCGAGGACCCGACCCGCACCTACCAATATGACGCAGAGGGGCAGAACCCGAGGGAAGTCGCCCAGGGCGAGTAATCCCAACTCCCAGGCCGTCGCCCAACGATTAGGTCAGATCGTCTTCGCCCAGAAGCGTGAATCGCTTTCGCAAGAGAATCTGACCAGCGAGATAGCAGTCATCGACCGCGAGTGCGACACAAGGTTCGCCCTGGGAGCGCATCAGGACGGGATAGACAAAGCGAATATTCAGTTCCGCCCCGAGCAAGTAGAGGCACATCTTCGTGAGCGATTGGTCGTGGCCGATCTGCACCACGATGAGATCAAGTTCGCTGAAGGTGTAATTGTTCTTGCGCAGCAGGTGCCGCGCGGCATCTGCATTCGAAAAGATCATGCGCACCACGGCGTGGTCGCTCGAGTCCATCACGCTGAGTGCGGCGACATTGACCATCGCATCGTCCTCGAACAACTTGAGTAACTCGAGCAACTTGCCAACCTTGTTGTCAAGAAACACTGCAAATTGCCGGACAGATGGCGGGGAATAGCCTTGTTCTGTGGGAGTTGGGATCGGGCTCACATGTCGTCTCGCTGGCTTTGGTGGCGAGTATAGCCCGTGCCACCGGCGCGATCACAGCGCTGCCATTCTTGAAGGTAGTGTGCTCCGACTCAGGACCTTCCAAATGCCTCCACGCACTCTCCAACACATCGTTCTGCTGACCCTCATCTTCGCGCTGACTCAGGCGGCCGCGGCAACTCAGTCCACCCCGAAGAGCGACAGCGCGTTTGATTCGATCGCGGCTGAGTATCAGCAGTGGCGCGATTACAGTTTTCCTGAATCCGCCATCACCCGCGGGCGCCCGACCGCCGCCGACCAAATCACGGTGCCCGGGATGCGCGGCGCGCTCAACCGACACAATCAAATCGAAGACTTCCTGCAGCGCGTCATTGCCATCGATCGCCAGACTCTCAGCGGTGCCAATCAACTCGACTACGACTTGCTGCGGCGCGATCTCCAGAACGACTTCGACTCCTTCCAATTCAAGCGATTCATGATGGCCGTTGGACAACGGGGTGGACCGCAACAGGACTTGCCGCAGTTCGCCGAGAATGTCCCCTTTCGCGTTGCCGCGGACTGGGAGAACTATGTCAAGCGCATGACCAGGCTCGGAGGCGCAGTCCGCGACACGCAGGCGATGATGGCAGAGGGGCTCGATATTGGTCTCGTTCCACCCGCCCCCGTGCTGGAGGGCGTGATCGCCCAGTTTGATGCGGTCCTGCGCAGCAATCTTGATGAGATCGAGTCACCCTTGGCACAAATGCCCGATTCTCTCTCTCCCGAGCAACAGACTGCGCTGCGGGCACAAGCGCGCGAGGCGAAACTCGATGCGCTTCTGGCACTTGGCGAGATGCGGACTTGGCTGGCAGAGGCGTACATCCCAAGAGCGCCCGCATCGGTGAGCGCGCGCGATCAATACCTCGGCAGCGAGTACTACGCATTCGAGTTGAAGAGATTCACAACGACGACGCTCACCGCTGCGCAGATTCATCAGATCGGGCGAGAAGAAGTGGCGCGCATTCGTGCAGAAATGCTGGTTGTGATCGCCAAGACAGACTGGTCTACAAGGGACCCCGCCCACGCGGCGCTTGGACCAGACGAACGGCTGGCCGCGTTCATCGCCTACTTGCGCAGCGACCCCCGCTTCTATCACACCTCGGCTGAGGCACTTCTCTCTGGGTACCGCGACATCTGCAAACGCATCGACGCAAAGTTGCCCGAGTACTTTGGTGTGCTGCCACGACTTCCCTATGGCGTGCGAGAAATCCCGCGCTTCATGGCTCCCTCACAGACAACTGCCTACTACCAACATGGCAGCATGAAGGCTGGGCTTCCTGGTTGGTTCTACGCCAACACCTACGCCCTTGATCAGCGACCGACATACGAGATGATCCCGCTCTCGCTGCATGAGGCCATGCCAGGTCACCACTTGCAGATTGCACTGGCAATCGAAGCAGAGGGGATCCGGGAGTTTCGGCGCGATGTCGACTCGACTGCATTCGTGGAGGGATGGGCGCTCTACGCCGAACGGCTGGGAACACCGATGGGGCTGTACGACGATCCCTACGACGACTTCGGGCGACTCCTGTACGAGATGTGGCGCGCATGTCGGCTGGTCGTCGACACCGGCATCCACGCGTTTGGGATGAGTCGCGCCGAGGCAATCGCCTTCATGGAAGGCAATACGGCGCTGTCGAAGTTGAACATCGAGCGAGAAATTGACAGGTACATCGGGTGGCCGGGACAGGCCTGCGCCTACAAGATCGGCGAACTCGAGATTCGCAGCATCCGAACCAGTTGCGAGCGGCGACTCGCCTCGAAGTTCGACCTGCGTGCTTT
The DNA here is from genome assembly GCA_009692015.1 of Phycisphaerales bacterium. GTDB lineage: Bacteria > Planctomycetota > Phycisphaerae > Phycisphaerales > SM1A02 > F1-60-MAGs104. The sequence goes on from SIAB01000037.1 coordinate 12,598, forward strand.
TCACGATCATCTTCTCGCAGCGGGTCCACTTCCCCTGAGTGTTCTGCGCGAGAGGATGGAGTCGTGGTGCGAGGCGCTCCTAGCGCAAGAAGGGGTTCGTCCTGCGCTCGGCGCCAATGGTGGTTGAGGGTCCATGACCGGGATGGACAACGAATGCGTCGGGGAGAGCCAGCAGTTTTCGTTGGATGGAGTCCAGCAGGGCTTCCGGGTCGCTGGTTGGAAAATCGGATCGCCCGATCGATCCAGCAAAGAGCGTGTCGCCAGCGATCACGACCTTTGCCCCGTCGCATACCAGGCTCACAGAACCCGGGCTATGACCCGGTGTGTGCAGCACGCGCCACGCAACGCCGCCGAGGTTCAAGGTGTCGCCCTCCACGAATGTGCGGGTCGGCGCTCGAACCGATACCGGCGCAACCTCGGCGAAGGCTGAAAGATTCAGTTGTGGATCGCCGAACCATGCTTGCTCGCAGGGATGGGCATAGCGCGGAACATCGCCAAGTGCCGCAACAACTGCCTCGAGTCCCATGATGTGGTCGAGGTGCGCGTGGGTAAAGAGGATCGCCTCAACCGTAACGCCGTGGGCGCGAACAGCCTCGATCAGCTGCGCCGGTTTGTCGCCGGTGTCGATGATCCACCCTGGTCGCGACGCGCCATCCTCGATCCACACCAGCCAACAATTCGTCTGCCATGCCCCAAGCGGGAATCCTTTGATACGCAGATTTGCCACGGCGAGAACATAGCCGCTACGCTGCCACGAATGTTGAAGCGACGCGTCGAAGAATTGGATCCAGTCGCTGTTGAGATGCCGGGCACGAAGGGGGTGTCGGTGCGGCTCATGGTCGGACGGGCCGATGGCGCGCCGACCTTTGCCATGCGCCACTACACCGTTGCGGCTGGAGGATTCACCCCGCGCCATCAACACGATTACGAGCACGAGGTCATCCTCACCGGTGGCGAAGCTCGCGTGGAATATGACGGCGCCTTTGAGAAGTGTCGTGCTGGTGACATTCTCTTGATCGCAGCAAATCGCATGCATCAGTTTGTCAATGAAGGATCGGGCGATCTCACATTTTTCTGTCTGGTGCCGGTTTCATTCGACTGTGGCAAACCCACTCCAGGAAGTTGAATCCAATTCGATGTTGACCCCGCGAGGCCCCACTCCCTTCGAACCCCGCTCCGTGCAAGGCGCCCGCTCCGTGCAGGGCGCGTTGCTCCTCGCGCTGGCCGTGACTGGCTGCGACAGCATCGGCTCGGACTTCCGTTCGATGAGTGAAGTCCTCATGCCTCCGTCACCGCAAGAAGCTGCGCAGTGGGCGGTCGATACAACCGACTCGGAAAATATGCGGCGCGGCGTGGTGTTGCTGGGAACTTCGGCTTTCGGAGGAGTCGATGCCTATGTGAAGCTCTACCGTTTTTATGTAGGAGAGAGGACAATCGATGATCCGCTGGTGAAAGCTGCGGCGATCTCGGCACTCGCTCGATTTGGAAGACCAGAAGATGCCGAGCTCATCGCCAAGCAACTCCTTCCCGCCAGGCAAGGTCCGGAGGACATGACGCCTCCACCGCACGGGAGCAGCTCGCCGCATGTGCGATTGGCTGCTGCCATCGGACTCCAGCGAATCCACAACCCGGCGGTGGTGCAGACCCTGTGGACGACCCTGCAAGATCATGGCGAATCGCAAGAGACCCGCGTCGAGCTGGCAATCGGACTGGGGCAGTATCCGCAGGATGATGTTTTTCACGCGCTGGTCGCCGTGCTGGATCACCGCGAATTGACGGTCAATCTGGCAGCGCTCGACAGTCTGCGATTGATCACTGGCAACGACCTCGGTCTGGATCGCTCGCGCTGGCTCGGCTGGTATGCCACCACCCCCCAGAGCGACCGGTTTGTGGCGCGCAATGACTACCTCTATCCAACCTTTCAGCGACACATGGTCTTCTGGGACTACGTGGTCTTCTGGGATATTCCCAAGTGGGAAACACCCGGGATACCAACTGGGCTCAACGACGATGGCAAGCGCAAGACATACGACGCGCCCACCGCTGCGGTAGATCCGCCCATCGGATGAGTTTGGATTCGCCCCCGCGACCGCGTGACCGCGATTTTGAAACCGCCGCCACAGCCGTGGGACCGGATGATCCTGTCGATACGGTCATCGCGATCTCAGAAGCTGCGAGCGTTCTCGATGGAACGATTCAGAGTGGAAAACTCGCCGGGCGCTCGATGTGGTCGGCGATCTGGGTGCTGGCGATACCCGTGCTGCTGCAGCAATTGGTGGCGGCCTGCGTCGGGCTGGTCGACAAGATGATCGCGGGAAGTTTGCCCGGCGCAGCAGTTGTGCCGGCCCTCGACGGCATCGGAATCGGGTCGTATGTGGCCTGGTTCATCGGCATCGCACTCGCGGGACTTGGCGTCGGCGCGCAAGCAGTCATCGCGAGGGCGATGGGAGCGGGAAGAGTTGGCGAGGGCGAATCCGCCTGCGGGCAGGCGATCTCGTTCAGTCTCGTCTGGGGAGTTCTGATTGGTGCGATTCTCTGGTTCGCGGTGGTGCCGCTGACGACGCTCGCTGGCTTGCACGGTGCATCGGCCGACTATTGCATCCAGTTTGTGCGCATCCTCGCGGTTGCCATGCCTGCGACGGGTGTGATGACCGTTGGATCGATGTGTCTGCATGGTGCCGGAGAGACTTGGACCCCCGCTTGGATCGCTGTGGCTGTGAATGTGGTGAATGTGATCGCGTCGTGGCTCCTCTCTGGAGCGCACTATCAGGCGGGCAGCATTGAGATTCCAAATGTGCTGGGAATCGACGGCGCGCAGTGGGGAGTTGTTGGCATCGCGGCGGGAACTGCGATTTCCTACGTCGTGGGGGCGATCTTGACACTGCGCGCGCTGCACCGCGGGGCGCGCGACTTTCATCCAAGGCGTCGGCATCTGCGACCGACCCGCGCGATGATGTGGCGCATCGTTCGAATTGGTGTGCCGAACTTCGCAGAAGGGATCGCTCTCTGGGGAGTCAACCTCTTCGTGATGTTCTTCATTGGCATGGCGGCACATGATCGGATCGCACAAGGCAAGCCGGGCGAGGGACTCATCGGGGCACACATGATCGCCGTGCAGTGGGAGTCGTTTTCATTCCTGCCGGGATTTGCGATGGGAATCGCCGCCGGAGCACTGGCCGGTCAGTACATGGGTGCGGGAAATGTCGCCGCCGCGCGCAAGGCGATCAACGCCTGCACCATCGTCGGGTGCGTGATCATGGGTCTCTTAGGAATCGCCTTCATGACGCTTGGTGAACCGCTGACTCGCATCATCAGCCGCGAAGAAATCCACTTGGCGGAAGTGCCGCCGATTCTCATGGCTTGCGGCACGATTCAGGTCTTTTTCGCCCTGGCTATGGTGATTCGCAATGGACTGCGCGGGGTGGGCGATACCACGGCGTGCCTCTGGATCACCGTCGTGAGCAGTTACCTCATTCGATTGCCACTCGCCTGGGTGCTTGGCGTGTGGATGGGGTACGGTCTTCTTGGAATCTGGATCGCACTCTGTGGAGAGTTGGTGGTGCGGGGAGTGTTGTTCCTCGCCCGTCTGCGTTCACGGCGCTGGGAGAGTCTGCGAGTCTGAGGGATCGGCTGGGGTCGCTGGATCGGCTGGCGCGGTGATGGCGCTCGGGAGGGGCGGGGTGGTCGTCGCTGGCGGAGCCGCACCGAAGCTGACGTTCATGGTCGCCAAGACGACCCAGATGATCAGGGCCACCAGGGATCCCAGCAGGGTGAGTGCCGGAGTCAGCACAGCAAATGCGGCGCGCCCTCCACTCACCCGCTGCGAGGCAACCACTGCAACGATCGCAGTGATCATCATCCACAAGAGACTCAACGCACTCACATACACACCACAACAGGGAAGCGCCGCGAAGAGAAGTGGCGCCGAGGAATAGAGGAGCGCGCAGGTTGTGGTCCGCCACGACCGCCCGACCGGACCAGTCGCCTTCAAGAGCGCGTGCGCCGCGATCCCCCATAAAACGAGAACCAGTTGAAATGCAATTGCTACCCCGATTGTGACAGCGAGTGCGATCCCGCACTGCAGCACAATCTCGAGTACAAGAGCGCGACCTTCCAGAATCACCATCAAGATGATCGGGGCCGCGACACAACCCACAACCGCGGTGGATCCGCACAGAACCGAGTACAAGAGCGCGTCTTTGAGCGCGATCTTTGCGGGGAGCGATGCCGCAAGGGCGCTGGGCCGCAAGAGCGATTCGCGCGTTGTCTGCCGAAACGCGCGGAAGCGCCCGACTCGCCCACGGTGGAACCAGGGATGCTGATCCTGCATCGCGTCGCTTCCATCGGTACCGGGTGCCGGAAGCGCGCGCATGTTCGAGAGCGAAATCTCCTGCTGACAATTGACACAGACGAAGACCCGCGGAGTCGGCAGTCCAGACTGATCGGTGCCCGCGTAAGCATGGTCGCAGTGTGGGCAGAGAAATCGCGCTGCCTGTGCACGGAATCGGCGCTCCTCGAACGACCACACCCGACCGCACTCGGGGCAGGCGCCTGGGGCGAGATTCCAAAGTTCGTAGTCGCAGCCGAGACAACGCATCAGTCGGCCGAAGAAACCTTGCGCATCCGCGCAGCGGGATGACCCAACTGTTCTCGGTACTTCACAACGGTGCGTCGAGCGAGTGGGATCCCCCGCCCTTTCAAGGCGTCGGTGATCGCCTGGTCAGAAAGCGGTTGCGACTTGTCCTCTGCGGCGATGACCTCATCGACCACGGCCTTGACGGCGACCCACGAGATGTCGGCTCCTGAATCGGTCTCGGTGCCTTGGGCAAAGAGTCGGCGCATTTCAAACGCCCCGCGCGGTGTCTCGACCCACTTCCCAGCGACGGCTCGGCTGACCGTGCTCACATGCACATCCATCGCCCGGGCGACTTGTGACATCGGCAGCGGCTTGAGCGATCCACCACCCAAATCGAGCCACTCCCGTTGGTTTTCGATCACTTGATTGACCACGCGCAGCAGTGTCGCCCCGCGCTGCTCGATCGCATCAATAAACCACTGCGCCCGGCGGATGCCATCGGTGAGCAGGAACTTGGTCGCAGCGTCTGTTCGCTTCGCCTTCGCCATTTTCAGATACTCCTCGCTCACCTTGAGATTTGGGAGAACTCCGTTGGCGAGTCGGCCGGTGTACGAATCAGTCGCGCTGTCATACTCAATGATCGCATCTGGTCTGACGATCGTGGCGCTCTCGACAATCAGGGATCGCGCCGGAGCGGGGTCGCAGTGGCGCAGCATTTCGCGCGCGGCTTCGAGTCGCGCACTCGTCCAGTCGTGGCGCTGGCGGATCGCGGCCATCCGGTTTGACTTGAGTTCGTGCAGATCGCTCTCGACCAAGAGTCGCGCATCTGCGAATCGGGTGTCCTCTGCTGAATGCGGTTCGTTGGCCTCGCGCGCATTGAGCTGCAGAACAATCGACTCGGTGAGCGTGCGCGCCGCCATCCCCGCTGGCTCGAGATGAGACTGCAGCCTCTTGAGTGCTTCGATCAAGAGCAGAAGAGATGGAGCATCGGGCGAAAGCGATGCAGCCTCGGCTGCAATCTCTTCCACCGATCGCGCCAGAAATCCACTGGCGTCAATGTTGGCGATCAGGATGCGACCCGCTTCCATGATCGGAGCAGAGGCCTCGCAGAGTGCCCACTGATCGAGCAGCAGATCTTCGAGACTCTGTCCCTGCGCGGGGGCACTGGCTATCGCCGCGGCATGGGGATCGAACTCTCCATCGCGCCGCGAAATCTCCCGCCAAGTCTCCGATGATTCGTCATCCTCAGAACGGTCGTGCAGCTCCGCTGCCCGTTCAAATCGTTCGATCCCCGCTGGGGGCGGATCCTGCCTCAAGGATGCGACCCCCGGGTCCGTGGGATCAGAGGCGTGCGGATTCTCGCCCGTTTCGCTCGTTTCGGTCTGCTCGAGCGCAACATTCGATTCGAGTTCCGCTTCAATGCGCTCTTCGAGAACCATCAGCGGCATCTGCAGGATTTCCATCGACTGGATGACCCGCGGCGACAACTTCTGTTGGAGACCAACGCGAAGTTGCGCCTGCTGTGAGAGGTCAAACCGCATCACTTGATGGTATCGCACGGTCCACTCGATCCGAGATGCTCAGATCGGCTGCCGGAGGGTGATGGCATCCCCGAGTGCAGCGCGATTGGCAAACTCAATCTGCGAACCGCTGGGAAGACCGCGCGCGAGTCGCGTGACGGTGATGCCGCTCTTGGCGAGCAACTCTGCGATGTACAGACTGGTCGAATCGCCTTCGAGGTCTGGGTTGAGCGCCAGAACAATTTCACGGATCGCGACTCCCCGCGCATTTCGGGCGGGTTCGCCCGCGCGCGCGAGCAAGTCCCCTGCGGTAATGCTCTCCGGACCAACACCATCGAGCGGATCGAGGCGGCCCATCAACACATGATAAACCCCTCGAAACATGCCAGTTTGTTCGAGATTGATGAGATCCTTGGGTTGCTCGACAACCATGACAATCGAGGCGTCGCGGCGACCGTCCGCGCAGATGTGACAGGGAGAGAGATCCGCTGGATTCCAACAAACTGGACAATGACGCACGGTTCGCTTCACTGCAGCGATCGCCTCGGCGAGCGCGAGAGCGTCCTCACTCGATGCCTTCATCACCCAGAATGCCAATCGTTCAGCGGTGCGCCGCCCGATCCCCGGCAAGACCGTCAACGCCTCAATGAGACGATTCACGCTCTCGGAATAGGGATTGCTCTCGCCGGTTGATCGGGCCATCTCAGAGTTCGCCCTCCACCGCAGCAGACGGTGGACTCACCTTCTGAAGCGGTCGGGCCGTCACGCGACTCACGGCGGCATCGAGAATCTC
>SIAB01000038.1 GCA_009692015.1 Phycisphaerales bacterium
CAGGTCGACTGGATCGAACCAGGAAATTTGCGCATCACCACGAGGTCGGTGTCGCCGTCCTGATCGAAGTCGGCCATGGCAAAGTCCTTCTCGATATTGTCCTGCCCAGTCAGCGCCGTCGCTGCTGCGAGTCGGGTTGACGACTGGTTGGAAAAGGTCACCCACTGCGCCGACGCCGTTGAGGCCAAGGGAAGTGCAGCAAGGGTCAGCGCGAGGATCGATGTGTGGATGGGTCGCATAGTTGTTCTCAAGGTTACTACAGGAATCAGGGGCAAGCACCCCACCCAGCAAGGACTTGGGCAAGATCGATGCCGTCGACGGCACCGCTCTGATCGATGTCTCCGTCGCCCGATCCTCCCCAATTTGCAAGCACGATGGAGAGATCAATGCCGCTGACCAGACCATCACCGCTGAGGTCTGCTGCGCATGCGGAGCATTCATCTGGAACGCCGTCTTCGTTGGCGTCCTGGCTCACTCCCAGGGCAATATCACGCAGATCGGCGAAGCCATTGGCATTGCAATCCAGGATTTCGCCAGCGAAGGCGAGCACGAACATGTCGACATCCGTCGCGTTGACCAGTCCATTCTGATCGATGTCGGCGATCGCGCATTCCTGGTCGGGATTGGTCTTGCTCGCCGCGAGGCACACCCGGAGCGCCATGAAGTCGAGGATGTCGATGATGTTGTCGCCGTCGAAATCAAACTCCGCCCGGCCCAGCGATTCCAAGAATCGGATCACGTGCGTCCGCTCAACCGCGCTCAGCGCGGCAAATGCAGCAGCTGAACTCGCACCCTCTCCGAACGGTCCGTGCTTGGCGATTGCCAAAGTAACGCGCGGCGTAAATGTACCACCAGCGGCGCTGCCATCGTGCAGCATGGGATCGCGCCGCCGAACCCCCCAGAGTGTTGGTGTTCGCATCTCTTCCTCGCTGGCGCTCCCATCGCTTATTCCATCCGCGAGAAGTCCGACGTTATGGAGAAGGAAATCGCTGTATGGACGGATGGTCTGGTTGCGAATGGCATCTTCGAGATTCGCATCGCTCGAAGTGATGAAGGAGGCAGTGTGACATTTCACGCAACCGACTTGATTGAAGAGCGTTTCACCGGTCATCCCAGACTTCGGTGTCTGTGGTGGGGGCGCCAGGAATCGCTGAAAATGGGTGACGCGATCGATGAACGCAAATCCCTCGGCGTCGTTGAAATCTTCGGGATCTGCAACTTCATCGCACACCGTCAGCCGGGCGAAGTCGCCGTTGGGAGGATTCTCGCTTGGGGAGAGTCGATTCGTGAACCCCATCTCGTTTCGTGCGGCATCGGAAGAAAATGTCAGCACGGTCGCGACTTGGGCCTTCCAACCAAACCGACCAGCACGCAGGGGAGTCGTTGGCGCTGCTTCGAGTGGTCTCACCCAGTGCACACGACCGCTCACGCCATCGCCGTTGGCATCCAGATCGTCCGCGTTCGCAGCAATCTGTGAGTCTGGGATCGCTTCGACCAAACCAAAGGCCATCGAGCTATTCGTCAGCCGCGTGCGAACGACGGTCGCACCCGCTGGCACGATTTCGGCGCAAAACGAACTGTTCGCCAGCGATTGGGCGAGCGACTGGACCTCTCCGGGATAGAGCGAAAAGACACCCTTCGTTTCCATGCCGAAGCGGGTGACTGAAATTGCCCCCCAACCGCCGATGGGATTCGAGTGACACGACCCGCAATTACTCTTGTTCAGAATGGGACCGAGACCGGCTTCGATTGGAATTGGAAAGCTAAAAAGAGTCCTGCCAATTTGAAACTGCGCGAGCTGCGCTGCGGTCAGTTGGGTGAGTGGATCACCCATCACTGGCTGCAGCACCAAGTCGCCGGCCAGCGCCCCAGCGCAGAGTGCTGTCGAGAGAGCGGTGGTTGCCAGGATGCGTGGTTTGCGCTGATTCATCTCATCTTCCTATCTGTGTCGAAGAACTGACTCTCTACAATCGGGTACATAAAGTTCGCTCCATGATCCAATCCAACAATCAACCACCGCCTGTTATCGGCACCCCACGGGTGACCGTCGACTCAACGGCGCTTGGTCGAATACTGGAATGTAGCCCTGAAACTGACACTTGCCACTTTGATTCGATGAATAGTCCGAAACTGATGCACTGTCAGGTACCGATTCAGTTGATTGTGGCGGTTCTGCTGGTGATCTGGCCCGTCGCGCTGACGATTGGCTGCACCACGCCCGTGGCACGGACGGAATTGGCACCGGCACCCGCGCGTGCGGCTTCGCCCTCAAAACCTTCAGAAATCACGCTCAATTCGCCCATTATGCACCAGAATCTGCCGATCGCGGCCAAACTCCTCCGATCTGGACAGTTTGTCGATGCTCAGATTGTTCTGCGATCAATTCTCCGGGATCGGCCCGATTGTGCTCGCGCGGAGTTCCTCCTCGGCATCGCCGTCATGAAGGAGAAACACTACGGCGAGGCGCGTCCTTGGCTCGAGTCTGCCCTCGCTCGAAATCAAGACTTTCCGGAGCGAATTCAGGTGGATCACTTCCTGGGATGGACCTGCTACTACCTGGGCGATCTTGAGTCGTCGAAGCGCCACTTTCAGAGTCATGTTGGCGCGGTCCCGACAGCCGACGACTCATATTTCGGGTTGGGTGTGGTTGCCATCGACGAAGATCGCATCGCGGATGCAGAGGTCGCCCTGCAACGCGCTCTCGAATTGATCGGCACGAATTCGCAGAGGTTACGCGACCGATCAAAGGCACTCGCCCGGCTCGGCGATCTAGAACTTCGGCGCGAGCATGCCGACGAGGCACTTGCGTTCTACGAAGAGTCAGCGCTGCTCTGGCCCGAGCACTATGAAGTCTGGGGAAAACTCGCGCGTATGTATGAGAGCCTCAATCGGCCCTCCGATGCCGACCAAGCGCGGACGAAACAGCAAGCGGTCATGCAGCGAAGCGGGCGCGCGTCGCCTGCAGAGACAGCACCATGATTGTCTTGCTCGCACTGACCGTGGCTCAAGGGGTCAGTAGCGAACCGCGCGCGATCGATGACGCGGTCACCGCGCCACGCATTCAGATGGTCGATGTCACCGCGCCGTCTGGTATCGACTTCACGACCACATCTGGATCGACGCCAAGCACCCAGATACTTGAAGTGAAGGGTGGGGGGATCGCGCTGATCGACTTTGACAATGACGGCGACTTTGACCTGTTTTTCCCAAATGGAGCGACGCTCCACGAGCCCTCCAAGGGTCCCGGAGCCCGACTCTACGAAAACCTCGGCGCGTGCAAATTTCGCGATGTGACCGCTGGGAGTGGCTTGAACCACCACGGCTGGAGTTTCGGCAGCGCAGTCGGCGACTATGACGGTGATGGATTCGACGACATCTATGTCGCCTGCGCCGGCCCCGACCGACTCTTTCGAAATCTCGGCTCTGGTCGCTTCGATGATGTCTCGACCGTCGCAGGAATCGGCAATGAAAAACTTTGGGGCACCTCTGCAGCCTTCGCAGATCTTGATGGCGATCATGACCTCGACATCTATGTCACAAACTATGTGGAGTGCGATCCAGCAAAGCCGATCCCGCCGGCCCACTTTCGGGGGTTGGAAGTCATCAACGGACCCCGGGGATTGCCGGCCCAACCCGATCTGCTCTACGAAAACCTCGGCAACGGAACATTCGCGGATCGCAGCGAGTCTTCGGGGATTCGCACCCCAACTGCGAGTTACGGACTCAATGTTGCGATCCTCGATCTCACGGCGGATGGTCGCCCCGACATCTTTGTCGGCAATGATTCGCGCAGCAATTTCCTCTTCGAGAATCTCGACGAGTGGAAGTTCCGCGACATCGGGGCGCGCTCTGGAACCTCCACCAACATTGAAGGCGCTGAACAGGCAACGATGGGGATCGCCATCGGAGATGTCAACGCCGATGGACAGGCCGACATCTTCACCACGAATTTCAGCGACGACACCAATACCCTGCATGTGTCTCGACCGGACGGCTTCTTCGATGATCGCACGGCTCAGTACGGTGTCGGGGCACCCTCGCGACCACGCTGCGGATGGGGAGCGGCCTTTGTCGATCTCGATCACGATGGAGACGAGGATCTCTTCATAGTCAATGGCCATGTCTATCCGCAAGCCACCCACGGAACGATGAACAGCGCGTATCGCCAACTGCCACTGGTGATGTCCCGCGATGGCGATCGATTCACCGTGCTCCAGGACCCTCTGCAGCCTTGGCTGAATCAACCGGCGTGCGATCGATCCGCAGTCTTCGCAGACCTTGACTCGGACGGCGACCAGGATGCTGTTGTCAGCGGACTCAATCAACCCGTGCGCGTGATTCAGAATTCGCACCCACCCGCGCAGGACTGGGCAGTCATCGCTCTTGACGACCAGGCGCACCCGATGAATAGGCACGCCATCGGCGCGCGCATCGCCATTGAGTGCGGCGGCAAGACGCAAACTCGTTACTTCATCGGCGGCGGTCCCTTTCAGTCGAATGCCCCAGCGCAGGCTCATTTCGGACTGCCGCTCGATTGGACGGCGGGCGCAAGGACGATTGCTGTCACGATCACCTGGCCCGATGGCGAGGTGACCAAGACAGCGGTTCCTCTCGGCGCACGGACTGTTGTGCAGCGCCCATCAAAGCAGCGGTGAAATGAGTGCCGCAGCGTTCTGCGCCAGTCGCCGGCGCAGCGGGCGCTTCGCCCACGCGACAGCAGAAACCTCGTCGCTCCCATCGATATAGGCTTGCTGAATTTGGCGCAGTTCGCGCGTGAACCGGTCGTCGTAGACCAGGCCAGTGGCCTCAAAGTTCAAGTCGAAACTGCGTCGGTCGAGATTGCTCGATGTGACGATCCCAAACTTGCCGTCGACCGTGACCGTCTTGGCGTGCAAGAGACCCAATTTGAATTCATGGATGTGCACCCCGGATCGCAGCAATTCGCTGTACCCCGCGCGGCTCGCCAGCGCGACGAGCCAGCTGTTGTTGCGCCGCGGCACGACCAGACGCACGATCACACCGCGCTGCGCCGCCACGCACAGGGCCGAGGAAATCGACTGATCGGGAACGAAGTAGGGTGTGGTCAATACGATTTCGTTGTCGGCGACCTGAATCGAACCCACCAGCAAACTGCGGATCGCCTCATTGAAATAGTTCGGACCAGACGCAACGATGTGCGCGGTCAAGCCGCCCGCGTGCACGGGGGGACAGATGCGCAGCAATTCCTCGATCGACTCATTGGTATCGAGGTACCAGTCCTCGGCGAAAATGAGTTGGATCTCGCGAACGGCCGGGCCCTCCAGTCGCATCATGCAATCGACCCAAGGCGCAAAGCGTTTCTGAATCGCAAACTCGGGGGCGGCAATATTCATGCTGCCGATCCATCCCGTGCAACCGTCAATCACGGCGAGCTTGCGGTGATTGCGAATGTCGATTCGACTGAAGAGCATCCGCAGTGGATGGACCGGGAGCGCTCCGACGATGTGGACGCCATGCGCCCGCAGGGTGCGCACCGCGCGGCCGCCCAGAAATGATCGCGATCCCTGGGAGTCAACCAAGACTCGGCACACCACCCCGCGACGGGTTGCGGCGACGAGTGCATCGCCAACCGCCTCGCCGACGCGATCGTCGAGCCAAATGTAGGTCATGAGATGCACCGTCTCGCGCGCGGTGGCAATGTCTTCCAGGAGCTTGGCGATCGCCTCGGCGGAGTCACCGAACAAATCAGCGGTGTTTCCAGCCAGCGGTGGCGATCCCGCCGCGGATACTGCAATCCGGGCAACTTGGGTGTCGGAGGGATCCATCGAAATCGCGCGGGTCGCGGGGTCGTCGTGCAGATGAAACTCGGGTCGCTCGAACCGCGCGAGCACCTCTTTGTGCACCCGGCGATGACGCGATCCAAGGCGCGACTCACCGATCAAGAGGTATGCAAAAATCCCGACGAATGGCAGGACTGCGATCACCGCCACCCAGGATCCTGCAACCTGCGGCCGCGATCCCTTGCGCAGGATGACCAAGCAGACTCCCGCGACGCGCAGCATAATGTCCAGCGCGACGCCGAACTGCCACCAAGAACCAAAGAGCCCAGTCCACAAGTCAAACGAGAGCGGATTCTCGGCAACGATCAGCATGCTCGTTCCCGCTCCCACGGGGCGCGTGAAATCTTCACACCAGAATTTCCACAACCGTGAGTCGTCGCTCACCGCGCGGAAGATTGACGCGGACCGTTTCGCCAACGCGCAGCTTCATGAGTCCTTCGCCGATGGGGCTGGTGCTCGTGACCTCGCGATACTCCGTGGGCGGATCATCCGCGCGGCTGCCGACGATCTTGTAGGTCTCGACCTTGCCTGATTCCTCGTCGCGCACGCGCACCCGTGCCCCCAGGAACACCATGTCGCTTGGCATCTCGTCCACATTGATCACCTGCAGAGTCTCGAGGCGGATCACGAGTTCTCGAATCCGCAGATTGTTCATCGACTTCTCTTCGCGCGCCGCGTGATAGTCGCCGTTTTCGCGCAAATCACCATGACCGCGCGCCTCTGCGATTCGCTCGGTCAAGACCCGATCGAGCGCATGGAAATCCTGCAAGAGTCGCTGGAGCTTTTCCTTGTCTGCCTGTGTGACGAGTTCCATTGGCGCGGATTCTAGGCTATCCAACCCGGCGTCCGGTCGCCGTGGGATGCGCATTCGATGGAATGCGCCCGCCGCCGAAAAGCGCGATCAAGATTCCAACCAGGCAGATCGCTCCGTGGAGCGCAGCGCGCGCGATTGCATCGCCCCACGCGCCGTCGCTGGGAAGCGAACCGGGGTGTTCGACGATGCGCGTAAGTGCGGTCAGCGCTCCAGGAAAGAGTGAAGCGATCTCGCCGCTGGAAAATCCCAGGGCGGCAAGTGGCACAGGCAGTCCTACGGCGATGACCAGGCAACCAATCATGGCCAACGATCGGGAAAGAGCATGAGGCCAGGCCGAACCAGCGGCAACGAATCCCAAAGCGGCCGCGAGGCTCGAGAGTGCCAGCAGATCCACAGAGAGAGTCCGATCGATTGTCCAGGGAGTTGCCAGTCGCAGCGGCCAGAGAACAAGCTGCCAGAGACAGGCGAGCGTGAGTGCATCCACTGCGGTGCGCGCGATCGCCTGCGGAATAGTTGGTTGACTCAGACGAACCAGTGGCCACACCACCAACATTCCAGCGAGACAGGTGGCGACAACCACGTGGATGGCGGGCGTCATGCTCGAAGGAGAAAGGTGAATGGGTAACTGCGTTCCAAGCGCTCCCCCGATCGAAGCGACGAACCACACGCCGGCGACGATCACCAAGCCGCGGGAGAGATCAATGGCTTGCCACATAATCCACGGAGAGATCGATGCCATGTTGTCCGGCGCCGTCAATCCGTCCGTACTGATTCGCCAGGAGATCGAGATAGCGCAGTTTCTGAGCAGCGGGTACTTCAGCAGAAGCCTCTGTACCCGGGGTGCGACCCCAGTGAATTCGGCAGCCGCTAGTCGTGATGAGCGTGAGTGTCTGATCCTTGCGAACGGCGCTCACATCGATGGCGGATACCTGTGCGCGCCATCTTTGTGACCCAACCAGCTTGGCCATTTGGACCCCCGCCAATAGATCGGCACCTTGCCAGAGCTGTCCAGGCGCGGTTGGGCGCGGCAGCGACACACCGAGAATTCGCATGAGTGGGGGAGCTGTCCCCGTGGCATAGGTCCGCGGGAGGAGTCGCGCCCCACTGTCAAGCAAATGTTCTCCATCGCCATCGACCACCAACGCGGTTGGATCCGCGAAGCTCGCATCCACTTCGAGCGCACTGGATCCAACGCGACGAACCTGGCGGACTTCCTCAAACCATCCCGTCGCGCTCAGCGCGTTCTGCGCACGGGCGAGTCCATCGCGGTCGTACACAGCGCTCCCCGCCTCTGCGGCGGTGAGATTCTGCAGTGGAGCAAGGTCCGCGGGAGTCATCCAGGCTGGGGCATCCAAGAAAGAAACTTCAATGCGCTCACCCGGTTTCGCTGTCGCGTTTCGACGGAGAGCTGGTATCGACCAGCCAAATGTGATTGTCGCAATCACGAGTGCCGCCGCACCGGCGCCGACCCACACTGCTGCACCGCGAGGCTCAGTCATTCGATTGATCCTGCGCGGATGGCTCGGGGGCAACCGCGACCGCACGCTCGGTCTCGCAGGAAGCGGTGCTGGCCGATTCCGAGTCCGAACTCGCGATGGGTGCTTCGTTCGTGGCAGTGTTTCGCGGGGGCCGTGATCCCCCCTTCATCCGAGCAAGTGAGCGCTTCACAAGCCGGGCGCACAACTGTGAGAACGAAATGCCGGCGTGTGCTGCGGCCTTGGGAACCAGTGAATGATCGGTCATTCCCGGCATCGAATTGATTTCGATGAACCAGGCGCCGGCATCATCAACCATGAAGTCAACCCGCGCGATGTCGCGGCAACCCAGGCGCTCATAGATGGCCTGCGATGCAGCGGCAATCTCAGCCTTCACTTCCGCAGGAAGAGTTGGATCGAGCACATACTGCGTGTCCGATCGTTCATACTTCGCCTCGTAATTGTAAAACTCCTGGGTCGTCAAGATCTCAATCATCGGCAACAGATCGCGCTCGAGAATCCCAACGGTGACCTCGCGCCCGACGATGAGTTTCTCGGCCATCAATCGCGGATGGGTGCCCTCGAGTTCCGCGCGCGCCGCGGCGAACTGCGCCGCATCGAAGCAGCGGCGAACGCCAACGCTCGATCCATCGTCGATCGGTTTCACGATGACTGGACATTGGAGATCGCAGGGTTCGCCCGCAACCAGCACCCGAGCGGGTGGGGTGCGAATCCCGGCGGTGCGCGCAAAGAGTTTCGAAGCAAGCTTGTCCATCGCCAATCGGGCGGCACGGGGCCGACTGCCAACATAGGGTCGCCCATCGGCTTCCATGATGTCCTGAAGTGGTCCACCCTCACCGAATGGTCCGTGAAGAACCGGAAAGATCACCTCTCCGGCGAGTTCGCGCAGTTGGGTGCTGGTCAGACGGTCGATGACCGCTTCGTGCACCACGAACTCCCCGGCCTCGCGCAGAGCCGCTGCCACCATCGCCCCGGATCGCAGCGAGATCTCGCGTTCCGCATCAGGTCCACCCATCAACACAAGCACTTGAATCTCGGTCATGAATCCTCACCTCGTTGGGACCACACCACAACTTCGCGTTCCAAGCGAATGCCGGCGTGGTCAAGAACCCGCTGTTGTACAGCAAGCGCGAGGGCCAGAACATCATTCGTACTGCCGCCGGCGTGCAATCCGATGAAATTCCCGTGTCGCTCGCTGACGAAGGCACTCCGCAGGGTCGTGCCTTTCATGCCGGCGAGGTCGATCAAGCGCCCCGCACTCTGGCGCTGGCCGGTTGATGGGTCGATGGGATTCTTGAACATGCAGCCCGCCGATCGGTCGGACATCGGCTGGGTTCGACTCTTGTACTCAAAGACCTCTTTCACATGGGCGCGAACCTTTACGGGATCGGTCGCTGCAAGTGCAACGGTGGCGGCGAGCACAATCCCAGCGGGCAGGTTGCAGGTGCGATATGCAAAACCGAGATCGACCTTGGGGATGATGCAAATCTCGCCAACGGGCGTGAGCAGTTCAATCGTGTGAATCGACTGCGCGGTGTCTCCAAACGAGCCGCCCGCGTTCATCCGCACCGCGCCACCGAGCGATGCCGGTATTCCTGCGAGTTGCGAAAGCCCGGCGAGTCCCCGACGGGCGGATTCCTGCACAAGACTCATGAGGTCTGCCCCCGCACCGATATGCGCGAGTCCACCCGCGGTCTCTTGGGGCCACGCCGTCGCCTGAAAGGCACCACGACTCAAGCGAACAACGACCCCATTTACACCCGCGTCGTCAACGATGAGATTGGCGCCAGATCCGAGGGTGCGCACTGCAATCCCTTGTTCGCAGCAGCGCCTGCAGAGCACCTGCAGCGACTCGATCGTGCGCGGAAGAATGAGAACTTCGGCTCTCCCTCCAGCCTCGTACCAGGTGAGTGCACCGATCGGCGCATCCAGAGTGGCCTCAACATCAAGGTCTGACCAGAGCTGTTCGCGCAGGGTTGTCATCGTCGTCATGGCAACCTCAGGCAATCGGACTCGCCGCAGCGCGCGATGGCATGGAGGTTGCGGCAGAGTCGATCGACGGACGCGACTGTTTCACGAAGTCGTGCCCGATTTTCCAGACCGGTCCGGCCCCCATAACGAGGATGAGATCGCCATCTGCCGCGTTCTCGTGCAGGAATTCGACGATCGACTCGAATGCGTCGATGGCGCGGGCCGCCACGCCGCGGGCATTCAATCTGGCGGCGAGGTCGTGCGAAGAGACTTTCGTGCGCTCAATCTCGCTGTCTCTCACGAAATAGATTGGGGGAACAATCACCAAGTCGGCACGCGAAAAACTGGCCGCGAACTGCTCGAGAAGAAAACGCGTGCGACTGTGCTGGTGCGGTTGAAAGACACAGATGATGCGCTTGGGGCTCTCGGCGTGTCGCAGCGCGGTAAGTGTTTTCTCGCACTCAGTGGGGTGATGCCCATAGTCGTCGAAGACCCGAACGCGCGCGCCATTTCGAGCCGTGCACGCGCCGAGCGACTGCATCCGGCGATCCACTCCCCGAAAGTTTTCGAGCGCTTGCTTGATCGAACCGAGCTCGGCGCCGAGCCAATGCGCCAAGATCGCAGCCGCTGCCGAGTTGAGGGCATTGTGTTCGCCCGCGAGTGCGCCGCGCCAGGCGAGCAAGAGTTCGTCGCGGTGCCAAATGGCGGTCGCACTCGTCGTGGGGTCGTACTCTACGCGGTAGTCGGCCGTCGGAGACCAGCCGAATGTGCTCACGGCGCACTGCAATCCACTGGCGACCGAGCGCCGATGTGCACCCTCATGCCCGATGAGAAGTCGCCCGCCCAGGGCAGCCGCCGGCAGCAGACCTGCGAAGACCCGAAAGGCCTTCACGATCTCGTCGAGCGATCCATAGATATCCAAGTGGTCTTCTTCAAGATTGTTGATCAGCGCGATCGTGGGCTGGTGGCAATGGAACGATCGATTGAACTCACAGGCCTCTGCGACAAAGATGCCGGGTAATCCGGCCAGGGGTCCAATTGGAATGCGCGCACTTCCGGTTCGGGTGCCGCCCTGCAGCTGTGGGCAATTTGCTCCGACAATCACCGAGGGATCGAGATTCGATTCGACGAGCAGGTGGGCAAGGAGTGCCGCAGTCGTGCTCTTTCCGTGGGTCCCGGCGATGGCAATGGCGGTCCGTCCCGACTGCGCGGCTCCAAGTGCCTCTGCATAGGTCATCGATTCGATCCCCAGCGACTCTGCCCGAACTCTTTCTGGGTGATCACTGCCGATGGCAGCTGAGTAAATCATGAGGTCGATCCCCGATGTGAGCGCCTCCGGAGCCACCCCAATAGAGACTGGAATTCCTGCAGAAACGAGGGCATCTGTGGTCTCGCTCTGCGTGGCATCGCTGCCAGAAACAGTCGCGCCGCGCGCCTGCATCATCAGGGCAAGACCGCTCGTTCCGCAACCTCCGATGCCCACAAAATAGATATGACGGCCGTCGAAGATTGCCGCGTCCTTGCGTGCGTTCATGGGTACTGCAGACTATCGGCAGAAACGCTCGCACGCCTTGGAAAACCCCCAGAAGGACCTTGAGCCGTACACTCCCGAATTATGGCAGACGCCAAGGAAGTCGTCCGCGCGCAGGTACTCATCGTTGATGACGAGGGGGATCACGCCGAAACCATGGCCGAGGCCCTGCACAAGCCCGGTCATATCTGCACCATTGTCAACGGGAAATGCGCCGCCGAGGAGGAACTTCGCCACGGCCGATTCGATGTGGTGATCACCGACCTTGTGATGGAGACACCAAGGTCTGGCATGGAGGTGCTCGACCTGGTTCGCCAACTCCATCCAACCGCCGCCACCATCATGGTGACGGCGCATGGTGACATTCCCACGGCAAAGGAAGCTCTTCGGGGGGGGGCATATGACTTCATCGTCAAGCCACTCGACCTGGTGGTTTTTCGAAATCTCGTCCAGCGCGCCGCCGAGTCGGTGGTTCTGCGCCATCAGGTCGACGGGTTGCAGGGGCAGGTGGACGCCGCCTATGGATTCGAAGGAATCATCGGTGATTCCGCTGCGATTCGCCAGGTGATCACTGCGATTCGCCAGGTCGCGCCGAGCAACATTCCAGTCTTGATCTCTGGCGAGAGTGGCACCGGTAAGGAACTCGTCGCGCAAGCGATCCACTTGCACTCCAAGCGCAAGGAACGGCGCTTCGTTCCATTCAATGCGGCGGGGCAAGCTGAGAGTTTGCTCGAAGATCAACTCTTTGGACATGTTCGCGGTGCATATACAGGCGCGGACCGGGACCGCGAGGGGGTCTTCGAATACGGAGATCGGGGCAGCGTCTTCCTCGACGAAATTGGAGACACGCCGCTTGGGATGCAGCCGAAGCTCTTGCGGGTTCTCGAAAAGGGGGAGATTGTTCGCCTCGGCTCCAACGATGCGCGCAAGGTCGATGTTCGTTTTATCAGCGCCACCAATCGCAATCTTCAAGCCATGATCAAGCAGGGGCAATTCCGTGAGGACCTCTTTTATCGCCTGCGGGGGGTCGAGATCACCATCGCACCGCTGCGGGATCGTCGCGAGGACATTCCACTGCTGGTGCGCCACGCCGTGGGTCGATTCGCCCGTGAACTCGATCGCCCGATCCCAACCATGAGCGAACCAGCGATGATGCGCTTGATCTCCTACCACTGGCCGGGCAATGTTCGCGAACTCATGAATGTCATCCACCGAATGATGGTCTCGTCGCCTGCGAGCGTGCTACAGGCCCAGGATGTGCCGAGCGAGATTCATGCCCTCGATGAAGACGAGTCGTCGACGGGTGTCGGAAGTCTCGCCGGACTCGGACTGGATCGCCTCGAGAAGGAGGCGATTCGCCAGACCCTTGCGCTGGCCGAGGGAAATCGGGAACGAGCCGCGCAACTGCTGGGAATCGGCGAGCGCACGCTCTATCGAAAGCTCAAGGAGTATGGACTCCGCTAGGGCGGCGTCCCCGCCCGATGCCGTGGATTCTCATCCGACATTTCTTCGCTGAACTCGCCAAGGTCTTGATCCTCACCACGGCGGTCATCGTGGTGGTGGTCGCCTTTGGCGCAGTGATCAAGCCGCTCACGGGAAACCTGCTCGGACCAGGTGGGATCCTCAAGTACATCGTGCTGGCGATGGTGCCGATGTTGCAGTACGCGCTGCCCTTTTCGGCTGGATTCGCGGCGACGATCGTGACCCATCGCTTTGCCAGTGACAACGAGATTCAGGCGATGTCGGTGAGCGGAATCTCCTATCGCATGATCCTCGTGCCCCCCATAATCCTGGGTTTGGTGCTGACCGCCATCATGTCCTTGCTGGTGCAGACTGCGATCCCAAGATTCTGGGGACTCATGAGCGATGTGATCACGGCGGATGCGGCGCAGGTCTTTGTGAGCACGGTTCGCTCTGGGGACGCCTTCCGCGCCGGGAACTTTCTGATTTACGCCGATCGAATCGATGCCTCTGAACCCATCGCGGGCGGCGGCATGCAGCGCATTCGAATGGAAGGCGTGGCAGCAATCGAGATCGATGCGCGCGGGAATCTCGAGACTGAATTCGTTGCCCGCAGCGGTTCGGCTGACCTGTACACGGCGGGGAGCGATCTCATCGTCAAGGTCGCATTTCGCGACGCGACGGTTCTGAGACCGGGCGAGTCAACCATCGCGTTTCTGCCGCTGGCCGAGCCGATTCCGACCCTGATCGACCGCTCGTGGGAGCGCAGCCCCAAGTATTTGCCATGGGGCGAATTGCTCGCGGTCATCGATGATCCATCGACCGGCGCGGTTGTGGAAAAGGAACGCGAGCAGCTGGCGCTGGCGATCGCTCCGGCGCTGCTCATGGATCGACTTGGTCAGCAGCTCACCGCCTCTGGGAGTTGTTTCCTGGTCAGTGAAGAGGCGGGACGCTCCTACGAGATTCGCGATGCGCTGCTGGGGGGAACCGGGCTCGTCCCGCGCCCACCCGCCAAGCGACTGACCGTGATCGAGCATGAGTCGGGGAGGCCAATGCGCGAAGCGTCGGCGGCATCCGCAACACTGATGGGTACGGCGGCAAGTCCTGGATCGGCCGGCAGCGACCGACTGGATCTCATACTCGTCGATCCAAAGTCGCGCGCCTTGCGCGGCAGCGATGATCGATCGGTGCGCTGGCCGGCGCGCGTTGTCGGTCTTGCTGTCGAGCGGGCAGCAAGCGACGCGCCTCTGCTGAGTGCCCTCGACAATGCCAGGCGAATTGCCGCACAGACCGCGCCGCCACTCAATCAGTTTGCCGAGCGGGCGAAGGCCTTCCTCACCGCAATCGAACGCACCACGCAGGACACGCTTCATGAGGCGCTCTCGCATCTCTGGATGCGCTTCGCGCAACCTGCCAGCGTTGCCCTGGTGCTCGTGCTCGGCGCCGTTCTGGCGATCTGGCGCAAGCACAGTTTGCCACTGACGATCTACCTTCTGGCATTTCTTCCGGCGATTGCCAATGTTCTCTTGATTGCCTCAGGACAATCGATGATCCGTGGACATGAGCTGGTGGTTGGTGTTACCGTGATGTGGATCGGAAATCTCCTGCTCGCCGGAATGATCGTCACCGTGGGATGGAGGATGGCCCGCCACTAGGGCAAGGCGCAGCGCTCGTCATGGGAATTCTCACGCGATCCATCCTCCTTCGTTTTCTCGGCAACTTCTTTCTGTTGTTTGGATTGTTGTTCGTCTTCGCCATCTCGATCGATGTGCTCATCCAATGGGACAAGTTCGTTGCCGCCGCCACGGCGGTCGAGCGAGCTGGGAAATCACCAGCGGGCAGCGCGTCGATTCTGGGCGTCGCGAAGGCGATCCTGAACTTTCATGGACCGCGCGTCTTTCAGTTTTATCAATACATGATGCCACTTGTGGCGCTCGGGGCCATGGGATTCACAGCATCTGCCATGCATCGAAACCGCGAGTTCGTGGCAATTCTCTCGGCGGGGATCTCGATGCGCCGGGCGGTGGCGCCCATGATCCTTGGAATGGGGCTGCTTGCCCTGCTGCAGGCGGCGAATCAGGAACTCCTTCTTCCCAGACTCGCACCGCGACTGCTCCTCGAACACGGCGACATGGTTCGCGGGGTCGCGCCGACTTGGGGGATTGAAATGGTCGCCGACTCAGAGGGTCGTCTCATCCATGCAGCCAGCTTTGATCCATCGACTCAGGTCTTGACCAGGCTTTATGTGGTCGAACGAACGCCAGAAGGGGGGGTGGTGCGCCGCATCGAAGCCGCGAGCGCCAAGTGGTCCCCCGAGAAACGAGTCTG
This sequence comes from Phycisphaerales bacterium, assembly GCA_009692015.1. Taxonomy (GTDB): domain Bacteria; phylum Planctomycetota; class Phycisphaerae; order Phycisphaerales; family SM1A02; genus F1-60-MAGs104. Next base: position 15,421 of record SIAB01000038.1, read on the forward strand.
GAATCTCGTGAACGGAAAGATGGGCGTCCCAGCGGGCCCGACCGACGCACCAACTGGATCGCGTGGCCGCGTGTTCCTCGACCAACCCATCGACTCATTCGCGACCGATCTCGATCCAGAGACACTCTCGCTGCGCAGGCATCGTCTCTACGCGCACCTGTTGTCGCTGGCGGAAATCGCCGAACTCTCGCGAAACTCTGCAGTCGATGCCGGCTCCCTGCGGCGATTTGCGGTTGGCAGATTTGCAGCGCTCGTCGTTGGGATCCTGGTTCTCGTCATTTCAATTCCATTTTTCGCGCTGCGCGAGCCCACGCCAATCTTGCGCCAAGCCGTCCTTTGTTCTGCGGTGAGTCTGCCGATCCTGCTCATAGCGATGGTCGTCATGACGGTCCCGTTGCCATCCGTCGCGCCGACAGTCGGGGTGGTGCTGCCCGTCGTGCTGCTCATTCCCTTCGCGGCGTGGCGGATCGCAGCGATCAAGACCTAACGGCTCTGGCGCTGCCACGAATCGAGGAGTGCGTCATCAAAGACAGTGGGCTTCGCCTTGGAAAGAAGCACCCGCGCGATGCGATCCATCTCAACCCGTTCGAGCACCCGCCGCGCGAGGCGTTCGTCCTCGGTGCGAGTCGTGGAGGGATCGACCCCATCTCCCGGTCGTTCTTCGCGAAGTTGCACAATGGCGTAGCCGTTGTCGAGCAGCACAGCGGCCGAAACTTCCCCGGGGGCTAGCGTGAATAAAACCTCGCGAAACGCCGAAGGAAATGAGGGATCCATCCGAGCGATCGGCGCCAGCAACCCGCCGCGCGCGGCACTCGAGTCGATCGATACCTGTGCCGCAACTTCAGCGAATGACTCACCCGCCTGCAGGCGCGATCGAGCGCGCTCAGCAGCCGCGATGTCGGGCACAACGATGAGCCGTCCAATTCGCGTGGGCCCGTGGGCGGCATCGAACGATTGGCGGATGTTTTCCTCGGTGAGTGTGATCGTGACCTTGGCGAGCGCCCGCAGCGCTGCGTTTCGCCAGAGGAGCGCCTGCCAGCGGGTGGGACCGAGTGACTGCGCCTTGCGAAGCGCCGCGAGCAACTGTGCAGCGCGCGCGGGATCTGTGGAGAGCGCTTCGAGCGCAACCCGTTCTTCGCGCGCGATCGCCTCGGCGTCAATTGTGATCGCGGCCTTTGCAAGTTCACTCTGCAATGATCTCTCCAAGACGATTTCTTCGAGCACCGGCCCGCCCGAAAGTTCGAACACTCGCGATCGAAGTTCGCTCCAAGCGATTGCCTGTCCTGCAAACATTGCAGGGGGGCGATCATTCGCCTGCGGCGCGGCGAGCGTTGGCGCGGCGAGAAGTCCGCCGTCTTCTGTTGCGCATCCCGCCAGCGCGAGGCTCAACACCGCGCTGCACCCCAGCGCGCCCAAGCGGCGAGAAAACGGCTGTTTCACGGACAGGTCCTCGCGGTGCGTCGGTTCAGCGATCATGGTGCAAGTGAGTAGACCACCACGCCTTGACCACCGCCAATGGGCTTCAGGCGCGACTGGAATTGATTGATCGACTCTGGAGTAATCGCAGGGTCGAGCCATTCGGAGTTCCTCCACACTCTCAGCATCGTGCCGTTGATCACTAGGTGGGTGTATCCAGCGGTGCGCAGCGTTTCGAGTGCTTGATCCGAGTCCCCGTGCGCACCAGTGATGGCACTCTGGATGGGATTGCTATTCCACACCGTCGAGTAGGTCGGGATCATTCTCCACCAGAAGACATCCGCGCAGCCAATCGTGACCACGCGCGCGCCGCGTGGGAGACTCTGCAACACCGCGGGGAGTCCATCACCGCCTGCTTGGCCGTTGAGCAGCGGCTCCATTCCAATTCCAGTCGCGGGGGAGTGGTTGAAGTCGATCTCGGGTCCATCGGTGATGTAGGCAACGAAGGGCTGGCTGCACCAGGCCAAGAGAATCGCGGCGAGTGTGGTGCGTCCCATCCATCCTGCACGAGGAAGGTGTGCGATTGCCATGCCCACAAGAACTGCACATGGAACTGCAGTGGGGATCAGGAAGCGGCTCTTGGCATGCGTGAACCACAGCCAGCACGCGAGCTGAATCACCAGCACACCCAAGAGGAACGCCGCGACCAACCTGCTGCGCCGCGGGATCAACAGGAGGAGACCGCACCCAAGACCAAGACTTGCGAGGATCGACCAGAAGGGTCGCCAGGGTTCTCCCGTTGGACCAGACGCGGTCAATCCAAAGAAAAACCATTCGTCGAAGAGCGCGCTGCCCCATTCGCTGAGCGGGATCGCGCCATGCGCAGCGTGAAAGATGGCTGCTTGCGCTGCGGTGAGTCCACCATCGCCAAAGATCGGAAAGAATGGCGATCCGGTTGCGAAACCATTTCGAAGCCACCAAGGGGAAAGCAGCGCGATTCCGGCAAGAGCTGCCACGACCACGGCCTTCACAGAATCGATTCCGCGCGCTTCGCCGCGGTAGATCAAGAAGACCAGCGCCACGATTGAACCGAGCGCGATCGGAAGCGCGACGAAGAGTGCTCCCGTCAATTTCGAACCGATCGCTGCTGCACAAAGAAGCGCCAGCGCGAGAGCAATGCCTGTCAGGTTCTTGGGGTGCTGCCGCCGCATAAGCAGAGTCAGCGCCGCGGCAAATGCCAGCACCATGGGCATCTCGTTGTAGGCCAGTGAGCCGACCACAATGATCCAAGGCAATCCCAACAGGATTCCACCCGCGCACCAACCCGCGACGCGCCCGCTCGATTGACGAGACCCCGCGAGAACAACCGCGCCACCCCAGCAGCGATCATGGCAGACCCGCGCGAGTGCGCCGACGGTCAGCGCAGCAACTCCTGCGAGAAGTGCATGCAGAATCTGGGCGTCGAGTGCGGCCGACTGGGCATCCGAGCGCATCACCATCAGGTGCAGGTATGCCGATTCCATAAAGGAAGGCAGCAGCGCGTAGGCGTTGTGTGGGAGCGCCGTGATGCGCCCACTCGCCATCCACTCGCGGGGAAGTTGCAAGTGGTAGGAGAGCGCGTCGTAGCCACCAAATTCGGTGGACCAGAGCCAGCCGGGGGCGCTTGCCGCGGCGAGCAGCAGCGTCGCGATGGCTGGGGCAATCGTCCAGGCGAGCCACGATCCACTTGACTCGGTCAAGGCATCGCTGGTTGGAGAAAAATCACTCGGCGCGCCGCGATCGAACTCCCGCCAGAGCAGATACACGCCCGGGGCAAGAAGGACAAATCCACCAGGGGCACCGGCAACTCCGAAGAATCCAAGTGTTCCCAGCGCGGCATCGATGAAGAGCATGGCGCAGACTCCAAGCGCCAGCGACACGGTCCAGCCGCTGGAGCGAACGCCGAGCACGCGCGCCAGGAGTAAGCCCCAGCCACCGGCACTGAGGAGCCACGACAGAGGCCCTGGAAGATGAAAGAGAGTTCGCGCGAGCGCCGGAAGTGCCCGCGGAACGCCTTCGGCTGAGTGCGTGCCGCCGATCCAGAGAAAAATCGCGAACAGCAAGAACGCCGCGATTCCAACCCAGCGCAAGCGCACGCGTTTGGGGTTCAATGAAAATCCCCGCGCGCATTCGCAATCTGCCGATGCCAGGGTGGAGCTTGATGAGAAGTCAGCGACCTCATGCGACCGCGGCGGCCTTGTGGGCGCCGGGGACATGGGTCACGAGCGTGTCAAAGGTGACAGGATCGTGAATCGCGATTTCGCTGAGCATCTTGCGATTGAGCAGGATTCCCGCATTGCTGAGTGCGGCGATGAATTGGCTGTATCGAACACCGCGCATCCGGCATGCTGCGGTGATTCGGGTGATCCAGAGACTGCGAAAATCTCGTCGGCGCAG
>SIAB01000039.1 GCA_009692015.1 Phycisphaerales bacterium
GGATTTTCCACGCGGATTGCTCGAGGAGGAGCCCGGTTGGTGCGCCATGAGCGTCGCGCACAATGGTGCCCCCAGCGATGTCGTTGCGAATGTCGAGCAGGTCGAGCACCGCCTGATTCACGAGCGCGGCATGTTGATCACAGCGCCACGCGACAACCTTGCGATCGCCCGCGGCACGGAGCCAGGCGAGATCGGGGCGGGTGCCATCCCAGTGCTGTTCGTCCCAACCGAATGCTTCGAGCCAGGCGTCGGGTGCGAGATGCGCAGCGTGCGACTCGATGAGTCGATCGAAATCTTCGCGGCAAGTTGCACTCGAGAGATCGAGTCGCTGCATCGACAGTCCACCCATGAGCAGATGCGCGTGCGCATCGATGAGTCCGGGAAGAATCCACGCACCGGAAAGGTCGAGCGTGTCGCGCTCGCCGTGTCCGTGAGACTCGCCGAGCGATTCGATTCGGCCATCGGCCAGCGACATGCCACTCGTCCACGGTCGCAGCGGATCACCCGTCCAAATCTGCGCGCAGGTGACCTGTCGAATGGGCATTTCTCCAAGGTACCGCTTGCGTCATCGCAGCGGCGCGCCGTCAATTGTGCACTGGGAACCCTTCACGGGCGCGATGTGCGCAATTGCTTATCCTTTCACAATGAGATTGACATGCATATGGCTGTTCGTTGGCGCAGTACTCGCTGGATGTGGCGAGCCCACTGCGCCGCCAAAGCCGCCAACTCCCGTGACGCAGAATTCCAACACCGCACGTGCACCGCAGGCCCCATTGCCTACCAAGGCCAGCGCGCCTGCGAATCCAACTGGTATCGCATCAACTGCGCAGATTCCACAAGCCACACCACAGGCCACACCACAGGCCGGCGCCGCCGCGCAAAAAGTTTCGTCGGCAGACTCGGATCCCAAGATCGTCGAGATAGCCGGACTCGTGATGCCCAAGCCGGCAACTTGGCAGTGGCAGAGTCCATCAATGCAGTTTCGGGCGCTGCAGTACTCGGTGCCCGGAATTGGCGAGTCGGGTGCAGCGGAAGTTGTCTTCAGCGTCTTCGCGGCAGGGGACGGCGGTCCGCTCGATATGAACATCAAACGGTGGGTGAGCCAGTTTCGAAATGAAGATGGGTCCGAGGCAACGGCAAAGCTTCACGAGCGCACGGTCGCGGGAATGCAGGTGAAGTTGGTTGAACTCGCAGGTCAGTATCAGGGGATGGGACAAGCCGCGCCTCGACCAAACATGATGCAGCTCGGTGCGATCCTGCTCGCTCCGGATCGAACGGTCTTTATGCGGTTCATCGGACCTGCAGCGACCGTCGAAGCAGCCCGTGCTGATTTCGATGCGATGATCGGTGGACTCCAGGCAGCCAAGTGAGTTCAGCTCGCGGCGCGCTTTCCTCTTTGCCTATTTTTGCGCCGCAGCAAACCGTCGATTGACTTCGTTCCAGTTGACAACGGTCCACCAGGCGGCCAAGTAATCGGCGCGGCGATTCTGATAGTTCAAGTAATAGGCGTGCTCCCACACATCGACGCCAAGCAGCGGCGTCCCGGCAACATCAACGAATCCCTTCATCAGCGGATTGTCCTGGTTTGGTGTGGAGGTGATCGCAATCGATTTGTCGCTCTTGACCACCAGCCAGGCCCACCCCGAGCCGAATCGTTTCATGCCAGCTTCTGCGAATGACTTCTTGAAGGCATCCATCGAACCGAATGCCGTGTCGATTGCGGAAGAGAGTTCAGCACTCGGCGCTCCTGCCTGATCCTTGGGAGCCATGATCTGCCAGAACATGGAGTGATTCCAATGCCCGCCGCCATTGTTGCGAACCATGGCGCGGATCGTCTCTGGAATCGACCCAATCTGTGCACAGATTTCGTCGATTGTCCAATTCGCATAGGCCGCCTGTCCATCGAGCGCCTTGTTGAGGTTGTCGACATAGGCCTGATGATGCTTGGTCCGGTGGATCAACATCGTCTTGGAATCAAGCGTTGGTTCGAGGGCATCGTCTGCGTATGGAAGTGGGGGAAGCGTGAAGGGCATGGGTGGCTCCGTGTTGGTTTGTCTCTGGCTAGCGAAGCATAACCGCCGCACTAACCTTGCATCATGCGCCATCCGATTCGACTCATTGATGCTGCCGCGAATCGGGCGAGCGAAGCGGCGCGGACGCTCGAGGATCTGGCGCGGTTCTGCGCCGATGATGAATCGTTGACAGCGGGGTACAAGACCCTTCGCCACCAACTCGTCTCGATTCTCGGGGCACTCGACCTTGGGTGGCGCGAAGCGCACCGCGATCTCGCGGGTGATGTGGGAACGACCATCGAAGGGTTTCATGAGGGATCGCGTGCGAGCGTGGCAGCAATTGCCGCAGCAAATGGCTCGCGGCTCACCGAGGCGCTGCGAAGCCTGGAGGAGGGACTCAAACTATTTCCGCGCGAGACGCCGCTCTGGGCAGCCGTTGAAACACTTCGCTACGGGGCATACACATTGAATGCGCAACTCGCGCTGCGGCTTCAATCGACTGCAGCGCGTCAGTGGCGGGTGTGCGTGCTTCTCACGCAGTCGCTCTGCCTGCGACCCTGGCGCGCCGTGCTGACCGCGGCACTCGCTGCTGGCGCAGACTGCATTCAGATTCGCGAGAAGGAAATGTCGAGTGCAGAGTGCGTTGCGCACGCACGCGTCGTGGTTGAACAGGCACACCGAACTGGGGCGAGTGTGATCGTGAACGACCGGATTGATATCGCGCTCGCCGCAGGGGCGGATGGCGTGCATCTGGGGCTGTCTGATCTGGCAATTCAAGACGCGCGCCGCATCGCTGGGCGCGCGCTACTCATCGGTGCAACGGCGCACAACGCAGCCGAGGCGCGGGCGGCGATCCAAAGTGGTGCCGACTACTGCGGAGTGGGAGCGATGTTTCCCTCGCTTGTGAAGCCCAATCAGCCAGCAGCAGGCCCGCCGTGGATGCGCCAGTTCTCTGTTGCGTGGCCAACGGTGCCGCATCTGGCAATTGGCGGAATCACTCCAGAGAACGCGCGCCAACTGCAGGCGGTCGGCTGTCGCGGGGTCGCGGTTGCAACGAGCGTTTGCGGGGCAGAGGATCCTGGCGTGCAAGTCGCATTGCTGGCCGAAATGTTCGACACAGTCTCGCGCGAGAGCGTCGCGTGACCGCCACGGGCGTGGTCACGAATGCCCAGCTCGAACTCCTGGGGACGGGGACGAGCTCTGGTGTGCCAGCGATCGGATGCGATTGCCCAACCTGCGTGTCCACCGATCCGCATGATCGACGGCTTCGCACCAGCGCTGCTTTGCGATTTCGCGATCCGATGGGGATTGATCGGGTGTGGCTTCTCGATGTCTCGCCCGATCACCGCAGCCAAGCGCTGCGCAGTGGAATTCGCCGCTGCGACGGAATTCTCATCACCCATTCGCATGTCGATCATGTCTGGGGGCTTGATGAGGTGCGTCGATACAACGCCATCATGGGGAGCCCGATCGATCTCTACGCGGACGCGTCGACGCTTGCAGACCTGCAGCGCGTGTACGAACACATCTTTGAACCAAGTCGAAATGTCAATGGATCCTTTGTCGCCAACTTGGTCGCCCACCGCGTCACGCCTTCGGTTTCGGTCGAGAGTCAAGGACTTCGACTCATTCCATTCCAGGTACTGCATGGTCGAACGCCCGTGCTCGCGTGGCGCATCGAAGCCGTCGATGGTGGCGATGGGGGCGGACTCTTCCCGCTCGCCTACTGCACCGATGTTTCTGGTCTCCCGCCGACCGCCTATCCACACCTGCAGGGGCTGCAAACGCTGGTCCTGGACATGCTTCGATTTCGCTCCCATCCGTCTCATTTCACGGTCGATCAAGCGGTGGCTCACGCCGGCGATGTTTCGGCGCAACTCACGGTGTTTGTGCATATGTCACATGACATCCAACATGCCGAATTGAGTCCCCGATTGCCGACTGGAATGATGCTCGGTTTCGACGGTCTGAAACTGCCCAAGTCACCTTGCTAATATCCCGAACTCCTTATGGCTCAAATTCGCGAAATCAAGAAACGAATGATCGCTGTTCGAACGATCCAGCGCATCACCAAGACGATGCAGATGATCGCCACCGCGAAGTTCACCGCCGCGCTGCAACGATCGAAGGCGACGCGCCCCTACACCGAACGCATTCGGGCACTCGTCGCTGAGGTCGCCGCCGCTGCTGGAGATGTTGTGAATCCACTGCTGGGTGGACGGGGCAAGTCCGTTGGCAAGGAGCTTCTCCTGGTGGTGAGTTCAGACCGCGGACTCTGCGGCGCCTACAACGGAAGCATCTTGCGCGCGGCGATGGCCGAGATTCGAAAACGGCGCGGCGAGAAGCGGGAGATGATTGTTGAGACTGCGGGCAAGAAGGCAGTCTCCTATTTCCGATTTCAACGGGTCGAGATTGCAGAGCGACATGCCTTCGGTGACAAGCCATCCTTTGCCGCGGTTGCCGCCTTGGCGGATCGGTACATGGCCGACTACACCGCTGGCAAAGTCGATGCGGTGTATGTGGCATACATGCGCTTCGCCTCGACTTCGCGCCAAGTGGCTGAAATCATGCAGTTGCTGCCACTCACGCTTGAGAGTGGGCTCGCGGTGCGCGGCGCGGCGACGGTCTATGAATATCGCCCCAGCGCCGAAGCGCTGCTCGACGAACTGCTTCCAAAGTCGGTGAAGGTCTCACTCTTTCAGGCCATGAACGATGCGATCGTCAGCGAGAATGTGATGCGCATGGTGGCGATGAAAGCCGCGACCGACAACGCCAGCGGACTCGGTCGCACGCTCAAGCGCAATTACAACCGTGCCCGTCAAGCAAAGATCACCACCGAGTTGACTGAAATCGTTTCGGGCGCAGCAGCGCTCGAGTGATTGGGGTCTGATCAGATCACGGGCTTGTCTGGAAGCTCTGGCGCATCCGCAGGGACGCCCGTCTGCACTTCGTTGCCCGATTTCTTCCACGCTTTCAAGCCGCCCTCGAGCGTGTAGACCGTCGTGAATCCGAGTTCGAGGAGTCGTTTACTCGCCGCGCTGGCCAGAATGTCCGTGTAGTCGCTTCCATACACCACCAAGATGTCGTACTTCTCCAAGAGTCCTGGCGCCTCGAGCGTCATGTCCTCGAATGGCAGGTTGATCGCGCCGGCGACATGTTCTTGCGCATAGACAAGTCGAGTGCGCGGATCGATAAACGCGGATGTCTTGGCAGATTGAAAGGCATTTCCTGGCTTGTTCATTGCCTCGATGGCGTGATACGAATCGACATAGACCAGGTTCCGGTCGCTGGTGGTCAGCGTGCAGGCAGTCAGGGCAGCGAACAACCCAATCCATGTTGCGGTTCGTAGCGCAGTGGTGTGGGTGGTGGGTCGGCGCATTTCGAGGTTCCCATTCATGAAAGTCGCGCGCTGCCAAGTACGCTAGCTCGCACGATGATCCGATCCAGATCGATCCTGCGAGCAGTCTATGGACTCTGGACTCTTGTGCTCGCGGCGGGCCCCGTCGCAGCGATGGGCGATCCAGCCAAACCGATCGCAGCTTCGATCGTTGGGCAACTCGTAGGCACAAATGCGGGGGCGCACTGTGTCGTCATCCGCTTTGCGATCGAACCGAAGTGGCATCTCTACTGGTCGAACCCCGGTGATAGCGGCGCGCCACCGACTGTCCAGCTGACTTTGCCAACGGGGTGGAGGGCGCACGCGCCACTCTTCCCGCGGCCGACAATCATGGGTAAGGCAGGGGATCGCACCTTTGGTTACGAGAATTCGCTCGACCTCCTGGTGCCGGTGACCCCGCCGGCGGGTGTACCCGCGGGTGAAGTTGCCAGGTCGATCGCAATTGGCGCCAAGATCGGTTGGTTGGCGTGCAAGGAATCGGTGTGCGTGCTGGGCAACAGCGAACTCTCGGCAGAGGTGTCGACTGAGCCCGCGCCAGACGCGGTGCTTTCAACCCTGCGCTCGTACCCGACGCGGCTTCCACCGAGCATTTCCGCTTCGGTCGAAGGCGTTTCTGAGCACCAGTCACTGGTGATATCTGCGAAGGTCTCGGCTGGATCGCCGGCAATCCAGTTCATCCCCGACGCAGTTGCGGGCATCGAATTCCTCGATGGCACGGGACCGATGCACGCGACGGTGTTGGGCGACCGGGTGATGATTCGCTTAGCATTCGCGCTTCATCCCCAAGATGCGGTGGATGGTCCACCCCGCCTTCGTGGATTGTTACTGATGGGCTCGAAGGACTCGGACTTGGCGTATCAGATCGATCTCGCGCCGCCGGTCGTTCCGGTTGGGCCGAGATAAATGTTTGCAGGAGTCCCAGTAGGGACTCAGAAAGTCAACTATGCGCATGAACTACAAAGCAATCACCGCCTCGGTCGTCGCTTCGGCAGCACTCCTTTTCGCAGCGGCACCGCAAGATGCCACCGAGGGCGACGCCCACAAACACGCCCCGCCAGTTGGCGGTGCGCACAAGGAGAAGGGTCACAAGAACGCGGGTGCTGTCATCGGTCATCCGGCTCCAGAGTTCACGCTTACTGGTGTGGACGGCAAGACCTACAACCTTGCGGACTACAAGGGAAGCACGGTTGTCTTGGAGTGGTTCTGTTCGACCTGTCCGGTGAGCGGAGGTGGCGACGGCTCCTACTGGGGTAGCGGGAGCGCAAGCAAGACGATCGCCGGTGTGAAAGCGGCGGATCCCTCCGCGGTCTACTTGTCGATCAATTCAACGAAGGATGGCCATCAGGGAAAGACATCCGCCGAGGAAGGCGCGGCGAGCGCTGCAGTCATCACCAAAGCGGGGCAGACGGTGCCAATGCTGGTGGACGCTGATGGCAAGGTCGGTCACGCCTATGGGGCGAAGACGACTCCACATGTTTTCATCGTGGATGGCACGGGAACCGTGGTGTACATCGGTGCTCCCGCGAGTGACGATGGCGCCACCAATTACATCGTGAATGCTGTGACTGCTCTGAAGGCTGGCAAGCCGGTCGAGCCGTCCACCACAAAGAACAAGGGTTGCGGGATCAAGTACGCCAAAGGCCAGTAACAGAGCTGCCTGTCAGGTGGGCAGGTTGACTGGCATGATCACATAAGTGAAGTCATTGCCGATCTTCACGACACCTGGTCGATTCGACCCCTTCATCTCGATCGCGACCTCAGTCGTGTCTGCGATGCGCAAGACATCGGTGACATAGGCGGGGTTGAAGGCAATCTCGAGTGCCGCGCCTTCCCAGGTGAGCGCCGGCAGGTGAACTTCGGCATCGCCCATCTCTGCAGCGCGCGATGAAATAGTGAGTCCCTTGGCGTCGAAGGACATCTTGACTCCCTTGCTCTCTTCGTTGGTGAGCAGTGCGGCGCGCTTGACCGCGGCTCCCAACTCGGCCGTGTCAAAGGTTCCCCGCCGATCATGATCCTTCGGAAGGACATCATCAAATGGTGGGAAGCTCCCCTCGATGAGGCTCGAGACAAGAACTGCGGAATCTCCGATGGAAAACCGAATTCGATTTCGGTCGCGGGAGACTTGGACCGCCGCATCCGGGTCATCGAGTAGTCGGTTGAGAACATTGAGGGCCTTGGTTGGAATGATGCACGACGCATCGCCGTCGGCTGGACCGGCGCATTCGCCCTTCACCAGCGCCAGTCGCCGACCATCTGTGGCAACCATGCGCAGCCGTCGACCCTTGCGCTCCAGGAGCACGCCATTGAAGGCGTAACGGGTGTTGTCGGAGGCGGTCGCGAACACGGTGCGGCTGATCATTCGGCGCAGCGTTCCAGCGCTGATCTCGAACTCGGTGGCAGAGTCGGACTTCTCATTGTCGCTGGGGAACTCGCGTGGGTCGTATCCGTAGACGCGAAACTTGGAATCTTCACCGCGAACGAGCGCCACATGCTTATCCATCTCGAGGGTGAGTGTGGTGTCATCGCACGAACGGACGATTTGAGCGAGTTTGTCGGCGGGAATGAGGGCGTCACCATCGGTGTGAACTTCGACGCTCGCCAGAACCAGCGAAAGACGAATGTCCTGATCGGTCGCCCACAATCGCAGGGTGCCGTCCCGTGCTGAAAGTTTCACGCACAGCAGCACTGGGATCGTCGTTCGCGACATCACCACGCCGCTGGCCATGGTCAGCGCATCGACGAGCGCGGTGCGGTCACAAACAATTTTCATCGATTCGGTCGCTGTTGTTGCCATAGGTTCCTCGAATGGGAATATACCCGCTGGCAACACCACCTATCCTTTTCGTTCATGTTTCACACGCTCATCCGCACCATTCGCCGCTTCTATCCCGGCGTCGTGTTCGGGGGGTATCTGCTGGCGTTTTTTTTGGCATTCGTGATGATCTTCATGTTGCCGATTGGGTCGCTGGCACTGGTCCTGCTCGGGGTGTTGGGACTGATTCCGGTGGTCATCGGTTTGTGGGTGGTTCGCGCGATCGAACGGCCGCTGGCACTGGGAAAACTTCGACGGGGGATCTGCCCAGTCTGCGGATTGCCAACGATTGAGCCGCCTTTGGTTGGCGGAAGCGATTCCTATCGATGCACCGGCTGCGCGATGCGATTCTCCGCGCGTGGCGAAGAAGTTCCTCCAGCGGATGAAGTCAACTCAACTTCGTAGCGGCCGTGGGTAGCTTGTGCTGGCCATTCTGGACCTGGCTAAGGATTTCGGCCACAAGATGGGCCAGATCGGTCCGACCGGTGTAGATGCTGACTTCGCCGGTTGGAATCACTTCGATCAACAGTGGGCTGCCGGGTGTGGCAATCGAAATGCCGTGCTCTGTTGAAGAACCAGCGGTGAGCACAGTGCGCACCAGGTCGCGCATGATGTGATGATTCGCTGGAAGAAACAGCAGGGCATCACGGGTGTTCAATGCGACGGTCGCTGCGCTATCGATCGCGCGCCAACCCTCGTTGGTTGCCATGCCTTCAGCAACAGCCTCAAAGAGCTGCCGCCAATGTCCGATGGGAATGACATAGACCTGAGTGAGGCGCAACTTGTGGGCAATCGCCTCGATCAAATCGGCGAGTTGGCTGCGAGCGAGTCGCGCGACTTCAGGCGGCAACTGCTTCGCCATCGGATGATCGCTCGATGCGATGTCGAGGCAGGAACTTTGGTTTCCCTCAGCAAGGGAGAGGCGCAATTCATTCGGGGATCGGCGTGACACTTCCACCCCCAGAGGTTGAAGGATCCGCCACGTTTCTTCAAAGGATACGAATTCCACGGTTGACTCTCGCGGACGGAATCTACCCGAGATCCATCATCGCGCCCTGTACTATTTGGTGAATGAGAACGGTTCTCTTTGTCTGCACAGGAAACACCTGCCGTTCACCGATGGCCGAAGCCATCGCCCGACATCTCATCGATTCGGGCGAATTGGGACCGTTTGAGGAGAAGATGTTCGCGGTTTCGGCAGGAACAAGCGCATTGGATGGGTCGACGGTCTCGCCAGAGGCCATACATGCGCTCGCCCGCTTGGGAATCGGCCACGACGGGCGAAGCAAGCGACTCACGGCGAAGATGATTCGTGGCGCCGATTGGGTCTTCGGAATGACCGCAAATCATGTCCATCAGGCACGGCAGCTGGTCGCCAGCGAACGGGAACAGGTATCAAAAATTGTTCCACTTGACCCCGACGGTGATGTCGAAGACCCCATCGGATTGGGAGACGCCGCATACGATCGACTCGCGAGAGTCCTGATGGAGTTGGTCCCGAAACAACTCGCGGAGATGCAGAAGTTATGACGAATGTCGCCATCGGAAGCGATCACCGCGGAACCGCTGTCGCGCAGGCAATTGAGTGCCAATTGCGCATGGACGGATTCAATGTCCAGTTGCTGGGCGATACCAGCGGAGTTCCGACGGACTATCCCGATATTGCCTGGAAGGTCTCACAGGAAATTGTCGCCAAGCGCGCCGACCGTGGAATCTTGATTTGTGGCACAGGCATCGGTATGGCCATCGCTGCCAACAAGGTCGCCGGTATTCGAGCGGCGCTGGCACTCGACGAATTGAGTGCCCAGCTTTCCCGGAGCCACAACGACGCCAATGTTCTCTGCTTATCCGCGGACTTGCTCGGGCAGACGCTGGTCAAGCGCATCGTCGCGGTGTGGATGCGCACGAACTACGACGCGGGACGCCACGCCCGGCGGTTGGCAAAGATCACGCGCATCGAAATGGGAGAAGATCCCAAAGGGTGAAGGGGGAGGGCGCGCGCCGGCTCGTTCACTCAACACATGGCTTCGACAAGATCGACGCAGAGTCGAACCCCAAATCCTGTTGGGCCCGTGCCCGTGATCTCGTTCGGGGAATCACTTGCGGCGACTGCGGCGATGTCGATGTGTGCCCAGGGAAGCTTCTCGCGCACGAAGAACGAAAGAAACGCTGCACCCTGAATCGGATGTGCTGACCGCAGCGGGTTGCTGTTGAGAATGTCGGCGTGCGAACTGCGCATGAACTCGCGGTGTTCCGTCCAGAGCGGCAATTGCCAGAGTCTTTCGCCGGATCGCGTTGCCGCTGATTCGAGTTCGCCGCGCAGTTGTGCGTCGTCGCAGAAATATCCAGCGCAGAAGTGACCGAGCGCAACTCCAACGCCACCCGTGAGTGTTGCTAGGTCGACGATTCGTGTTGGTGCAAGCGTGTCGCATGCCCAACTCAGCGCGTCGGCCAGCACCAGTCGGCCCTCGGCATCGGTGTTGGTGACCTCGACTGAGACACCGTTGTGCATGGTGATGATGTCATCGGGGCGATACGAATCATTGGAGACCATGTTCTCTGCCACGGCGAGGACAGCAGTCACCCGCACCGGAAGGCGAAGCGCTGCGATCGTCTGCATGATTCCGATCACTGCTGCGCCTCCGCACTTGTCGTACTTCATCCCCTTCATGCCGTTGTTCACCTTGAGCGAGTAGCCGCCGGTGTCATAGGTGATCGTCTTGCCGACCAAGACCAGATGTTCCTTGCGCGCCCGCGTCGAGGTTTTCTTGGGTGTCCACGAGATTGCCACAAGACAGGGCTTGATCGCGGATCCCTGCCCAACGGCGACGAGCCCGCCCATTCCCAGCGCCTTGGCACGGGCGAAGTCGATGACCTTGACGCGCATCTTTCCTGCGGTGGCGATCTTGCCACTCTCTCTGGCAATCCACGCCGGGTGGGCGATGTTCGGCGGTGTGGCTGCGATGCGCCGCGCAGTGTTGATCCCCTCTGCGATGGTGAGCCCGTGTTCGAGTTCATCGCGCATAGCGGCATCATCAGCCCAAAGCGCCAGAGACTTGAGGCGCGGCGTTCGTTTCGTCGCGCTGCCGTCAAACGAATCCATCCGCCAGGTGCCCAGTGCCAGACCCTCGGCGAAGGCGCTGCCTGTCTTCGAGCCAGCTGCGCCCCACGCGCTGCTCGCTGCGAGGGTTACAGCCGGCGCACCGATTCGCACCAGCGCTCGGCCGACCTTTGCAGCGGCGGCGCGGAGTCGGTTGGGGGAATAGTCAGCAGCACTCCCAAGCCCCACAAGCATCTGTGCGGTTCCCACCATCAGCGTGTCGCCGTTCTCTGCGAGAAATGCACCCGAGTGAAGTGCTTCGATCAACTGTGGATTCTTGGGCGACCCCGCGGGGAGCGCGGGTGTGGATCCCGGAACAGCGCTGTGAACCGGAATGAGTTGGATCGACTTGGGCGACTTCGAAAGCGAGATTCGTTGGTACATGAGAAAGACGAGTCTATATTTACAGAATGGATTCGTGGTCAGTCATCATCATCGGCGGCGGGCATGCCGGCGCAGAGGCAGCCTGGGCCGCTTCGAGTGCCCTCGGATCGGCCGGCGCGCACGACGCGCGGGTGATTCTCATCACCATGGATCCCACCACGATCGGCGCGATGAGTTGCAATCCAGCGATCGGGGGGCTCGCCAAGGGACAGATGGTTCGCGAGATCGATGCTCTCGGCGGCATCATGGGCCGCGCCGCCGATGCGACGGGGATCCAGTTTCGTCTGCTCAACGCCAACAAGGGTGCTGCGGTGCGCGGTCCACGGGCGCAGTGTGATCGACACCATTACCAAGCACAGGTGCAGGCTTTGATCGCAACGCGAAGCAATGATGTCGTCCCAATCGTCGTCGTGCAGGGGCTGGTGGAATCCTTCGAAGTCTCTGGAGGAGTGCTGCTTGGTGTGCGCTTGCGCGCTGGCGCGCAGAGTCTGTCGGTGGATCCCAGAGCCGAGCAGTGGAACGAACAAGCGGTTGGGCGCGCGCGCGGAGGAGAACGCGGCGACGCGGTTGCTCCGCGGATGCCATTCGGAATGGATGCGCCGCGCACTCCACTGCAGAACCTTGCGGGGCAGAGCTTTGTTTCGACGGAGCCCGATGGTCGCATTCGCATCGCCGCGCGCGCCACCGTGCTGACCACAGGAACTTTCATGCGCGCGCTCATGCACACCGGGCTCGCGCAAACGGAGGGCGGACGGGTTGGCGAGGGAACCGCCGTTGGCATCTCGGGCGCACTGCGCGAACTTGGATTCGAGATCGGTCGACTGAAAACAGGAACGCCACCACGACTGCAGCGAAGTTCGATTGACTGGGAGTCGCTCGATCCGCAGTGGGGCGATCAGCCACCGATTCCCTTCAGCGCACTCTCGCAGCCGGCGCAGGGCGGCGGCACATTTCCGGCGTTCCCGCAGGTCGAGTGCCGTGAGACCCGAACCACCGCAGTCATTCACGAGCTGGTCCGCAACAATCTGCATCTGGCACCGATGTATTCGGGAGCGATGGAGACACAGACGGGTCCGCGGTATTGCCCGAGTCTTGAGGACAAAGTGGTGCGCTTTGCAGAGCGGGAGTCGCATCATGTGTTTCTCGAGCCCGAATCGCTGGCCACCGATGACATCTACTGCAATGGCATCTCGACTTCGCTGCCGCGAGAAATTCAGGAGCAGATCATTCGCGGAATTCCAGGGTGCGAGCGAGCCGTGGCCAAGCGCTGGGGCTATGCGGTGGAGTACGACATGGTCTGGCCGCACCAGATTGATTCAACGGGGCAGACGAAGTTGGTGACTGGTCTCTTCCTCGCGGGTCAAATCAATGGCACGAGCGGTTATGAAGAGGCCGCATCGCAGGGACTCGTCGCAGGTCTCAACGCAGCACGGGTGTCGCTCGGTTTGGAACTCGTGCGAATCGGACGCGACCAGGCCTACATCGGCGTACTCATGGACGATCTCGTGACGCGCCAACCCCGCGAACCCTATCGAATGTTTACTAGCCGCGCGGAGTATCGGCTGACACTGCGCGCCGACAACGCTGAGGATCGGCTCACCGCGCTGGGGGTTCAACTCGGGCTCGTGGATACCGCGCGCGCGCAGGTTGCCACGAAGTCCCAGCAGACCCTTGCCGAACTTCGCGCCCGCCTCTCGAAACTCAAGGCACCCGAATCATTCGGACAAGGCAAGCGACTCATTGATATCGCGCGGCGACCCGAAGTGACGCCAGAGGCGATGGCGGAGCTGATGCGCCGCGCCTCGGGCGATGATGGCGCGACCGACTTGTCGCTGATCGATCGACTCTTGACCGATGTGCGGTATGAGGGATATCTCGGCCGCCAGCGCGCGGAATTGAAGCGGACTGCGGCCGCAGAAAACGCCGTGATTCCAGAAGAATTGAATCCGAGGACGGTCGTCGGCCTTGGCTCAGAGGCGATCGAAGTGCTCGCCCGATTTCGCCCCAGAACGCTCGGACAAGCCTCGCGGCTCGCCGGCGTGACGCCATCCGACATCTCAATCTTGGAACTCACGCTACGCCGCCGCCGTCGTGCGGGTGGCACTGCAACGAGTTGCTAGACTTCAAAAGCAGGGAATGGTCCCTGGACCTCGCCGCTGTAGCTCAATGGTAGAGCACATGATTTGTAATCTTGAGGTTGTCGGTTCAAGTCCGATCGGCGGCTTTGCTTTGCTGGGACCACATGACACTGCGCACCAAAATCAAAGTCGTGGCGATGTCGATCACGGTGGTTTCGACCGTCACGATGAGCATCGTGGACTACACGCAGCACCACAGCGCGCTGCGAGAGAGTATTAACGCGCGAGTCCGGGAGATCGCAGTCACCCTGGCGGTGGCCGTCCATCCCACGGCGGTCGCTTCGATCACCGGTCCCGAGAGTCTGGACACCCCGGAATACTGCGAGCTTGAGCAGCTGGTTCGCACCGTCACAGCGGCAAATCAGGTCGGGAAGTTTCCTCTTCGCTTTGTCTACCTGCTCGTGCCCACCAAAGCGAACGCCACTTCGGGGTGGGACTTCGCAGTCGACTCGGATCCGCGCAGCAGCGCGGATTGGACGGCGCCTGGAACGCCTTACAACTACTCCCCAAGCACCATTGCAATTGCGCCGATTGAGTCCGCGAATCCATCGGTTCGTGAACTTGATGACGAATGGGGCAATTGGCTCTCGGGTTACGCCCCGATCCGCGCCTCGGATGGGCGGGTGGTTGGTCTGGTTGGGGTCGATGTTTCGTATGAGTCATATCTCGCACAACTTGATTGGTTGCTCTGGTGGGCGTCCGGGCTGGCGCTGCTGCTTTCGCTTGTGATGTGCGTTGCCGTTGACATCGCCGTGAATCTCCTCTTTCGACCCATCCGTCAGCTGCGCGAGTTCATCGGCCACATCGGTGCCGGTCAGTTTGATCGGCGACTTGAGGCCATGCCACGCGGCGAGTTCCGCACGGTGATCGACGATCTCAATTCGATGGCTGTGAAGTTGTCGGACCGCGCCCAACTCGCGCGCAGGAATCTCGAGTTGACAGAAGATGTTTCACGAAAGCAGGATCATCTCACAGCCTTTGCAGATGTCGATGCACAACTGCACGAAATCCAGGATCTTGACATCCTGATGGAGGCGATTCTGGCTGATGCCCGGCGGCTTGTTGTTTGTGACGCAGGAAGCGTGATGTTGCGGGAGGGCAACGACTTGCTCTTGACCTATCTGCAGAACGACACGCTCGAAGCGAAGAGTCCGGACCGAACGCGGTCGATCGCGCGGGCGACGCGCATTCCTGTGAGCGGTGGGAGCGTTGCCGGTTATGCCGCGCTGAGTGGGCAACCAGTGCTGATCGACGACGCCTACGGCATCCCAGCGGGTCGTCCCTATCAGTTCAACCCAGAGGTCGATCGAGCGACGGGGTATCGAACGCGGGCGGTTCTCGCGCATCCGCTGCGAACTTCGGCTGGAAAGATCATCGGCGTCCTGCAACTGCTCAATCCGCTCGGCAAGGATGGCAACGCTCGCGCTGGATTCTCGGCGGACGATGCGGCTGCTGTGGCGCATTTCGCAATGGCGGCGACTGTGGCGCTCGAAAGAGCAGCGCTCACCCGCTCGATCGTCCTGCGAATGATTCGCATGGCGGAGATGCGCGATCCGAGCGAAACAGCCGCGCATGTGAATCGCGTTGCCGCCTATTCGGTCATCATTTATGAGGGACTCGCCCGCAAGCATAGGTTTGTTGCCGCGCGGATTCAGCGCGAACGCGACAGTTTGCGTATCGCTGCGATGCTGCACGATGTCGGCAAGGTCGGGATTCCAGACGCGATCCTCAAGAAGGCTGGACGGCTGACGGCTGAGGAGTACTCCGGCATGCAGAAACACGCCGAGATCGGGGCACGGCTCTTTGCGGATCGCGAGTCGGTCCTCGATAAGTACGCCTTTGAAGTCGCCCTGCACCATCACGAGCGGTGGGATGGGAACGGGTATCCAGGGATGCTCTCATTTTCTACAGAAGGGTCGCACGCGGTCATTTCGAACCCAGCCGAGACTCATGAAATGAAGGGTGAGGGGATACCGCTCTTCGCGCGAATTGTCTCGGTGGCGGATGTCTTCGATGCGCTCAGTTCGAAGCGACAATACAAAGAAGCTTGGCCCGAAGATCGCGTCATCAACGAGATGCGTGTGAATGCTGGTCGGCAATTCGATCCTGAACTCGTCGAGATTCTCATCGAAAACATGACCCAGATTCGCGCGGTCGCGGCCCGATACGCCTCGCCTTGAACGGGGTTGACGCGCCGCTTCTATCATCGCTTTCCATGACAATGCTGTCGACAGTGTGGATAGTTGGCGTGATGCTGGCGCAAGCAGGCCCGGCATCACCAGTCGTTGTCGCGCCCCTCAAGGTCGTGGTGGCGAACCCGGTGGTCGCGGATCTGGTGCGCGCAGTCGGCGCGAACGATGTTGAATTGATCGTTCTCGGCGCGGGCGGCGATCCACATCACGACGAGCCAACACCGGCAGATGCACGCAGGATTCTCGAAGCGGATCTCGTCCTTCGGTTTGGCTTGGGGCTTGATCGATCGCTTGGTCTGCTGCACAAATCCACGGGATCCCAGGGCAGGCTGGTAGTTGTTGCAGAGGGGCTGGGAAAGGCCGGCGGTCACGCCCATGAACACGATCACGATGCCGACCACACGCACGATCCCGCGGCAGAGCCTGTGGCGAATGAATCCGCAGTGGATCCCCACATCTGGCACGATCCGACGAGCGTGCTCGTGCTCAACGAGCGAATCTGTGCGGCGCTTGTTGCGGCACGCCCCGGGATTGCCGACGCAGTGCGGTCGCGCAGTCTTGATCTCGCAGCGCGGATTACCGACCTCGACAAGTGGATTCAGACGCAGTTGAGTCTCGTCCCCGAGTCGAAACGCGTGCTAGCAACGACGCACGATGGGCTTCAATATTTCGGTGACCGCTATGGGTTTCGCGTTGTCGCAGTTGAGATGAGCGGCGATCAGTCGGTGGGTGCGGATCCGCCGCCATCGGTCCTCATCGAAATGGTGCGCGCCTTGCAAGCAACCAAGTGTTCAGTCGTGTTCGGCGACGGTTCGCATCCCTCACGCATCGCCGCTGCCGTCGCCCGGGAGGCGAAGGTTCGTCTCGTCGAGACGCTTCGATTGGATGCACTCCTCCCGAGTTCCGGGGCAGCAGGAGCCAGCGCGTATCTTGAAACGATGCGATCGAATGTCACCGCAATCGTCGAGGCACTCAAGGAGTGAAGATTGAGTGTCTTGCCTATGGTGGACGGCACCTCCACGCTCCAGACCCCGCTGCGCCTGCGCTGCGTTTGGCGGATGTCACGGTGGGTTACCGTGGGATCGCCACCCCCGTTCTTTCTGGAGTGAGTTTCACGCTGCCAGTCGGCGCGCGGCTCGCGCTCGTCGGTCCAAATGGTTCAGGCAAGAGCACGCTCTTGAAGACGATCGCTGGCTTGATTCCGTGCAATCGGGGAGAGATCGGAGTCTTCGGACTCCAGGTGCGCGCCTGCCATCATCGAACTTCCTACTTGCCGCAGCGGGAAGAAATTCAATGGCACTTTCCGGTGACGGTCGAGCGGTTTGTGCTCGGCGGTCGTTTCGTTCACTGCGGATGGCTGACGAAACCGGATTCCGCTGATCACGCCGTGGTCGCTGCAACTTTGCAGGAACTCGATATTGTGTCGATCGCCCGTGAGCCGATTGATCAACTTTCGGGTGGACAGCAACAGCGGGTGATGCTGGCGCGGGCCCTCGCCCAAGGTTCGGACTTGCTCTTACTCGACGAGCCGCTCAATGCCGTTGACGCAGCAACGCGAACTCTCGTCGGCAGGGTGCTGGCCCGATTGCAGAAAGAGGGGAAGTCGATGCTCGTTTCGACCCACGATGTCGGCACGCACGATCAACCATTTGACGGCGTGCTTCTGCTCGAACATGGAACCGTGCGGGAGGTGGCGCATGGCGTGGCTTCTTGAACCCTGGTCGATGGGCTTCATGCGCGATGGGTTGCTTGCCAGCCTGGTGGCTGGATTGTCCTGCGCGCTGCTGGGTGTCTATGTGGTCTTTCGGCGGATGGCATTTGCTGGTGAGGCGATGTCGCACACCACGCTTCCCGGGCTGGTGCTCGCTCAGATGCAGGGCTGGAGTTTGGCCTGCGGAGCGCTCGCCAGCAACCTTGCCACTGCGATCGGAATCGCCGTTCTCTCGTCGGGAGCCTCACGGCGCAGAGGCGTGCGCGAAGATGCCACGATTGGCGTGGTCTTCACCGGGATGTTCGCGCTCGGCGTGATCTTGATGAGCTTTGGCGGATCGTGGCGCGACTTTTCTCACTTGCTCCTAGGAAACATTCTGTCCGTCACTCCCAGTGATCTCTGGTTCATGGTTGGCGCTGCCTGCGCAATCGTGATGACGCTCGTGCTGCTTCACAAGGAACTCGAACTCAGTTCCTACGACGCACACTATGCCGACCTCATCGGGATCGGTGCGAGTCGGATGCGCATGATTGTGTTGGTGCTTGTGGCGCTGGCAGTTGTCTCGGGCGTGCAAGTGGTGGGCGTGATCCTCACGAGCGCGTTACTGGTCACTCCCGCGGCAACGGCCGCGATGTTTGCTCGGCGGCTGATCCCATTGATGGCGATTTCCGTCGCAGTTTCGTGGACCGCAATCGTTGTGGGCTTGTACCTCTCCTACTTCTGTTCACTGCCCCCCGGGGCAACAATCGTGGCGCTCGCTGCGCTGATCTTCGTCTGCGCCTGGACCTGGCGAAGAATCGTCGGGGCGTGAATCCTCAGAAACGGCGGCGGCGCTGCACAAACCCGGTGAGTGCGAGGAGCGCGCTCGCGGTCGGCGCTGGGATCGTGTAACTGCCAGATCCAAAGAGGATGGTTGTTGTCCCAGCGAGCTTGTACCCCAACTCGAGGTGACCCGTGAACTGGGTGGTGTCGCCATCGAGCCTCGCGATCTGCAAGATCTTCACACGCAGGGTTTGGCCCGCCGGCGCACCTGACGTGCCGTACCAAGTCGCGCCCTCTGCGAGCGTCTCGGCGGGATTCATTGTGTCGAAGGAGTAAAGGGTCGCGAGACCCCACCCTGTGGCGTATGAGTCGGAGAGTGCCAAACCGCTTTGCACGCTCCAAGTTCCACCAGCAAAATCGTTGTGCAAGGCATTCATGCTGCCAGATGTGGTGGAATGATCGATCAGCGAAAGCAGGCTGTCGCTTGCCGAAGTGAAATTCGCGAATACCGAGTAGACATCCCGACCGTCCACGCTCGACATTCCGACTGTGAAACTTGTAAACGTCGCGGACGCAGACGAGGTGAGAAGGACCGCGGCTTCCAGGATCGTGAGTGAATTCATGCGATGACCTCCAAGTCCATTGTGCCTCAGCTCTGGGAGGGTGCAAGACCAACCAACAAAAA
>SIAB01000040.1 GCA_009692015.1 Phycisphaerales bacterium
GCGGTCGACGAAATTAGCGCGACTGCGCCAAGAACTGCGAGAGATTTCATGTTTGAGAGCCTTTCAAAATAGGGAAGCGATACGAGATCAACACATCCCTTTTCCGAAACTCTCCACCCTCAACCTAGCCCAGAAATGCCCCCCGTCAAATTTTGTGAGCGAAAACTGGAGAAATCAGTGGCTCGAAGCGAGATTGGAACCGGTGAGCGTGCCGGTGAGAAACAGCGGTGAGGCGCTGGTTATGTCGACATAGGCCGTTTTTCCGACAAAAGCAGCAGCAATTTGCAACGAATCGCATTCCATTGAAAAAATCAGGTCGCCGGGTGTTCTGCCTATGCACTGCACGGAGCGCAGGCTTCGGTTGGATTCCGGTGTCTGGTTTCTAAAAGATTCCGCCCCTTCGATGGTGAGTTGGGTGGTTGGTGCGGGAGTTTTAAGTTTCTGCATCTCCCGAACCTCGTCGAAAAGCACTTCGACTCGTTTGCCGATCCAGCTCGCATGGGTCGCGCGCGAGACCTCTGATTGGATCGCGAGCAGCTGATTGTTTCGGAATCGCTTGACTGCGTCTGGAACATCATCTTTCAATCGGTCGAACGCAGCCGTTCCCGGCCGAGGTGAATACTTGAAGATGAAGTTGTTCTTGAATGGAAGTCGTTTCACGAGTGCGCATGTTTCTTGAAAGTCTGCGTCGGTCTCGGAGGGGAATCCAACAATGAAGTCGCCTGCGAGGCAGAGGTCGGGAAGCATGGAGGTCGCGCGATTGGCGAAGTCGAGGTATTCGCCGACTGTGTAGCCGCGGTTCATCAGGCGCAAGATTCGATCGGAGCCACTCTGTGCAGGTGCATGCAAATAGCGGCAAATGCGCGGCGAATCTCGCAGAACCGTGAGAATGTCGTTGCCGAAATCACGGGGATAACTGGTGATGAATCGAAGTCGCTTGAGTGCGGGTAGTTCTTCGTGAATTCGGCGCAAGAGATCGGCGAATGTTGTGCAGCGAACGCCAGCCCGGGGCGCAGTACGAAATGCCGAGAGACCTGGTCCGACTTGGGGCGCTTCACGACCAGCGACGGTGAGTGCGCTTCCATGTTGGTAGCGATAATGATTGACGGTCTGCCCGAGCAAGGTGATTTCAAGAACCCCGGCATCGACGAGTCGCTTGCATTCGTCGACAATGTGGTCGGGTGGCCGGTGGATTTCGGCGCCGCGGGTGTTCGGCACGACGCAGTAAGTGCAGAACTTGTTGCATCCGCGGGTGATTCGGACATAGGCGCTGTACTTCTTCGCGCCGCGCGCCCCGGGATCAAATGCCCGCGAAAGATCGAGTGATTCGAGATCGTCCTGTGCGGCCGAGAGTGTGGTCGAGCGGCGGCTTCGATTGCCCGCGAGTGCGGTGCGATCAGCAATTGCCAGAGGCTCGGCAAACTCAGCGTTCTGAGCTTGCTGGGTTCGCCGAACATTGTCGATCAGCTGTGGAAGTCGGTCGAGTTCTCCAGGCCCGCACATCAAATCGACCTGCGGATGGCGTCGAAAGAGGTCGATGCCGTCTCGCTCGGCCATGCAACCGATGACCCCGAGAATGAGCCGCTCCCCAGCCCGTTTTCGCGCTGAGATGATGCCGATTCGGCTGTACGCCTTCTGTTCCGCCTGCTCGCGCACAGAACAGGTGTTGTAAAGGATCACCGCGGCGTGCTCGGGCGTGTCGACGAAGCGGTAACCCAGAGCCGTCAGTTGACCGTGCACTAGCTCGCTGTCGAGTTCGTTCATCTGGCAGCCGAATGTCTCGAGATAGACGGGCAACATGGGTCTCTGAGGCTACTCGGGCAGTCTCAGAATCTTGGTGGAATCGCCCGCTCCGTGCCGATAGATCGCTCGTGCTGCGCGCTGGACAAGGAATCGCTCTCTGCTCGATTTGCCTGTTGGTCATCGGGGTTGTGTTCGTCAATTCAGCGAGTCTGGACGTTTCGGGAGACAGCAAGACCACCTTTGATGCAATTCTTGGCGGGCGCGCCACGCTCTTTGCACTCGCATCGGTGCTCTGCATGGTGCTTGGGTCGCGCCTGCCGATTGAACGGATCGGTTCTGCGCGGGGAATCTTCAATCCAGTCTGGTGGATCATCGCGCTGATCTTCGCTGGAATTGTTCTGGTTCATGTGCCGGGAATTGGGCGCGAAGTGAATGGTGCGAGCCGGTGGATCAGTCTGGGTCCCTTGACTTTTCAACCGAGCGAGATGGCCAAGTGGGGGATGCCCCTGATCCTGGCCTGGTGGTGCTGTCAGCGCGGAGCGCGCATGCGAAGTTTTTGGGGTGGATTCGTGCCGCCGATCCTCTTCACAGCAGTCGTCGCGATGGGAATCGCGATCGAAGACCTCGGGACAGCGACTCTCATCATGTTGATCGCGCTGATCGTGGTGATTGCAGCTGGTTGCAGGTGGTGGCACGCGGCGACGCTCGCTCCACTGGCCATTCTCGGATTTGTCGGGCTCATCATCGTGAGCCCCTATCGCGTGAACAGAATCATCGCCTACCTCGACCCATATGCGGATTCGCAAGGCATCGGATACCACATCATTCAGTCGATGGGGGCAATTTCGGGTGGCGGATTGACGGGTCGTGGTCTTGGCAACAGTGTGCAGAAATTTGGCTACCTGCCGGAAGGCACAACGGATTTCATCTATGCGATTGTTTGTGAGGAGACGGGAATGCTCGGCGCATTCTTGGTGGTGTCGAGTTATGCCTGTTTGCTTTGGTGTGGATGGCTGGTGATCGGCGCGGTGCGCAGCGTGCCGCGCGGCGTGTCGCGGCTTTCGCCCTACGCCCAACTCGTGGGCCTCGGCATTTTGGCGACGCTCGGATTTCAAGCCGTGATCAACATCCTGGTGGTCACCGGACTCGCGCCGACCAAGGGCATCGCCCTTCCGCTTGTCTCGCGCGGGGGGACCGGATGGATGCTGACTTGTTTTTCACTCGGTCTCATCATCTCGATGGATCGAATGATGGCCCGGGAAGATGCGCGGATCGAGGCGGATTCTGTTGGCGGCAATTCGCTGGCTCAACAGAGCGCGTGATGGTGGCGAGATGAGGAGTGCGACCGTCCAAATGTCGCAAGGGAGGGATCAGATCGCACCGGCGAACCCAGTTGCAACTGCCGCGCGAGGACGGGTGGTACTCATTGCCGGTGGCGGCACGGGGGGGCACATTTCGCCTGGGCTCGCGATTGCCGAGAGAATTCGCGCGCTCGACCCCTCGGCCCGAACGGTGTTCGCCTGCTCGGCTCGGCCGATCGACGCGGCGATGCTGGGCGACGCCAGTGCAGAATTCGAACCCATCCGCGCCGAGCCATTCTCGACGAGTCCGACTCGCTTCGCTCGATTTCTGCTGGGGCTCGTGCGCGCACGCCGCGACGCGGCGGAGCTCATTCGTGCGGTGAGTCCCGACTGGGTCGTCTCGCTGGGAGGATTCGTGACGCCGCCAGTTGTCGCCGCGGCACGGCGGGCGGGGGTCCCGGTCTTGCTTGTGAATCTTGATGCGACGCCTGGCCGCGCCAACCGACTCGTGGCGCGCGGCGCGACGCGCACCGTTTCAGCGGTGCCGGTGCCGAGCATTCCCAACTTCGCCTCGGCGATCATCGGCATGCCGATCCGCAGAATCGCCCTCGCGCCCGCATCGCCTGAACTTTGTCGGGCAGAACTTGGTCTCGATCCAACCGTGGCGGTGCTCTTGATCACCGGGGCATCGCAGGGAGCGCAGAGTCTGAATGAACTCGCGGTGCATCTGGCCCGAACGCACGGAGAACGGCTGCGCGACTGGCAGGTCCTGCATCTCTGTGGTCCAAATCCAATCGGCGGGATTGTGCGCTATGAGCGGGCCTGGCGCGAGTCGGGGGTGCGTGCCGCGGTGATTCCATTTTTGCACCGCATGGGTGTGGCGTGGGGTGCAGCGGATGTGGCCCTGAGTCGCGCCGGAGCGAGTTCGGTCGCGGAAGCTCAGGCGAATCGGATTCCGACAGTCTTTGCGCCCTATCCCTATCACGCCGACTTGCACCAACGCGAGAACGCCCTGCCGCTCGTACGCGCGGGTGCCGCTGAGATGGAATTGGATCTGATCGATCCAGTGAAAAATATGGCTGGATTGGGAGCGCGGGTGCTCGAGATGATTGATTCAGCGGAGCGTCGATACGCGATGCGCGACGCACTGCGGTTGATGCCGCCAGCCGACAGCGCCGAACAGATCGCGGAGTTTCTCCTGCGGGGTCAGGTGTTCCGATCGATGACACGATCGTCGTAAACTCGGTGCGTGGAGCACTCTCGCGCGATTGCGCATGTCGATCTCGATGCTTTCTTTGCGAGCGTCGAACAAATGGACGATCCATCCTGTGCTGGACTGCCGGTGCTTGTTGGCGGGAGCGGTGGGCGCAGCGTGGTCGCTGCGGCAAGTTATGAAGCGCGCGCGTTTGGGTGTCGCTCTGCCATGCCGATGCGCGAGGCGCTGCGGCGCTGTCCGCAGGCAATCGTGCGCGCTCCGCGCCTGCGGCGCTACAGCGGACTCTCGCGGGCGTTTCTAGAAGTGCTGCAGACTTTTTCTCCAGCGGTCGAGCCGCTCGCGCTCGACGAAGCATTCGTGGATCTGACTGGGACGGAGCGGTTGCTCGGTGCCCCGGCTCAGACTGCTGCCGCGATTCCAGAGCGCGTGTTCGTGGTGACCGGTTTGCGGTGTTCGGTCGGTCTGGCCCCGAACAAGTTTGTGGCAAAGATCGCCTCGGATCTGCGGAAGCCGCGTGGAATTGTGGTGGTTGGAGCTGATGAGGTGATGGAGTTTCTCGCGCCGCTCGATATCGCGCGCATGTGGGGGGTTGGTCCAGTCGCCGAGGAGCGATTCCGCAGGTATGGGTATCGAACCTTCGCGGATCTTCAGGGTGCGAGCGAATCGCAGGTTCGCGCAGATCTCGGGGATGCAGGCGATCACGCCTGGCAACTGGCGCGGGGCATCGACGCACGCGCGGTTCGCTCGCCGGGTGGGCGCAAGAGCATTGGTCAAGAGGAGACCTTCGAAACAGATGTCGCCGAGTTGGAGCGCCTGCGCGTCGTGCTGCTTGGGCAAATCGAAACTGTGGCGATCCAATTGCGGCAGCGAGGGTTCGCGGCGCGAACGATCACCTTGAAGGTGCGAACGGGCGACTTTCGAACCATGACGCGTCGGACGACACGCGCAACTGCGACAAGCGTTTCAAGCGAGCTCTGGTCAGATGTTCGCGAACTCTTCGCTGCGTGGGTTTCGTCCAGTCATGCTCCGCTGCGATTGATTGGCGTGAGCGTTTCTGCGCTCGAACAACAGAGTGACTCGGAGGCACTCTTCGTCGATCCAATCGTTGAGCGACAGCGACGGCTTGATGGTGCCTGCGACCGCGTGCGCGCGCGCTTTGGCAGGGGGGCGGTGCGGCGCGCGGCGATCGACGTGCGAGAGCCGCAGTAAGTTCGTTATGCTCTCTCGGATGATGTTTGCTGCCGCACCGGTCGAGGCGTGGCTCGAGTTTGTTGGGACCTTGCATCCCGCGCTCGTGCACTTTCCGATCGCGCTGGGAATTGTGGCGGCGATCGTCGAAATCTGGCGAGCCATTCGCCGCGAGCCCGACCTCTCGCCCTTTGCGCTGACCGCGATCTGGTTCGCGGCAGTCATCGCAGTGTTCGCAGCGACGAGTGGCTGGTACAGCGCGCAGTTTGAAGGCAAGGATCTCACGCTCTCCCTTTTCCTACACCGCTGGATCGGAATCGGCTCTGCCGCACT
Organism: Phycisphaerales bacterium; assembly: GCA_009692015.1. Lineage (GTDB taxonomy): Bacteria > Planctomycetota > Phycisphaerae > Phycisphaerales > SM1A02 > F1-60-MAGs104. The sequence continues at coordinate 5,782 of SIAB01000040.1, forward strand.
CTTGCTCATTCTGGCGGTGAGCGGATCGTTCATTCGCACGCGCGCCACGAGTTCGCGCACCGGGACATGGCGAATGGGATTGCTGGCAGCCGCGGGCGCGATTGGGTTTGTCGGCCACCTCGGCGGCACCATGGTGTACGGGGATGGCTACATAACTGATGCGCTTTGGAATGCGATTGAGCAGACGGAACTGGCGCAGCGCGAAGGCGCCGCTTTGAGGGCGAAGGCAGAACTTGGAATTGTGGAGAGCACGAAGGAAGCGCCGCAGGCCATCGTGGCGGCGCAGACCGATCCAGTGGGAGTCGTACAGATCGACTTTGCCAAGCAGATTCTGCCAATCTTGGAAGCGCGCTGCTATGCGTGTCATGGTCGTGGCAAAGGCAAGGGGGGCGTGCGGCTCGATGACCTGAAGAGATCCACCACAGAGCGCAAGGGTGAGTGGGTTGTCAAGCCGGGGGATCCTTCGCAAAGTCTGATGATGCGCAACATTCAGCTGCCGGCGGACGACGAGAATGCCATGCCGCCCGAGGGCGATCGCGTGCCGTCTGCAGAGATCGAGCTCATACGACAGTGGATCGAGCAGGGAGCGCGTGGGGAAGAAGGTGTCTCGCCGGGCGCGGTTTCGGATCATCGGTGGTCACTCCCGGAACGCTTGCTGACAGCAGAGGAACTCGCCCGGATTCGCGCTGCAACGGAAGTGCTCTCGAGATTGGAAGTGCGTGTTGCGCCACTGGCGCAGGGAAGTCCATACTTTGAAGCTGATGCGAGTGGGGCGCTTCCGCCGATCGGTGACGGGCAGCTTGTTGCCTTCGCAGCGCTGGCCGACTTTCTGGTGACCCTGAATCTCGCCCACAGCGCGGTGTCGGACTCGATCGGTGGATCGCTGGTTCAGTTGCGATCCCTGCGCGCTCTTCGCCTTGATCACACCGCTGCAGGAGATCAAGTCGCGGCGAACCTTGCCAAGATGCCGCATCTCGAGTCGATCAACTTTGTCGCTACCCCACTGACTGACACAGGACTCTCTGCGCTGGTGCAACTGAAGTCACTTCGAAACTTGTATGTTTGGTCGAGTCAGACCACGTCGGGTGGAGTGAGTGCGTTTCGGGTCGCCCGTCCCGATGTGAAGCTGATCGATGGTCGCGAGTGAGATCGTGATTGCGGAACGGGGATTCAAGCAGTTGATCCAGAATTCGCTTGAGCTTTCGATGCGCAATCCCCGCCGCCTTTCCATCGACTGTGCTTGTCGGCGTCTCAAGTGCTGCAGTCGGCTCACGTGCTGCTGGTGGCTGCGGCGATGCAGTCGTCTCGTGAGCGCGGCCCATCTGCGATGCGATCTCTTCTGAAAGGAGGAGGACCGCGGGATCTGCTCCAAATGCCGTGTGCGCCGATGGATCGACAGCCCACTTGGTGATCTCTGCCTCTGCCTCGCGCCAGACGCGCTGCGCGGGGGAGTCGTCGGGAGACTGGGCGACCGCGGTGCGGGCAATGTCGAGCGCAGCCCAGAATCGACCTGAGCCAGTTGCCGCTAAGCATGCGAATGCGAGCGCGTCGCTGGAAAGTGCGCTCGCGGCGAGCGCGTGGCGGACTCGGAGTGCCTGCATCGTGGAGGCGGGGGCGTGACCGATGATGAGGGATTCGGCAAAGGTTTGGAGGGCGGCGAGTTCGTGATGCGCCAGTCCGTTGGCGACACGCAGATCTTGCGCGCGATCGAGCGCCAGCATGAGACTTGGGATGTCGCCCCTGAGTGCAAAGATCCAGGCGTTTGCGGTCAACCGCGCACGCAAGGTCGCGGCGCCCGCCTCTGCTGTGAGCTGCGATTCGGAAAAGGGGGCGGGTGGCGCATCGAGATCTTGGGCGAGGCGGATTCGCGCGAGAGCACCCTCCCAATCGGCCTCTGCCGCTGAGCTCGCACGCGTGAACGAAGTGGTTGCATCAGCACACGAGAGTGAATGCAGTCCCGCGGAGGCGACTTGCGTGCCATCCACGAAGAGCGCGAGTTGCCGAGGCAGAAATGTTCCGAGGGGGAATCCGTGGAGCCCATCGGGTTGGGCGACGAACGAAATCGTGACGCGCGTCTTGGGCGCAACGATCGGTATGAGCGCGATTGGTCGACCGACTGGAAGTGTTGCTTCGTCGATTCCGTCGGCTTTGACGACAAAACCGCCGTGGCGAATTGCCGATGCTGGCCGAAGTTCGATCGCCAACGACCATTCGTCGATGGAGATTCGAGTCCACCGCAACTCGCGCGCGGGGAGTCGTTCCAAGCCGAGTTCGACCGGTTGTCCCGCGGCATCGAGCGCGGCGCGGCGGGATTGAATCGCCCAGTGCCAGGATCGCAGTCCATCAAAGAGGTCGTAGGCATCTCCGACATGATCGAGGCGAGGTGGATCGCTCGGCCACTTGAGAGCCCAGTCGGCGGATTCGCCGAGCACCCGCACCCGCATGAGATCAGTGGTCCACGAGAGAAGTGTGCGATCGGGCGGGAGCGGGAAGTCAACACCGCGCTGGCCGAGTTGAGGTTCGTACCAGTTCGTTCGCAAACGAGTTTCGCTCGCGCCAATCTCGCAAAGCCACGCAATCGCAGCTGGCACTTCCGCGCCCGCTGCGAGCGTGCGCTCGGCGAGATACTCAAAGCAGAGCGGTCTGGTGGCCCGTTGCAAGCGATCGCAACCAACCGCGATTTCGTCTGGAATCTCTGCGGGCACCAGCGCGAGTGGCGCAGCATGCCCATATCCATCGTCGAGGTTTGCGATCCAATGTTCAGGCGGAGCGCCGCGCACGATGTCGCTTAGGAGTATTGCCGCGGTGAGCGACCAATCCACCGAGAACTTTCTGCCCACCAGCATGGCATGATCCTCTTGCAAGAACTGTTCCTGCATTGACTTCACAAGGTCGCCAAAGGCACCGTGAAGGAGAGCGCGCGTGTTCGCTCGCCCCTCCTCCACGGGAGACTGACCCGCGCAGATGGTGCCTGCAATGATCGACGCAAGTCGAAGCATCCACCTGGCGCAATTGCATGGTGCGCTGATCAATTGATGGTCACCGAAACCGTGGCCTGTGCGGCGCCTGCTGCAGTGCCGCTGTCGTCGACGGTGACGCCGGTTGCGACCGTCACGACGCCAGTCCACCGAGCCATGATTGGCAAGTTGGTGATCGCGCAATAGACGCGATCTGGTGAGACAGTGAATGAGAGTCCACCCGTCGCCACACCGTGTCCTTCTGTCGTCCAGCTCGACTCGGATGAGACCGATCCCTCAATGGTTGGAGCCACAAATTCGACGTCGCCGCCGAAGTTTCCGGCGATCGAAGTGGAATGGGTCGCGCCGCTGAATTCAACGGTTCCATGGATCGTCAATCCTGAGAACATTGCGCTCGCATCGCCTCGGCTGGTTGCCGTGCCAGCCGCCGTTGCATTCGCCGAGGCGCCACACCCTTGAAGTGCTGCACATGCGGCAGCGATTGTGAGCCCACCGCCGCCGGTTGCGGCGAGCATGACCGTTCGTGGGCATGCCGGGAATTTCCCGCGCCAGAGTTCGCTCCACCCGCTCGAGTAACTCGCCACTTGCGTGTGCGTCCGACTTCCAGCGTTTCCAAATGAACTCGCGCCCGACACACTGACGAATGCCTGCACCGACCCCTCCGTGGCGGAGGCGCTCCACTCTTTTCGCCAAGTCGTCCAATCTTCGGAAGTGACACTCGATCCCTGAATGGGAAGCATCGGATTCAGCGAGGGTCTGGTTGGGCGGATGAACCATTCGCCAGGGCCGCAGGTGCACTCTTGTTCGATGATCAAGTCGCCACCGTCGGGAGGTGGGGCATCGCAAAGCCTCTCGATGTTGGGGCAGGGTGGTGGCGGACCGTCACCCATGGATTGCGCGGCACCGGCGAGATGATTGATCACTGTGGACGCGGTGAGGAGAGACACGAAAAGACGCACAGAGACGAGAGATTGTTTCCGTTTCATTGAAACCTCCTTGTTCCACTCAAGAGGAAGGCGACGCCGCCTTCACGATCTGAGTGCGAGCACGGTAGGAATCTGCCGAGCGCGTTAGAAAAGGACTCCCTTTTTTCTTGGCGGGTCTTTCTGAGCGGGCAGTGGGGTCTCGGCTCGGGGCGCAAACTGTCCAAAGGCCGCCCGGCTTGCGGCGATGGCGATGTTTCGAAGGAGTCGATCCCGCCGGTCCACTCGAGCAGAGAGCGGCGGAGCGATCACCGTCTCGCGAACCGACCCAACAGAGGGATCTGCGGTGCGCAGCGCGCGCCTTGCGACTCGCCGAGGAACTTCGAGAAGCCCCCACCCCTCTGGGAGTTCCCGTGGACGGAGCATTCCCTGCGGGCACATGAGATAGAGGCGATCCGCAAGTCGGTAGCGGCTGAGAAGGCAGAACTTGGTCTCACCGTGCAGTGCCTGATCGACTCGACGAAGCCCAACGAGGAGGCGGCGGTAATCCGCCAAGCGACTTCGGGTGAAGTCCCATATGGCGTGATCCTCAAAGAGACCTGGATCGCTCCTTCCGAGATGTGGTTCGTAGACCTTGATGCGACTCTCTTCGACCTCACCCCGTCGCACACGGAGCCGATCGCGTTCCTTCAAGAGTTGCTCGTGCGAGGCATCATCGCGAAAGAAGTCGGCGCGGGACTGCTTGCACTCGATGACGATTGATTCGGGAGCGCCTGCGGTGTGTCGCCATCCCGCAGCGTCGACGCGCCAACGCGGAATTGCGGATGTCACTTCGAGTGCGACGGCGCGGCAGCCGTGCGCGAAGAGCCAGGTGAGTGCGAGTTGTTTGAGGCCGCGGTGGTCAAGCGTTTCCACGCCGACAAGCCTATCGTTTGGGTTTTGTTCGGTGTGCGCGCGGCGCGGGGAAATCAGGAGTGTGGCGGGCGGTACTGACCCTGCGCGTAGGGATTCGTGGTGTCCTGCGCCTGATTGGCGCCTGGCGCGGAACCCGGTGGCAGCGCGGTCGATCCCGAATTGGATTGCGCGCCGTTGGCTTGATTTGAGGCATCGCGAACCTCGGTTTGAACATCGGCGAGCCCCTTCTTGAACTCGACAATCGTCTTGCCAACGCTGCGGCCAAGTTCAGGAAGACGGCGGCCAAAGATGAGCAATCCGAGAACCAGAATGATCGCCAACTCCCACCCGGAGAAGTTGAAGAAGGCGAGAAGGATCGGCTGCGTGGTTGGCATGTGTGTCATGGTTTTGGCTCCGCGGGATGCGCGGATGAATCATACACAGTTTTCGCCGCTTTATGAACTTTGGAGGTTGCAGTCGATACGATGCGACCATGCAAGGACGCACACCCACCCGCGGATTTTCTATGCTCGCCTTCTGCCTCGCCACGATCGGTGGAGTCATCGGCTGCGAAACTCCTCCCGAACCAGTCGCAGATTTCGCAAAGCCGCTGGCGCCGGGTGAATGTGCGCTCCGAAAGCTTGATGCCAATGAGGCCTGGCCCGACCTGACCAGTGCCTGGTCATCGCGCGATGCCTATCTCGAGGCGGCGCTTGGAAAGGATCAGAGTTGGTACGAGAGCCCTTCGAGCCGTTCGCGATTTCCGCAGATGTTCCCCTTCCCGGAAGTGTGCACCTGGGATCAGGCATCCTCAAGCGTGGTCGCATTTCGCCAGATTCTCAACGAGAGCGCAGATCAGACCGCGTTCACCAGCGCGTTGAAGCAAATGTTCGATTGCTGGCAGACCAAGGGTTGGAATGGCAAGGGTGGCGTTCTTTTCACCGGTTACTACGCCCCAGAGTTCAAGGCGAGTTTGACAAAGGCACCTGGATTTGAATTTCCGATCTACCGACGACCGAAGGAACTCGAATCGAATCCGGTGACCGGGCAGGCACTTGGTCGGCGCGTTTCGGAGAGCGAAGTTCTGCCGTGGCCGAGTCGCGCTGCGATTCTCTCGAGCGGAATGCTCAATGGGCTCGAACTCGCCTGGTTCCCAACCGCGCTCGATGCCTACATCGTTCAAATCAATGGAAGTGCGAAGTTGCTCTTGCCCGACGGCACAGTGATGTTCATCGGCTACGCGGGTGCGACCGATGGCGCGTATGTCGGACTCGGGACGAGTCTTGTTGCCAGTGGACACATCGATGCCAATGGGTTGAATCTTGCGGCGATTCGCCGTCTCGCGGAGCGCGATCCAACAACCGTTTCGGCGGCGATGGATTTGAACAACCGATTTACTTTCTTTCAAGAATATGACGGGAAAACATGGCCGGCAGGGAGCCTCGGCGTGCAGGTCACCGACAAGGTTTCGCTGGCGACGGACAAGAGCGTCTATCCGCCCGGCGGCGTGATGTTTGTCAACACCCAAGCGAGCGGATCGGGCGGATCACGCCAACCCTTCCAGCGATTCATGCTCGATCAGGACACGGGGGGAGCCATTCGCGCACCTGGTCGCGCGGACATCTTCATGGGAATCGGATCCGCCGCTGAGACTCTCGCCGGCGGGCAGTACTGCGAAGGAACGCTCTACTACTTCTTTTTGAAGAATGAGTATGTCTCGCAGTATCCACTTCCGGCGCGCAAGGCTGCGGTGAAAGTCGCGGCGCCAACGGGCTGAGTTGCGTTTGGAGCTGCGTCCGAAGTCGGGTTTGTAAGCGCGTCCGTCGTCGGAGCTCAGTAATCGCGTCGGACAAAGATTGCAGTCGCGGCGGCGAGTACCGCACCTTCAAAGAGAAGACTGGTTCCCAGCACCCACCAGATCGAGCGCGAGTGTTCCTCTTCAGTCACCCTGCGCTCGAACTCGCCGCGCTTCACATGGCGTGGTCCGAAGATCTCTTGTGGACCGCGGGTCGATTCTTTATCGCGTGCCGGCATCGCTGCCGAATCGATGAGCCATCGATCCAGAAGCGCGAGCGTGTCAGTGGTCTTCGGCAGAATGGTCTTGATGCCAAAGAGCCAGAAGTGGCCCCGCTGCCAGGTTGCTTCCTGCTCGTTTGCTTGGCTGAGCGCCTCCGTCAATGATTCGCGCGCATCCTCATCCGGCGGTTCCTTGGTACTCGCAAGCGCTGCTTCGATCGCGACTTGCTCCATCTCATTGGCAATGCGCCCGCGATTCACGAGCGTTTCGGAGAAGCCGATTGTGAAGATCACACTCCAAGCGACCAGGGTGAGGATGAGCGAGGCGACAGAGGAGCGGGTGATCATGCCCACCAGTGCACAGATGCTGAAGAGAAAACTGTAAAAGAGGGTGACAATCGGCACAGCGGCGAAAAGGGTCCATTCCCAGGCGTTGCCGCGAATGCCGATGGCGATGAAACTTGCCGTCGAAAAGAGCAACACTTGCAATGCCGCGAAGAGCAGTCCCGAGCAATACTTTGTCAAGAAGAGGCGCCGGCGCGAAATCGGCTTGGCAAGCAGCAGGTCGACCGATCCGGGAGCGACGAGATCGGGAACGATGCCACAGGTCGTGACCAGCGCCAGGAGTGTCGAGAGAAGTCCGAGCCACCAATCCACGCCAAAATTGATGAACAGAAGCTTGTAAAAGGTCTCGGGCGAGGTGGTGTTGGTGTTGAAGAATGGACTTTCGAAACTCCATCCCAAGAAGCTGACTCCTGTTTCGTTGATGCCCAAGCTTGAAAAGAGCCCCACCGAGAGGAGGGTGATTCCCAGCGCAAGCCAGAAGAGACGGCGCGCGCTGAGTTCGCGGTATGCGGCGATGAAGATTGCCAGAGTTTGGGTCATCGTTCTGCACCGGGTCGGTAGATCAGTCCAGTGTTGGGATCGGTGACGGCCCGCATGAAGAGATCTTCGAGCGACTCGCGCACAGTTTGCACGGCGACGATGGTGCGATTCTCGGCGCGCAGGCGATCCAGGATCGGCTGGGCTCCGATGGCATCGAGTCCCAAGAAAATCAGGCGCGAGGCCGATCCAGTCACTCCCGCACCGAGTAACTGACCGGGCGGAATCGGTTGGACTGTTGCCGCACCGTCGCACCACGCGGGTGGCGAGCCCTCGACGACGATTTCGTAGCGCCGACTTGATGCCGTGAGTTCATCGATCGTTCCCTGCGAGACCAAGCGACCCTGAACCATGATTGCCACGCGGGCACAGACGCTTTCAATTTCTGAGAGCAAGTGTGAATTGAGCAGGACGGTGCGGCCTTCATCCCGGATTCCAATCAGCAAGTCGCGAATTTCTCGTCGGCCCACGGGATCGACGCCATCCGTTGGTTCATCGAGCACAACCAACTGCGGATCGTTGACGAGCGCCGCCGCGAGACCCGTGCGCTGGCGCATCCCCTTGGAATAGGAACCGAGTGGACGGTCTTTCCAATCACCCATTCCAACGCGATCGAGCAATTCGCCCGCGCGTTGCTTGCGGGTGCGACGGTCGACATTCGACATAGCGGCGCTGAACTCGACCACCTGCCGTCCCGTGAGATAGGTGGGGAACCGATGATGTTCTGGCAGATATCCAATGCGTTCGAGTGCAACCGGATCGCCAATCGCCCGATTCAGAACCGTTCCGCGGAGGCAGTCGGGGCGGACAATGGTCATCATCACCTTGACGAGCGTGCTTTTTCCGGCGCCATTGGGACCGAGCAGCCCGAAAATCTCACCTGATCGAACTTGGATCGAGACCCCCTGAAGCGCGCGCACTTTGCGTCCATATGTCTTGCGGACATCCGCGAGATCGACTGCGAATTCGCTCACTTGGTTTGGTCGATGCCACCGGTGAGCGAAACCTGCTTGGCCGCCGCCGCAGAGAGATCGCGCCCGCGGTCGCGTGCAGCCCGCAGCGCATCGTTCATCATCGTGCGGAAGCCGTGCGATTCAAGGATCGCCATGGCTGCGCTGGTTGTGCCCCCCTGGCTGGTGACGATGCCGCGCAGATCGGCGGGTGACCGATCGCCTCGCGCGAGCAGCGTTGCGGCGCCAAGGAGCGATTGCCGGACGAGGCGATCTGCGGTTGGGCGATCGAAGCCAAGTCGGATGGCGCTCTCGATCATCGACTCTGCGAGCAGGAAGAAGTAGGCAGGGCCCGATCCGCCTGTCGCAGTCGCGGCATCAAAGAGCGGCTCTGAAATCTCCACCACCGTTCCCACCGACCCGAGCAAACGAAGCACGAGGTCGCGGTCTGCCTGCGTGCACTGCGATGCGCAGGCGTAGGTGGTGACTGCCATGCCGATTTGCGCGGCGACATTGGGCATGCTCCGCGCGCATCGCGCGTGTTCGCCGAGTGCCTCCTGCAATCTGCTCAGTGAGACTCCTGCCATCACCGAAACCACCAGCGTCGATGCCCGCAGCGAGCCAATCGAGAGCGCCAGTTCTGGAAAGGACTGGGGTTTGACAGCGAACACAATGATGCCTGCGTCGCTCGCAGCGCTTGCATCCGCTGCGGTTGAGCAGCCCAGCGCAGCGCCTCGATCGCGGGCAAGTGGATCGAGATCGATAATCAGTATGGACTTTGGATCGAGCAGATTCGACCGCACGATTCCAGCGACCAGGGCCGACCCCATGCTGCCAAAACCTACGACAGCAAGGGAGTCGGACATCAGTCCACAATAGCACGATTGGTAGGATTCAGTGCTATGTCAAAGGGAACGATCGCCGCTGTTTCGATGCTCGACTTCGAGCAGACCGTGGCGGAGATCGAACGGCAGATTGCCCAGTTGGAGTCTCGTGACGCGGGTTCGACGCAATCCGACGAATGGGCCACGCTGCAGGCGACCCGTGAAAGACTGTTGATAAAGGCCTATTCCGAACTCACCCCGTGGCAGACGGTGCGCGTTGCGCGGCATCCCGCGCGCCCCCAGACCTTGGACTATGTGGATCTCATGTGCCGGGACTTTTGTCAGTTGCATGGTGACCGTCGCTTTGGAGATGATGCCGCGATCATTGCCGGATTCACACGGATTGGTCCCTGGAAAGTGCTCCTCGTCGGTCACCAGAAGGGACGGACGACACCCGAGCGGATCGCCTGCCGATTCGGTTGCGCCAATCCCGAGGGCTATCGCAAGGCGCTCCTCAAGATGAAGCTGGCTGAGAAGTTCAAGTTGCCCGTTGTAACCCTGGTGGATACCCCCGGCGCGTACCCCGGCATTGAGAGCGAGCAGCGCGGTCAAGCCGAAGCGATCGCTGTGAACCTGCGCGAGATGAGTCGACTGCGCACGCCGGTGGTGTCGGTGGTGATCGGTGAGGGCGGATCTGGCGGCGCGCTGGGAATTGCTGTAGCGGATCGGGTGGCGATGCTTGAGCACGCCTGGTACTCAGTCATTTCACCGGAGGGTTGCGCAGCGATTCTGTGGAAGGAAGCGAACGAGCGCACGAATCCGCTTGCCGCCAAGGCGCTCGCGCTGACGGCCAAGGACAATTTGCGCAACGGTCTGGTGGATGCGGTCATTTCTGAGCCGGTCGGTGGCGCGCATCGCAACCCCAAGTCGATGGCTCAGTCGGTGCAGACCTGGATTGTGAATCAGTTGGGCGAACTCAGTCGGATCGATGTCGACACACTCCTGCGACAGCGTTACGAGAAGTTCCGAAGAATTGGGACTGCCACCCAGCGCGGCTGAGATTCGCCGGCCATTGACTTCTCCAAAAAACTCGCTAAAATACAGCGTTTCTGCCACGATCATCGCCCCGGAGGACTTTTATGCCCGCCAAGAAGAAGACCGCGTCTGACACCAAGAAGAAGAACAAGCCGGCGAAGGCAGCGGTCGCTTTGCAGAAGCGCAATCCCGCGAAGTTGCTGCCGGTTGCGCCGATGAAAAAGCAAGCGCCACCGACGGCGCCGCAACTCACCAAATTGCCTCCGCCCAAAGTGATCTATCAGATGCCCAAGAGCATTGTCGGAGAACCGCCGCCACCGCCCAAGCGATCCAAGGGTGCACCACCGCCGGTGATCGCCAAGCCCAAGATGAAGATGAAGCCATCGCGCCTGACGGGTCGTCCCAAGGAAACGAAGAAGCGCATCGATTTCGCCAACGCAGAGTCCGTTGCGACCGCTGCCATGAAGGCAGCGACCGCCCAGAAGTCGACAACCGGCTATGTGATGATCAATGGCAGGAGGGTGCGTGTTCTTTCGTTGAAGGGGATCAAGATTCCCAAGAAGAAAGGGGTCTCCAAGGCGGAGAAACTTGCCGCAGCGGAGGCCGAGGCAGAGTCGAAGACCCTCAGGTTTGGAAAGACCAAGTTGTCCGAGCGAGACCTGGAGAAGTACCACGAGATTCTCTTGAAGCTTCGAACACAAATTGTCGGTCGCGTGGAGTTGACCGAGAAGGAAGCACTCAAGGGCAATGACGGAAACTTGTCCACCATGCCGCTGCATATGGCGGACATCGGCACCGACACTTTTGAGCAAGACTTCGCCCTGGAGTTTGCGCACCTTGATCGACAGCTCGTCCATGAGGTTGACGATGCGCTGGGGCGAATCAAAGATCGGACCTATGGCATTTGTCTGATGAGCGCCAAGCCGATTCCCAAAGGTCGACTCGATTCGAAACCCTGGGCGCGTTACACGATCGAGTCTGAACGGATTGCGGAGCGCACGCGAGGTCGTGTGTGATGTCAGAATCGCTCGCGTGGCACTCGCCGCGCGCATGGATCACACTGCTCACCGTGCTGATTCTGGCATTGTCCGCAGACCTCTGGACGAAGTCTTGGGCGTTTGAGTCTGTGACTGGAGTACCGGTCCTGCTCGAACCGCGCGAGGTCGTGTGCGAATCCTCCTTTCGACTTCCCTGGCACGCGGGAGTTCGGGCGATTCCTCCAGACCTCTTGGACTTTCACCTGGTGATCAATCACGGCGCCGTCTTTGGAATCGGTCAGAACGCGCGCGGGCTCTTCATCGGATTCACGCTTGTGGCAGTCGCGGTTGGCGTGTTCATTTTTGGATGGTGGACGCGGGCGCGTTCGGTGTGGGCACACATTGCCATTGGGCTGATCCTCGCGGGGGGACTCGGCAATCTCTATGACCGCGTTGCCTTTGGGGCCGTGCGTGATTTTCTCTATATGTTTCCGCGGCGGAACTTGCCCTTTGAGATGCATTGGCCCGGCGGGAGCACGGAAATTTTTCCATGGGTCTTCAATCTTGCAGATGTGCTGCTGCTTGCGGGGATGGCTCTATTGATCGTGCAGTCACGCAAGGAGGATCAGCACCGCGCGGCGTTGGATCGCGACGAGTCAGCTGGTGCGGGCGAGATCCGCAACACACAGCCGCTCGGGGAGTGAGTCGAGCGCGATCGCGTGCGCGATTGAAAAGGGTGCACTCCAAGTGCGGCGAATGGACTTGCAATGTCCTCCGGTGCCAAGCGCGCTACCAAGATCGCGCGCGAGACTTCGAACATAAAAACCCTTCGCGCAGTGAATGTCGAGGGTGAGCAGTGGCCAGGCGTATGCGCGAATGGCGAGTTCGTGCACGGCGGCTGGGCGTGGAGCGGGTTGAATTGGTGAAGATGGCGGGGGTTCTTGCGTGTCCTGCGCCGCTTTCATTGTGCGCCGGGCGATGTCGTAGGAGCGCCGTCCACCGATCTTGACTGCGCTGAAGGCGGGGGGAGTCTGCATGATGGATCCACGGAACGATTGCAACGCCAGTTCGATCTGTGACTCGGTGGGGGGTTGACTCACCGAGACTGCGATGCGTTCTCCCTCACGATCATCCGTCGCGGTGAATGCGCTGAGGTCGATGACAGTCTCGTACTTCTTGTCGCCAGCCATAAGCCGATCGATTTCTTTTGTGAATCGCCCGAGCGCAACGACGAGCAATCCGGTGGCAAGTGGATCGAGTGTTCCCGCGTGACCGCATCGAACCCCACCCGCAGCGCGACGAACGCGCTCGATCACGCGCATACTTGTGGGACCCTCGGGTTTGTCAATGAGGATGATGCCTGCGATTGGTGTCGAGGCGTTGTCGGGGATTGCCATCTCGCTAGACTAACCCTCCCTGGACAGGTGTCCGAGTGGTCGAAGGAGCAGCATTGGAAATGCTGTATACGGGTAACCGTATCGAGAGTTCGAATCTCTCCCTGTCCGTTCCAGGTTGTGAGTCGTTCGAGGCGGTCAGGATTGCGCGGTCGAGTTTGGCTCAACGCGGCAGCAGCGACGGCGAGCACAGCGCGGACATCGGAGTAGTTTTGCGGGACGGCCTGCAGCCCCGATGCGGATCCCCGGGTATGGAAATCGAAGCCCGCATGTGAGACATCG
>SIAB01000041.1 GCA_009692015.1 Phycisphaerales bacterium
TCGACGACCAGTTCGATAGACAGGACAGTAACCGTCACTACGACCAATCAACAGGCGACGTGACGACTGTTGGTGCCAATAGGACTGCCACAACGGCGATAGTATGGTTGCAACGTTTTGATAGAAACACAACCACTAATCTAGACACGGGGAGTCGCTACACATGATCGAACAACCAAAAGCGAATAACGTCGGATTTGCAAGAACACTTCGGTACAACTTCGATAATTCGCTTTCCCGGCCTGGCGCATTTATTGGGTATGTATTCATAGCCATCATCATCCTTGCGATTGCGATGACGTTGGTGCAAGCGACGATCGGTGCGATATCCGCTCTAAATCAACCGCTCGACTCAGGCACACACCTTTTCGCATTTTGGGACGCATTCACGAAGATTCTCGGATTTGGCAGCACCGACCCATGGGGTACCCAAATCGTCCAGGTGCTTTACTGGGCAATTGGGATTGCGATCTCCGGCGCGGTAATCGGCTTTATCTCAAACATGATTACGCGGACAGTCGCTCAATTGAAGTTGGGTAAAGGTCCAGTCATTGAATCAGGACACACCCTCATTCTTGGTTGGTCCAATCTAGTCTTTCCCATCCTGAAGGAACTGGCGATTGCCAATGCGAATGTCCGCAAGCCCAAGGTTGTCATTTTCTCAACGCTCTCAAGAGACGCGATGGAGGGTGATATCGAATCTCGCGCTGGTGCGATGGGCAAATTGAAAGTCATCACGCGCACTGGTGACCCCACAAACCCTGCGGATTTACAACGGGTGAATGTGTTTGGTGCGAAGTCAATCATTATTCTCGATGCGGACGCTTCGGGTGATGCCAAAGTCGTCTCCACGGTACTTGCAATCAAAGCCGTCACTGTGAATCCTGATATTCACATTGTCGCCGAACTCGACGACCCCAACATTGGAAAGGCTCTTAGCAGCGCAACGAATGGCCAAGTGATCGCCATCCGTTCGCATGATGTCATCGCGCGCGTAACCGCGCAGGCGTCACGTCAACCTGGACTCGCGACCGTCGTGCTTGATTTACTTGACTTCGACGGTGACGAGATTTATTTCGCCGATGCTGGGGCGCTTGTTGGCAGAACTTATTCGGATGCCATTCTCGCTTTCAATACCGCTTCTGTAATCGGTGTAGTCGATGCCCAAGGCCGATCCCATGTCAATCCCAGTCCGTCGTATCAGTTTCAGAATGGCGACAAAGTAATTGCCATTGCAGCGGATGATGACAAGGTCGTTTTTACTGGTTTTCGTGGAGATGTCGCAACACGAACTGACACCGCTGCACGGAAGGCGATTCGAGAGCCAGAACATTTGTTGGTGATCGGCTGGTCAACCATGGGACACTCTGTACTCAAAGAAGTCTCAGCATTCTTGCCCATGGGTTCTACGGTTCACATTGTCGCGCAATCGAAGTTTGTTGCACCAAGCCAGCTTTCGCAGCTCGACTTTGGTGCGAATGTTCTGGTGACATTCGCTTCGGTCTCCCACAATCTCAGCGAACTGACCGCTGCTGCGTCCGCGAAGAAATACAACGAGATACTCATCCTTGGCTATCGCAACTCAATGAGCCAAACAGAAGCTGATGCTCAAACAATGCTCACGATGCTTCAGATGAATCAACTCTTTGCGGCTCAAGAGAGTGGAGTTGAACCCACTCGGTTGGTCGCTGAAATTCTCGACAGTCGCAAGGCCGAACTTGCCCGAGTTGCAGGCACTGACGACTTAGTTGTCAGCGATAATCTTGCGGCATTACTGATCGCACAGGTGGCAGAAAACCCAGCGCTTGCTGGAATTTTTGAGGATCTGTTCGATGCAGACGGCGCGTCAGTGAACATCCGACCGATTCAACACTATGCGCCACTAGGAAAAGACATCGAGTTCGCTCAACTCGTAGGAATTGGACGATCCTATGGCGAATCCGTCATCGGCTACCGAGTCCATGCCGATGCGAAGTCCAGCGCCTCAGAGGCTGTTAAGTTGAATCCATCAAAGACCCGTATGTTCACCCCGGCAACCGGCGACGGAATCATTGTCATCGGCAATGTTGAGTAAACAGAAACAGATCCTGCCGTTCGCCCATTTTCGATTCACATTGAATGCGCACGTCCTTGAGGGACCGCCCAACTCATTCGCAAGCATTGAACCCACACAAAGCAGGTTGGCACCTGACAAGAAGAGGAAAGCAACAAATAGCGAATCTCCTTCAAGTCATTCTGCCGCCAATGCAGTTCACTCCACGTGAACGCACTGGAAGTCGCTAAACCGCGATTCGCTCGGGCTCGTCGCGCACTTCTGTCGTGAGTGCACTGCGTCGCAGTGCGCGCGGGTGTTGGTTTGCCGCACTGCGTGGTCCGAAGGAAACTTGCTCTCGTCAACACACGCAGCCGCAGCGCAAGGAGGGCGAAGCCCGACTGGAACTGCGGATGTCGTCCGCTGCGACAAGGGGCGCTGGTCGAACTGTCGCGAGATGGATGTCGTCCTGCGAATCCTGCGCGGCGATTGAAACAAGCTCGGCTGTGGAAATCATCGAGCATCTTGCGCTCAAGCCGCGGCGGATTCCGTCCCGATCGTGGCGTGAGCGAAGAACAGGTGTACCGCACCTAGAGTCGGTTCTCTAACTGGTCTTCCGCAGCGCCGCGACGATCTCGGCCTCGGTCGGCGCTCCGTCCTTGTACATGCGGCATCCCGTTGCCGAACCCGTCGGCGCCGGTCATCAACGGCGGCAGTCGCTTTGAGGCAACTTCGATTGATCGACAAACGCTACGTGCGCCACCAGTCCCAGCGACTTCGCCGCCTTCTCGACATTCTCGCGCGTCACAGAGGCGTGCAGTTTCTTGCGGGGGTGGGCGAGGTAATCCAGCATCACGCGCTTGGAGATCGCTCGTGTCGGGAACTCCTCCATGACATCCGCCATGCCACCCGGGTGGTACTTGGTATGGGGCTTCCAATCGGTTGACTTGCACACTGTGTAGCCATCGACGCAGTAGAGCGCGTGATAGGCCACATGCCAGAACTGTCAGTTGCCGATTTTGCTGCGCCATTTCGGCGCGGGACACTTGCGGATGCATTCTTCGAGCATCACGAATGCGGGTTTGACCTGGCTCACCACGATCCGCTCTTAGATGGCATCTTGCATGTAGGGCACGATAGCGCGGCGATGCGCGGGTGCAGGCTTGGATCGACCTCATCCCGCCCTAGCAGTCCGCGCACTCGATCTGCGTGAGGACGATTCGCTCGACGAGGCGCGACTCGCAAGTTGGACGAAACAAGCGAGCAAGCTTCCCGGCTGGGGCAGGGCGTGAGCGCTACCTGGATCGCGGCTCTGGCGTAGCAGGCTCCGCCGAGGGAGGCCTTGGCGCTGGACTCACCAGCGGTGCACTGGATTGCGCTGAACCCTCCAAGGTGCGTGCGCGTTCATCATTTGGTCTCAGCATGAGTGCCTCGCGCGCGGCGAGGCGCGAATCTTCGCGCCGACCCATCCCCCCGAGCACTTCGGCCTCGGCAATCCAAGCATCGAAGGAACGCTTGTCTGCAGTTCGGGCATTCACACAATCGGCGAGCGCCTGGTCATATCTCCCGACCGACGCGAGGGCCAACCCGCGCGCAACAAGGATGTCCGCCGTGAGGTCATCGCTGGCGTAGGCAACCGCGAGATCAAAATCTGCGAACGCAGCATCTGGATCCCCCAGCACAATGTTCGACCGGGCTCGACCGAGGTAGGCGTCGTCAAACTTCGGATCCAACCTGATGACTTCACCGAAACTCTCAACGGCCTCGGCATGAAACGATCCCTTCGCATGCACCTTGCCGAGCACATTCCAGGCATATGGATCGGATGGCGCGAAGAGCACGGCATTGCGCGCATCGTCACCGGCTTCTCTGATCTGTCCTGTCTGCAAATACAAGTCCGCGCGGGCGATGTATGAATCTCCGTTCCGTGGGTCAAGGTCCAGTCCGCTCGAGTAGGAGAGAATCGCCTCCGCCACTGCCTCCTTCGAGCCTTCGCTGTTTCCCGACACCCCGAGTTCCTTGGCGCGTTCGGTCGCAATGACTCCGCGCATTCGCCACGACTCGAGGCTGCCAGGATCCGCAGTCGTCGCCCGACGCGCGTACCGCAAACTGATCTCATACATGTCGCGGCTGCCATACACAGTTGCCAGTCCGATAAGCGCGACTGCGAGGTCGGGACGAATCTCCAGTGCACGGACATAGGACTTCTCCGCTGCATCCAACTCCTCGAGCCGTTCTGCCACCATTCCGAGAGAATGATGCGCGTTCACAAATCTCTGATCGATATTGATCGCGTCTCGAAAGTGCCCGCGGGCGGACGCAGGGTCGTGATGGTGCTCCAACTCGATCGTGCCGAGCCAGAGGTGAACCCATTTCGACTTGGGGCTCATCGCCAATGCCCGATCAAGCATCTCTGAGCAGAGTTTCAATTCATCATCTCGCACCACCTCGTCCTTCGCATCCGTTGAAAGTTTGAGATGAACGAGAGCCATTCGCAGCACTGCAAAGGAGTTTTCTGGATCCAGCTCAATCGCTCGTTCGAGGAACAGGCGGGCGCGCTCTGGTTCGTTCGCGACCAGGGTCAACTGACCGCGAAGAATCGCCCAGTCCGCCGACGCCGGATCCACCCGCTCAAGCATCACAGCTTGCCCAGCTGCTCGCGCATAGCGCGACACCTCTTCTCTCTGCAGCGGCCGATCCAGATTGATCAGCGCCTCGACGGTTTGCATCCCATCGATATATGCCGCCAACTTCAACACGTCGGCATTCTGTGGGGCGATTTCTCTGGCTCTTTCCAACAACTCCGTAGCGGCTTCTGCGTTCCCTTCAACTTCGTAGATTTCCCGCGCGGCTCCCACCCAGTTCAAAATCATTACACGCTGGGCATGCGATTCCCAGAGATACCGAACAAATTCGGATCCTCCCACCACGGCGGCCGCTGCTGCGACGAACGCTCCAATCAACTTGGCAAGCAACTTCTTCCGAGGCTGGTACGCCGGATCCGAACAAATCGCGAGCCGCTCGAGAGCTCGCGTTTGTCGAACCACTAGGTCATTGGGAAGGTCGCGCTCGTTGTTTCCAGTTCCGTCATTCGGAAAGTTTGCCATCCAGTGCCTCCCACCGGATCTTTGACTCGGGATTCGCGGGATTCGCAACCGGCAAGTAACCAACCACCTCAAGGCAATCCGCGGCTCGCGAGTCAGAGTAACTGGATCCTCCGTAGCTACCAGTTGCGACCACGACTCGATTGAGGACCGGCTGTATCGCCGCTGGGTCCCAACCCGCTGCTCGCGAGAGCGACATTCCACGCAAGTCAGCCCCAGTTTCAAACGCCTGGCTCGGTCCTCGTTGGATGTTCTCGATCATGGCGGTCGTCACCGCCGCAAAAACATCCCCGAGCATGGCGATCATCTGCTCTCGGACCAGTTTGACTGCCTCGCCACGCAGCGCATCGGGAACATCCTTCAGAGCGTCATTGAGAAACCCGTCGAGGCTGCCCGTGGCCGCCATCTCGGCAACTGCCAATAGACTGGGCAACTTCCCTGCACCGGCATCTTCGGCAGCCTTCAATCCATGTCGCTCCTCAATGTGAGCGATTTCATGACCAAGAATGGCGGCCAGTTCGTCTTCGCTCTCCAAGAACTTCAGCATCCCTGTAGTGATCAGGATGACGCCGCCAGGAATCGCGATCGCATTGATCGTTTTGTCGTCATCGATGACGACGAACTGATAGCCCATCGACGGATAGGGCATGGTGCTGTTGGCCGCGATTCGCGTGCCAACCCAATCGATGTATTGCGCGATTGGGTCCCCCTTCGCGAGCACCTTGTTATCAGCGATGCACACGGCGAGACATTCGCGACCAAGGATTCGCTCCTCTTCGGGGGTCAGTACGCCTTCTTTGGAGAGCTCGCTCACAAGGCTTGCGACCGCGGCCACCATCTTGGTCATACCACCATCATCGACGCCCAATGCTCCGAAGAGGGATCCGAGGTTTCCTACTGCGGCTTCCAGTTTGGGTGGATTGGCCGCTTGCAGCGCAGCCTCTGCGACTCGCGCCTGCATGGCGCTGTCGAGTGCCGCGAGGTCCGCACCGACTCTCGCAGCAGTCGGGGCCACTGCAGCCTTTGTGGATGGATTACTCGAAGAAACTGCATACACACGCGGAGTAGTCGAGCCTGCGATGATCGCATCCGCCGCCGCGTAGTTTGCATCTTTCAGAACTGGCGTACCCATCGCGCCCTTCATCGCCTTGGCATTGCGCTTGACCTTGCCGCTAAACCCCTTGCCGGCCTCGCCAGACTTCACGGCTGCCCGCGCGTCGGATACGGATGCGGAATTCGTTGCGAGTTTCATGGGGTCGAACAGGCAGCGGGCCGGAACCCAGCCCTCACCGCCGCTAAACACAATCTTCACCCAACTCGGCGTAATGTCCCCGGTTGCGGAGAACTCATCCATATTGCTCGTCACAGTTTTGCGATAGAACTGACTTGCCGCAACAACGCGCACGGCGTCATTCAGCGTGAGAGTCCCCACCACTGGTGAATCGACATTGGGCTTTTTATGAACACAGGCCGTCTGCGAGCCCACTTGCATGACACAACTTGTCTGGTTATCCGGCTGATCAAGGACGCGCGCGGCATTTGCTCGCGTACCGGTCGAGTTGGTGGGTTCCACAAACCGATCGGTGGCCCACGCTTCTTTGGTCGCAGCCACGGACTCCGCAGAACTCTTGGCGCCGCTGGCGCAGCCTGGGAGCGCGGTGCAGAACCCGACCGCAAGAAGTGAAAGTGTGAATACCCCGAGAGTGGTTGATGTCTTCATGATTGTCCTCCAGAAAACCGAACCTGCGGAGGGTACACGCCACCCGCATGAACTCGGATGGTAGGCAATCTGCCCACCATGTCAAGGCAAGTTCACGTCCTCCGCGCTGTGCGCTCTAGATCCTGCGTTGGTTGTGTGGTCACTGCTCAAAGTGGTGCCACAGCTGCCCTGCTTCGTGAGGGTGTGAGCGCTCGAACATACACAATCGACGACCCCGCTGGAAGCAGCACTTCCAGTTCTTTCGTCTCAGTGGCTGAGCCCAAGTTCACTTTCAGAGTTCCGGCACTCGGTCGCGGCACTGCCACCGCATACTGAAGCGATGGCAGCGTGGACCACACCCGAAGGTCGGGCTGTTCGGCTTCACCCATGATCGCCACCCCGAGTGCAATCCACTTACCGAGGCTGGAGTCCTTATCCTCGGTCGCCTGCGCCACGATCTGCGCCACTGTCCTAATGACAGCGCGAGCGGTCGGCGTCCACCACAGTTCACTCTCCCGCCGTTGAAAGTCCTCTGCGCTGATTGCATCGATCGAGTCGAGCAACTCTGCATCGACCACACCCGCGTCGGTTCCGACCGAGATCTTGGTCGGGCAACCGTCCGATCGAAACTTCAACACCGGATAGACCCCACGGAAGTTCGCTGATCCAAGCGATGGAACTACGATTGGAATCCGCACCTCGAAGAATCCTCGCGATGGTCCGCTCCCCGCGTCGATAAGTACGAGCACAAACTCCTTCTTCCGATCCTTTGAGAACTCGCCCAACCTGGCGACGAGCTTTGGGGCTTCTGCGCTGGCTTTGATTTGGTTTACGGCCTCGTTGACCTCTGCCGGACCGCCCTCCGCCATGAAGGCCGCCCACTCGACAACAGTCGCGAATGCCACGCGAGGGTCGAGTGCACGCTTGGACCGTGCCTGATCGATCACCGCCTTCATCGACGCCCGCGCACCGGTGAAATCTCCCAATGAAAACACGCCGCCGACACTAAATTGCGTCGAGGAGCCGACTGGCAACCCTTTGCCGATGAGTCTGTCCATTTTTGCAATCGGTGGCTGCACAGTGTCGTAACCAGCTCGGGCGCGATCTTCTCGCTCGAGCTGTTGCACCCGTACGGCTCGTCGGGCATACGCAGCACTCCCCGCCTGACCGTGCAGGAGCGAGTTGAGTGATGCATAGGCCTCGCCAAGAATCAGTTCGAACGGCTGGAGCACATAGGTTGTCTGATCGGCGCCGACGACCAACTTGCCCAAGTCCTCAGCAAGTTCCTTGGTATCCCATTTGGCGACGTTGAACGGATTCTCCAAGAATGCCGAGTTGTTCTCGCGCATGAACTCTGCTTCGTCATCGACGTAGTCGAAGATCTTAATGCTGTGCGCATACTCACCTGAATCGCCCAGCATCTTTGCCTTTTCGAGTCCAACATAGAGCTCATCTCTCGGTTCGACCCCCTTGAGATCCTTGACCTTTCCATCCACCTCCACCGTTGGTGCGACGGTCTCGATTTGGGTCGCGGCCTCCGAAAAATTCCCCAGTTGATGCTGATCCGTGGCCACCTTGATGTTCGCGGTGCACCCCGCAAGGACGACACAAGGAACTGCGACAAGTTTCAGCAAGCCAACAATCGACTTCGACATTTGTGATCTCCACTTCTGTACCTTCTCGAGGCAGGCAGTTTACGAGAACTCGGTTCATTCACGCAACAGTAGACCCAACGGATGAGCCGATCGTAACACTCTCAGCGAGTATCGACAAGCGTAGCGCGCGCAAGGCGCCGCTTGCGCAGGCAGTACCACAAGATCACCCCACCTATGAGGGCGATCGCCCCTCCGGCAAATCGGTTGATTCGGCTGGGTTGGGACGGTGCTGAATCAAGCAGCAGATAGCCGGGTCTCTTGTGAATCACAACTCCAAATTTCCCGCTGGCAAGAAGGCGATCGATCCCCTCAGGTGGCACCGCAAGCAACGCCCGAATCCCGGGTCGATTCTCGAGTACAACGACCTCACCCACCTGCGCCGCATGCATGAGTTCACTCGACTGAAACTCCGCGCTCGGACTGATCTCGAGGATCCAATCTCGTTTTCCCTCCGAGACTGACACCCACTCCTCGGAAATCAGCGCGATCACCCGAGTCGCGGCATCGGCAGCGGCGCGCGATCGAGCCGCCTGCTCAACGCCTGTCGCATCGCGAGAACGAAGCGCAATTGTGACGGGCGCAAGTGGAATCGATGATTGGTCGGCAGCTCGGACAAAGGAAAGAGTGAGCGTGACCTGACAGGCGACGAGTTTGACTCCATATGCCTGCGTCTCTTCGCGTTCAACTTGGGCGTGCTCAACGCGAATGACAAAGTCCGCATCGAGGCGATCGATCGCCGATCGCCCCTCATCGGGATTCATGCCTCGCTCAACGGCGGCATCCGCGAGTTCACGCCTTCGGGATCTCGCATCGCTGCCGACGATAGCCCGCATACCCGCATTCGCGAGAACTGTTTGAAATTCTGAAGCGGCGAGCGTGTCGTTGGTGTTGGCTGGTCGCTGTGCTTCAATGATCACGATCGGAGCACCGTAGGTCTCGACTTGAGCTGCCAACCTGCTGATGCACTGCTTCACGCTGCCTGCGTCGGGACAGGTCGCCAGAAACTCCCCGCGAGATGTCGACTCCCGCGTCTCCATCACGGCGGGATTCGCGGCGAGCCACGCTGCGATGAGGGATCGAACCGCAGGATCTGCTATCCCGAGTGAATCGCACATGGAGGTCGCAGCCGCCTCCCGCGCCACACGCCCGTCCTGCAGTTGGGCAGGGTCGCTGAGGTAAAACTTCGTTCGCACCGCCTCGTCGGAAGAGCAAACGATGCTCGCACCGAGCGCACTGCACCAGCCGAAGGCGATGAGGACGACCCAACCCATCATCCGGGGACTCCTTGGGGGACTCACGCTCATCGATTTGCCGCGCGGCGAGCGCTGCCGAGGGCCGGCAGCATGAGACCACATGTTGCCAGCCACAGGATCATGATCACGAGCAAACTCGGTGTGGAGCCAACCCCCATCGCGAACTGCTCGGTGGCGAGCTGCCCACCATCACTGCCGAGAACCCTGACTTCGGCTGGCGGCACGAACCCTTGAGCGACCACCCTCCAAGCCGTCAACCCCACCGCAAGCGTCGCACATGCGGCGCAGGCAACGCGCCAAGTGCCTTGGCTCACCCCAAGAATCATGGGCGCCCGCAAGGACTGATCGCGATGATCCAGCGTCTGTGCCAACTCGCAGACCAGCGATGCGAGTTCCGGTGACTGCCCAATGGCGCGCAGCAACTGCGTGCGCGCGTGAAGGGGCACCGCGCCGATACCACGATCAATGAAAAGCGCGAGCGTCTCATCATCAACCTCGGTCTCATCTGCCTGATCTCGGATCCGCGCGACCGCGGCTCGAATCTCTAGTGCTTTGAATTCTTCAGGCTTCATCTTTGGGTTCACCTTCTTGCAATGATCGCACTTCGGTCCAGGCCCGTGCCCACGTCTCTGCAGACATGATCGACCATGAGTCGTGGTTCGTGAGTTCCAATTGATCCCGAAGAGAACCCAACGCGGCCTTCAGTTCTCGCGACACCTCATAGTCACGAAGACCCAGGAGTCGGCCAGCCTCACCCTTGGCTACGCCGGGACCATAGATCAATGACAGCAATGCCTGACGCAACGGCGTGAGTGCGGCGAAGGCCCGTGCAAACTGCCTGGCGAACCGATCTGTGTCTTCGCGCTCATCAAGAGATTCGTCGGGGTTCGCTGCGAAAGAAGCGCCGTGGGATCGGGCTGAATGGTTGTATTGCATGGCGATGCGGATCTTCCGAATTCGACTAAGCGCAATCCTCTTGGCCACAACGGACAGATATGAGGGGAGTGGGACTAACCCACGGAATCGGCGAATTCGCCCACATCTGCGCCCGTTTGCCAAAAGTTCGGTATTCTTGTCCTCTGCCATCAATCGGGCGACCGCCTCGCTCCAGAGATCCTCGGCCATCTCGCATTGACGAGCGATGCGCGCGACCCGCCTCAATACTTCGGGGCGGCACTCGGTGTGGATTGCGACCCAGGCATCGTCGATCCACTCAGAGGCAGCTCCGGAGAGGTAGAGATCAAGTGGGAAGTTTGGCGACTCGCTTGCGACGTGGATCCCGAAGCGCGCAGCGGTCCACCGAACGGATGGCCATCGATGCTGCGCCTCGTGAAACCACCTTGCGATTCGCTCCGACATTGCAGCGGTAATCGTACTGATGCTCGGTGTGGGTCGCAATGCCTCTTGCGGCTTGCCGCGAAGGCGCAGAGCGGATACTGACCGGGTCATCCACGGAAAGTGCCTATCACTCCACAGGAAAGTGCCTGCACTCAACCGGCACTCCGCAGGGCGACCTGCCGCTCAAGTCTGTTGATCGCCTCAGCGGCGCGGGTGAATTTGTCTGGATCGAACACGATTGAGGACGGTTCACTCGGTGTGCGAGGGATCGCAGGCGGAGGTGCAGCCTGCGGCAGTTCTACTGGTGGTGGTGCCACTTCAACGCGGGCAACGACAGCCTGTGCCACTGGTTCTTCCACCTTGACTTGGGGTTGGATCGTGACACTCGATGCAACCGCCCAGACACTCCACGCTGCGCAGAAGCCGCCAGCCCCTGCGGCGAGACCAATGAGAACACTTTTCATTGTTCGGTTCTCCGTTCAATGCGATCGATCTGAAACTCGAGGCCCGTTGGATTGATCACCAGTTTCCCGAAGCAGGCAGCCACCTGTTGGCGCGAAATCCCTGCCTTGCGGGCAGCGAGGCTCATGGCGTCCTCGATGCGCCGCTCGAGACCAACAGGAACAGCCACAGCAAGGTGCTCACCACCGACACAGGTTGCGGCTGGATCGGCAAATCCGGGCACATGCTGCACAACACGAACTCGATTGGAGTATGAAGCCAGCTGTGCGGGCACCTCGGTTCGCTTCCACACGCCATCCTTGTGCTCGACACCACCGACCACCTTGAGATCGGCATCGACAGCCACCAGTCTGAGCCGCCCTGTTTCGATTGTTCTTCCGACGCTTTTGGCATCTCCCCAAGCGATTCGCGCGATCGGCTCTTGCGGTGGTGGCGATGCGTATCGCTTTGCTCCACGATCAGAGATCGCAGGCGTGCTTTTGCTGATCGCGAGCGCTGGTGAAACAGGCGGATGCCTTGTGGTCGAAACCGCTGGAGCTGGTCGAACTGGAATTGCATCGGCTGCTTTCACCATCGTCTTTCCGCGGCGATGCAGCCATGGGAACTTGGGTGACACCGGCGCGCGAACCGGCTCGCGAATCACCGGTGCAGCCTGCTGAAGCGCGAGAGTTTCAAGTGCTTTGAGAATTGGGGACGGCCGAGCGATCGCCAGGACTGTTTCTGGCTGCGGGGTGTTGATGACCGGCTCGGTGATTGGCGCAGGAGCGTGCACGGGCGCGAGTTGAGACGATTCAATTTCAACTGGCATCTCGGCGCTTGCCATCGTCGGGGGCTGCTCGACTACCGCCGGCGCCTCAACAGGAACCTGTGCGATCTGCGCCTCTGCTGGTAGCGCAGGTGCAGGTGCAGGTGCAGGTGCAGGCGCTTCCGCTGGCATAGGCGCAGGCGCTTCCGCTGGCATAGGCGCAGGCGCTTCCGCTGGCATAGGCGCAGGCGCTTCCGCTGGCGCTGGTTCCGTTGGAATGTGCGCTGCAACCACAACCTGTGCCGCTTCCTCGGAATCAGCGGCTGGCGGCGTCGGGGCAACTTCCAATTCCTTCACGAGTTGCCGAAGCGGCACAATCTCATCGCCTTGCACGATCTGGTCTACGGGCGCGGACGGAGATGGGGGCCAGATCAACCAAACATGCAACGCTGCTGAAGCAACCAATCCGAACGCCAAGGCAGGTTTATTCATGATTGACTCCCATTCGCATCGGTGCGCACCCCAAGTTCAACATGTCTGCCACTCTGACGGGCCTCCCACCAAGCCCCGATCACCCGGTCATGCGAGAGCAAACTGCTCTCCGGGACAACGACAACGGCGAGCCCTGGATCCAAGAGGTTGAGCGCATCGGCGACTTTGGTGAAGTGCGTATCGCGAACAATGAATCCAACCTCTGAGACAACAAGGAACTCGAATCCACCATCGTCAAGCTCGTGCGTTCCTTGGTCGCCAACATCTGCTGGATCCGCACTCAGGCCACGCAGGGAGTCCGTGCCGGCCTCGGCAAGCACCACAATGAGTGCGCAGAGGATGATGAACACCAGATCCACAAAGCTGCGGTACATCATGATGGCTCAACCTCCACGCGCCCGAGTGCGTCGAGCGTGAATCCAGCAAGGCTGGCAACGAGCGCAATCACCAGACCATACACCGTGGTGATGCAAGCCACACCAAGGCCGCTGAGCGCACCCTTGGCTGATCCGCTTCCGCCGAGCACTCCGAAGCACTCGATGATCCCCTGCATGGTGCCCAGCAACCCAAGGGCAGGCGCGACCTCGATGAACAGAGGAATAAAACTCCTGTGGAAAGTCCGTTCGGAGGAGACGCTTCTCCAACGCGGTCCAACCACCACGACTGCCCGCTCAATGAGCAGGGCGAGAAGTGCGACGGAACATGCTGCAAGCGGCCACATGCAGATCCCGCCGAGGAGGAAGAACTCGCTCATTCTGGCCTCGCGAGGAAGGCGTCATAATCGATCGAGGCCAGCATCGAGATGCAGCGGTTCGCCAGCACACGCTGGGATCGATTGCGCCCCTCTTGAAATGCGCTCTCGATGCGCTGCGAGGTAATCGTCGCCTCGTCGAGTTCGTCCTTCCCCTCCTTGGGGGGATCAGGTAGGTTGAGATCCCAACGGAGCGCCAGCGTCTCCAAGCGGAGCTGGATCAGATCAATCTGATCCTGAAGCTTCACCTGGTCTGCGTGGGTCGCGATGGGCTCCTTGCCAGCCGCGACCGCATCTGCTCCCTTGGAGTCCAGCGCGATCAACTCGCGAACCATCCGATCTCGACGCACGATGTTCTGCTGAAACTCCGACTTCACCTCTCGTGGCGCATCCGCCGCGAGCGCTTGAGTGTTTGCAACTCCTGCGAGGCACAATGTGATGACTGCGAATGATCTACGCATGGGTATCAGTCCTTTCCGGCGCTCGATGGCGCCATACGCTCGATCCGTGATTGAAGCTCCTCATCGATTGCGGTCGGCGTTACGAAGCCGTTGCCTGTTGTGTCTGGTGCTTGCATTGAATCGACCCGCGACTCAAGGTCGATCATGCTCGCTTCGAGCGCGCCCTCCATGGCCGTCGAGAATGACTCCATCTGCGTCTGCAGCGTGCGCATTCCGTCCACAAACCCCTCCATTCCGCCACCGTCGACTGAACCGAGCAGCTGATCCACTCCCTCCACCGTCTGCATCAGCCCCAGGTAATCGCGGAGTTGACTGCTGGTTCCGTCTAGCTGTGCGAAGAGCGCTTCCGAGCCCGTCAGAACCTGCTGATGCGCAACGGATGCTTGCTCGAGGACCTTGAGCACGCCGAACCACAACTTTCGCTGGTCTGGAGTCATGCTCAATGTTCTCGCGCGGACTTTCGAGAGTGTTCTCAGTGTGTTGTAATGCGAGACCAACCGCTTCTTGCGTGCTGGATCGGTGGCCTGAGAGATTCGCAGCGCCACTTGATCCAGCATGTTGTTGGACTGTGCCGTCGCCTTACCCGCGGCCGTGGTCGGATCGTTGGTTGATAGGCTTGCAGCAAGTCGAGATCGCACCAGTGCGATCTGTTCGGTCATGTAGAACTGTGCTTCCCATAGTGGATTCACAACTCGGTCACGGGCGGCGAGCACGCCATCGAGTGCCTGTGCACTGAGCGCCACTGCCTCTTGATTTCGCCCGGCCTCCATCAGAATGATCGCATCATCAATCTGGCCGATGAATCTCGGGAACTCGGAATCGAGTTCGCCTGCGAGTGGCTGCACGGAATTGCGAAGCGTCTGAACAACCTCGCCGAAGTCGTAGTCGCCGATTTGCCCTCGGTGAGTTTGAGAGGTCGAAGTTGCGAGCGCCAGAGTCGCACGTGGCTGAGTAGCAGGCGCAGACACTGGCACAAACTCCAGAGGCTGAGGCGAGATCGGCACTGGTGCTGCAGCAAGGCTCGCTGCGGGTGATTTGGTCGAGACGAGAAGGTCGTACTCGCCCTCTGCGCCAGCTTGCCCGAAGGCAAGTGTCGAGAGAGCGAGTGTGAGGGGGGTAGCAATGTTGAAAGGTTTCATATGTCGACCTCAGTTCTTGTTGGCGGATGTGAGCACGACTCCCAGCGCGTGCTGGTTCGTGGAGAGGGCACGGCGAAACTCGGGCGACTTCGTGTCGGACCAGGTGCTCCCGGCTTGATCACGATCTCCACGGCAATATGATTCGGCACCAGCGATGAGCAGCCCAAGTTCCTTGACCTTTATGCGCTGATCGTCGCTTGTTGCGGCGCTCTGGGCTTCTTGCAGAGAGCTGGATGCGCCGCTGAGATCGCCACCCCGCAGATCGGATACGGTGGCGAGCATCGCCATATTGAAGTCGTCGTTGGTTGCGCACCCGACGAGTGATCCCATGAGGGAAGCGAGCGCGAGTGATCGGAAGAGTTTCTGAGCAATGTTTGACATTGTTGGTCCTCTGGTGTGTCCCGTTAGGGAACTGGTTCGGCGGGAACACGAGTCCCGCTTGCGATGATGACGCACCACTCCCCAGACCTTGCACAACTTTCTTGGATTTGCTCGAGCGCCCCCGAAACCGATGATTACTGCGCGGAAGAACCAGCGCTCGCAGCGGATGGCCATTGGAGCAAACCGCCCCGCGTGCGTCCAAAGAGTGCTGGAATCGGGCGGCTGGTCGCGATCAGTCTCTCGACGGCGCGCGCTGCGGTGATTTGGGGGTGAGTCGCGATTAGTTGTGCCGCTGCGCCGCTAACCAGCGCGCAGGCGTATGAAGTTCCGCCGCCGATCGATGCGTTGCCTCCGCCATCAGAAACAGCCAGCCACTCGCCCGGGGCCACGATATCCACAGAATGGGCTCCAAACGCGCTTCCAGTTGCCCCTTCCCAGCGGGCGAGATCTCCATCCATCCCGATCGCGCCGACACAGATGATGTTGGGAAGATCGAAGCATGCTGGGTAGGAGGGAGTTCTGTCTAGATCCTCTTGCGCGTTGCCTGCTGCGCACACAACGACCACACCAGCGCGGTTGAGATCGACCCAGATGGGATCCCGAGCAAAGCGATCACGCTCTTCACCATCCAGAGCGATCGAGAGACTGAGGTTGACCACGCGACAACCAGCATCGAGTGCGGCGCGCAGGGCTTGGACCAATTCTGTAGTACCGCCTCGGCTAGCCCGATAGCTTGGAATCTCCATCGCACTGGTGATGCGAATTGGCACGATCTCATTCCCGGGGAGCACCGATGGAATCCATGCCACCTCGCTGGCGACAAGCGAAGCGACCCGATTTCCGTGGCGCGAAGCAACCGCACCGTTGCGGCGGATTTCATCTCGCAGTTCAGCGCGGGCCTCCACTGGCAGCGCGCGGAATGCAGTGGCCAAGCCTGAGTCATCTGGATCAAAGTCCGCATCGATGACTGCGATACGAATGGCCGGAGTCGCAGGCGGAACAGTTGGCATCCATCCGATGTCGATGCGCGGATCGAGCGGACTCGAAAGCGGCCAGCGCAGAAGTTCCAACTCGGCCAACGAGGGTTCGCGTTCTCCGCTTGCCACGATTCGCAGAGCAGCGGCGATCGAGAGCCGCGCTTCAGCCACTGTTTGTGGATTGCTGGGCACGGGTGCGGCTCCCGCGGAGATTGGCTTTGACACGGCGGGCAGGGGCTTTGGGATCACAGATGAAACTGTCGCCGCGGCGCCACCGCCAGTTGGCACGATCACGAATTCCAATTCAGCGCTCGACCAGTCGGCACGTGCTGGACTTCCGCCGACTTGTGGTGGCGAGCCGATCACTTCCCCGAGTTCCATGCGTCGCAGCACAACGCCCGCATCGCCAATTCCTGTGAGTGGAAGCGGCGAAGACGTCACGATTGCCTTGATCCTGGTCATTCCCAGCGGAGGTTGCGCCTTGAGCGAGAACGGGACATCGCTGGGGATGGAGATCGGGACGCCGGCTCGCACTGGCTGCTTCGCGAGCTTTGGATTTGGAATCAAGAGCCCCACTCTTCCGTCGGCGTCGACAACAAACAGCGAGAGGAACCCATCGCGCGCACTCGACACCTTGAACTTGATGTCGGTTCCGACTTCGACGGTTCGATCGGCGGTGGCGAGTTCTACGCGATCGTTGGCGTCAGATGCGCTGCCGACTTGCTCTAGATAGTCACGAACAGTAATCGGTTGCGCGACGGGCGTTGGTTGCGCGGTGGCGACTGGCTGCGGCGTGACCGCCTTGGCCGTTGCATCGATGGGCGCAGGCGGTTGGGGAAGTTGCTGTGCTGTGCCGATGCGAAGTCCGAGTGATCTGGCGAGTTCCTCGATTCGCTCGGCCATCTCATCGACCGTTCGGAAGCGCACGACGGCGCGAGACCGCTCATGCACGATGCCACTTGCGCAATCCACCAGCCGCGCCGAAACCAGGTAGATCCCATCAATGCGATACACGGTGCCGATGAGGACGAAACGGGTTTCGACGAGTTTGCCATAGCGAACCGCGTCGCCGGGTTGCGTGAGGTCACTGGTCGCGAA
>SIAB01000042.1 GCA_009692015.1 Phycisphaerales bacterium
CGAAAGAACCAACGCTCTGAGCGCGCAGGTTGGCATCGGTCACGACCGCCGGATCAGGCGCCGCTTCTAGGAGTGACGCCCACGGTGGGACGATGATCACAACGAACGAAAAACCACCCGCCAATGTCACTGGACCATCGGGACAGTGCACCACCACATCAACCACTCCGAGTGCACCCGCGGGTGTGACCGCGGTTCCGCCTGCCAATGGCCCCGCGCTTGGCTCCAAGTTTCCCTCACTGCGGTAGCAAACGACTGTTGAACCGCACTATCTCACCGCAGCGAGGGGATTCGTGTCGCGATATCCACAATTCCGATTCCGACCACGCGTGCTCTCTATACTTCCTCCCCGTGACCTCTCGCCACTCGATCATCCTCCGCACGATCACGCTCTCGATCACCGCCTGCGTCGCTGGCTGCGGCTCGGAGCACTCGGTGAACGCAGACTCACAAGACTTCCGTCTCTCCCACGCATCCAACAACATCGCCGACCAAGGTGCCTGGTCGATCGATGAATCAAACCTCGATGAACGGTGGGATCAAGATCCATCAATCATGGAACCCGACTTTCCATCGAGCGGACCGCAACCCGGATTTGGTTCGGACAACTGATCTGCGCGGGCAGCGCGGGATCCGCGCCGCAATCACTTCAGCACACGACGCACAGCGCCAGATCCAGTTGGCATCTCTGAGGTCGCCGTTCCTGGCTTCCACGACTTCGAGAACGCCGTTCCATCCGCACCGATCTCGATCGTTGTGTGCCACCCATCCGCCCAGTCAACCGTGGCGATCCCAGAATCAAGGTGCCAGGTCCCCTGCTGATTCGCATCGACATTTTTTCGAGCCATGCCATCGGATCGAAGCGCGATCGTCGCTTCATACTTCGGACCTGCCAGCGCACCCGGAACAACCCAAACACCCACAAAGGGAACTTGGATTCCAGTCAGCAGCACCGCCTGCCCATAGTTGTTTGGTGTCTCGGTGGTGCCGGACTTGGGCGCCAGACCCGGCGCGTAGGAGAGCTTGCTGAATCCAATCGAGTCGGTGGTGAGCACATCGCGCCATCCATCGCTGTAGCGAATATCGAGCACGCCACTGGCGAGTTCCCAGCGACCGCGTTCGCCTTGCGTTCCAGCCTCACCCTTCCACCAAGTGCTCACTGCTGCTCCATCGCTCGAGACGATGACATTGAACAATTCGTTCTGGGCATCGGTGAGGCTCCAGGTTCCGATCGCCTGTGTGCGCGTGAGCGGCGCTGCCCCCGCGTGGCCGGAGTGAGATCCCGTGGTGCAGCGCATCGAGAGAGCTACCGACAGGAGCAGCACGATGCGAAGCACGGGTGTGATCAGTCTTGGCATGTCAGCCACTCTATCACCGCGCGAGTTCCCACACCCTGACCGTACATTGCCCTCATGCACCACGTCGACTACGCGCAGATATTTGTCTCGCTGCTGGCGATCGTCAATCCGCTACTTGGAATTCCACTCTTCGTGAGTGTCACCGAGCAGATGCCCGCTGCGGCGCGCCACCGCGCGGCGCGATCCGCCGCGATCACCGTGTTTTCGGTGCTAACCATTTCAGTTGTCGCTGGCGAATTCATTCTGGGTCTCTTTGGCATCAATGTGATGGACTTCTCAATCGCCGGTGGGATCCTGGTGCTCCTCATGGCGATCAACATGCTCAACGCCCGCGCCGATGGCGGCGCCCGCATTTCTGCAGACGAACGACTCGAAGCATCGCAGAAGGCGAGTGTCGCGATCGTCCCCCTGGGAATCCCACTTCTGGCGGGCCCGGGTGCAATTTCAACCGCGATCATCGTTGCCGACATGTCGGACAGCGTGATGCACCGCGTCATTCTGGTTGGACTCTGTGTGGTGATCGGTCTCCTGACCTACGCGGCTCTGCGCGCGGCACGCGGGCTCTCACGAATTCTCGGGATCACGGGAATGAACATCGTCAATCGAATCATGGGGCTGCTGCTCGCTGCGGTCGCGGTGAGCTTCATGGTGAGCGGCGTGACGCGACTCTTTCCGATTCTTGCGACGACTCCCCCGCCTGCGTCGGTCACTCAGGCTCCCTGATGGCCTGATGCACTTGACCGCTTTGGTTCGCTACGAAGAGCCGCTTCGACGGTGGCTGCGAATCCCGCACCTGCCTCCTGCCCACGAAAATCGGGCGGGCTTCACCTTGACCTGCACCCGCGGATTCGCCGCGGCAATCACTACTGGAATGCCCGCGCGCCAGAGTCGATCGGTCGTGCTCTCGAGATTGATGACTGCGAATCGCGCGGAGCCTATGGTTCGGATCTCTTGCATCGCCCGTTGAGCTGCACCAAAGAGGAGCGGTCCACAGATTCTGTCGTAGAGAACGCCTTCGGGGGCGACGATCCTTTCGGCGCCATTCACTTCGCCGAGATCCACTTCCGATAGTTCTGCCATCCGCCGCATGAAGATGAGCGCTGCCAAGACAACGCCAACGAAAACTGCAACCACCCTGTCCATGCCAACGGTCAATGCGAAACAGATCGCCAAGACAAGATTGTCACCGCGCGGTGCGGTGCGACCCACAAGTGCGCAGTGGCGAAAATCAGCCATCCATCGAATCCCGCCCGAAGTCGCGCCGCGAATAGCCCTCGGCGCGTGCTTGGGGATTCGCGCTCGCTACGATTGGCTGCATGGCAAAGCAGCGACCAATTGTTGGGGTCATCATGGGATCGCGCAGCGACTGGGAGACCATGCGCCATGCGTGCGAGACGCTTGATGCGCTGCGCATTCCATATGAACGCCGCGTGGTGAGTGCGCACCGCACCCCGACCGAACTTTTTCGGTATGCCGATCGCGCCGCAGGTCGCGGTATTGAAGTGATCATCGCTGGCGCAGGCGGCGCTGCACACCTTCCGGGAATGACCGCGAGCAGAACATGCCTTCCTGTGCTTGGTGTTCCTGTTGAGAGCAAGACGCTCGAGGGATTGGACTCGCTGCTCTCGATTGTGCAGATGCCCGCTGGCATTCCAGTTGGAACGCTGGCGATCGGCAAAGCGGGCGCCATCAATTCCGCCCTGCTTGCCGCGGCAATTCTTGCTGGCAGTCGCCCGACGCTGCTGAAAACGCTCGAAGCTTGGCGGGCGCGACAATCTGCAGCAGTTCGGGCCAACGCAGATCCCGCCAAGGCTGAGGTCGGCGCAGGCCGACCACGACGCAAGGCGCCGCGCAAGGCAACCACAAGGAAGCGCAGTTGAAAATCGGAGTCGTGGGCGGAGGGCAGCTCGGGCGCATGCTTGGACTCGCCGGCTTGCCGCTGGGCTTTCAATTTCGATTTCTCGAACCCACGGCAGATTGCCCGGCGGGCGCGCTAGGCGAGGTCATTCGCGCTCCATACGACGACTTGGATGCCCTCGAGCGGTTCGCCCGTGATCTCTCCTTCGCGACCTATGAGTTTGAAAATGTTCCCGCAGAAACTGCGCAGTGGCTTGCGGATCGATTGAGCCTTGCTCCCAATCCTCGCGCGCTGTCGATCGCCCAGGATCGCATCCTCGAGAAGACGACTTTTCGGGATCTTGGAATTCCTGTGCAACCATTCGCAGCAATCGCGACAGTGGGTGACATCGTCGCGGCCTTGCGCACGGTCTCGCTGCCAGCAGTTCTCAAGACGCGGCGACTCGGTTATGACGGCAAGGGACAGCGCGTGCTGCAGGCGACTTCGACTGATCCTGATGAGTTCGTGCGATTGGCGTGGGAAGAACTTGGACGCGTGCCGTGCATCCTCGAAGCGTTGGTGCCATTTTCTGCTGAGGTATCGATGATCGCCGTGCGCGCCCGCCGTGCGGGTCATGGCGCGACGATCGCCTTCTATCCGCTCATTCAGAATGAACATCGCAGTGGGATCCTTTGGAAGAGTCAGGTGCCGGCGCCTTGCGATGGCGACGGTCGACTCGCGACGGCGGCAGAGCAATATGTCCGCGCGCTAATGGAGTCGCTCGATTACATCGGTGCGATCGCCGTCGAATTCTTCGTGACCAGCGCCGGACTCATCGCCAATGAAATGGCGCCGCGCGTTCACAACTCTGGCCACTGGACAATCGACGGAGCAGTCACCAGCCAGTTCGAGAATCACTTGCGCGCCATTGGTGGTCTCAGCCTTGGCTCAACTGAGTGCCGCGGCGCGAGCGTCATGATCAATCTTGTTGGCCGCGCGCCGATCACGGCTCGACTGCTCGCCCTGCCCCACGCCAGACTTCACCTCTATGGAAAGTCCGCGCGGGCCGGCAGAAAAGTTGGCCATGTCACGCTGACCGCGCCAGCGGCGGCGGAGCTGGGCGAGCCGACGCGGATGCTCGAGCAACTCGCAGTGTGGGAACTCTGACGGCAGTGCCGTTGCAGACGCGCTCGAGCCTTTGCCGGGCGATTCGCAGCGCATCACTCGACTGATCGATTCCAATTGCGATTCGATTGGATTCCACCGCTGCAACAAGTGTCGTTCCACTTCCGCAGGTTGGATCGAGCACCGTCCCACCCGGCTTGCAACAGGCCCGCACCAGCAGCGAGAGCAGCGCGATCGGCTTCTGTGTTGGATACCCCGTCCGTTCAAAGGCCATATTGTTGATCGATGCAATCTCGATGACATCGGTGGCCTTCTTGGTGCGACCGCGCAGTCGCGCACTGCGCGCCGGAACGCGCGGCGGCTCGAACCAATAGTCGCCAGTGCGCCCATAGAAAAAAATGTCGTCATGCTTGCGGGCAAATGATCGGGGACCCGATCCACCCAATCCATAAGACCAGACGAGATGATTGACAAACGCCGCGGGACCGAAGACCTCATCGAGAAGCAGTCGAACATGATGACTCGTATGCCAGTCGACATGGACCAGGATCGATCCTGTGGGCTTCAAGACCCGGTGCATAGCCGCGAGTCTTGGCGCGAGGAAGTTGCGATACGCAGCCGCATCGACAAATCGATCTGCAAATTGAAGACCAGCGCGGCCCTTGCGCGCGACACCAGAATTGAATGGCGGATCGACATACACCAAGTCAACCGATGCATCATTGAGCTGCGCCAACACCTCGAGGCAATCGCCCTGCCGCAGAGTCCAACGGGGATCAAGCGAATCAGCTGGGGCTGGCACGGTGTCTCTTAGGACGCTTCCGCACGCGGATGGGCGCGGTCATATGCCTCGCGCATCCGAGCGGTGGTGAGATGGGTATAGACCTGCGTGCTTGAGAGCGACTGATGACCCAGCAATTCCTGAACCGCGCGAAGATCGGCGCCGTTGTCCAGAAGATGAGTTGCAAAGGAGTGTCGAATCGTGTGCGGCGAAATGTCCGGATCGAGTCCCGCGATCTTGAGATACTTCGAGACCTTGCGGCGGACCGATCGACTCGAAAGGCGGGTCCCCAACTTGTTCACAAAGAGTGGTCGACCCGCGTCCATAGGAATCTTTTCGGACTCGGCACGCGCGAGGTATCGACAGACGGCGGCGATTGCGTGGGGCAAGACCGGGACGGCTCGCTCGCGGCGACCCTTTCCCTTCACCTTCAACTGGCAACCTTCAATATCCATATCACCACGGTTGATCGCCACCACTTCGCTCACACGAATGCCCGTCGAATACAGCGTCTCGAGAATCGCGCGATCGCGCGCGCCAAGCAAGTCTGATTCGCTGGGAGCCGCAAGCAACTTCTCGACCTGATCCACCGTGATCGCCTTGGGCAATCGCCGGGCTTGCTTGGGTGTTCGAATCAGCGTCATCGGATTCGATGAGGTGAGCCCGCGCTTCTCCATCCACTTGTGAAAGGATCGCAGCGTGGCGATCTTGCGCGCGGTCGTGGCCGCAGAATAATTTTGCACAGAGAGATGCGCAAGAAACCCGCGCACCACTTCGACATCCGCCGCGAGCATGCGACCACAGACGGTCTTGAGTGCGGTCGCATCGCGCTTGGCAAGTACGGCGCGCTCTTGAGTTTCGTCGAACTCGATTCCGTATTCACCCGCGATGAAGTCGGCAAACTGGCGCAGATCCAGCCCGTAGCACCGCGAGGTGTAGGGACTAAAATGTCGCTCGTCGATCAAGTAACTGAGAAACTGTTCGATGACTGGTACAGAAACGCTCATGGTTGTTCCTTCGGTGGCTAGTCGAGAGGGCGCGCCAAATTCGGCCCTCCCACCCATAACTTGTTATCCAGACTAAAGATACGCAACGAGTTGCGTCTGATTCGCTCCAACAGAACTCTTTATCGGCTATCTCAACAGGATTCAATACCGTTCGTCCGATAAATCCGTTGAATTTCTTGAGTTTTCAATGCTGGCTTCGTGGTGGTGGGCGCCGCCGCACCTCGGTACACTCTTTCCCCAACTCAAATCACGATTGCGTAGCTCAGCTGGTAGAGCAAGTGGCTTTTAACCTCTAGGTCCTGGGTTCGATCCCCAGCGCAATCATTCGATCTTGAATTGCAGAGATTCACCAAAGAATGCTTGTTGTTCACGCAAACTGGTTTGAAGGAACGATCCACCTCTGGGGTGAGTCGCTGTCGGCTGCCACCGCGATGGCTCCGACCGCTGCTCCCGCACATCCATTCGCTGCCTCGGCGCGTGAACTTCGTGTTGCTCTCGAGGAGGCTCTCGGATCGCTCAATGGTGCCAAAGAGAGTTCGCTCGACTTGCTCCTGCCGCACGCGAGCACACCGCAGGGTGGTGAGCAGGCGACGCGATCGACAACACTCCCATCGAGCCGCCTTGCGGGACTGATGGGCCGAGCGAGTATTGATGAAGAGTCGCTCACGCTCGAGCCGACCCGCGTGCCTTCGATTCAGATTGCTGCGGCGGATGCCACCCCCCTGCTCTTGAAGATGCGCGATTTGGAAGGATCGCCGAACAGTCACTTTGTTGCGGCGCACGCGATGCACTGGTGGCTGGCGCTGGCCGAGTTCGCGGTTGACTCGGTGGTTGATCAGCGCGTCATTCCAACCGTCCTGCAGCGCCGCGATGGCAGTTATTCCGGGCAGTGGCGTCCCTGGCTCAATGATCCGGATGCCAACGAGCAGTTGGCGGACTTGCTCGCCAGCATGCCCGCCGCGGCGCGCGCGATTGATGGATCGGACGGACAAGCGTGGCCGATTGTGGACTCCTTCCTCAGTGCCGCGGTCGACTCGATCATCCGCACCGCGCTGGTGGCTGACAAGTTCGAGGAGTCGATCGAAGGATTCGACCCAGCAGTCGATGCGCACGCCTCGTGGCTGAGTGGTCTTCTTGGTCCGCGTGACTCGATCACCACGGGACGACGAAACACATTCGATGTCCTGCGCGATACGCGCGGATGGTTGAGTGTGCTCGACGAAGCACGGGTGACCACGGGATTGCGATTGCACTTTGAGGTGCGCGAGCCAGATCTCGATGCAGCAGAAGATGGAATCGACTCGACATGGCATGTTGGATTCGGTCTCGTCGATCCAGAGTCCCCTGAAACGGTGATCGATGCGCAAACACTTTTCGATCGACCGACCGGAAAGCGCAAGGGATCGACTGCCGGACGAAACGATGAACTCGCCGAGATCCTGCTGAAGGAACTCGCCCGCGCCAGTCGAATCTGGACCGCGCTCGACGAGGCACTCGAAGATGAGGCCCCTTCTGGCGTCGACCTCGACACGCGCGAGGTCTATCAGTTCATGCGCGACTTGAGACCCGTTCTGCTCGAGGCGGGTTTCTTTGTTGATGTGCCGGAGTGGTGGGGCGAGTCTGCCAGCAGAATAAATGCGAATCTGATGATCGATTCTCCCGATACGCCGCCAACGGGAATGGATGGTGATGCAAGCCGGGGCAACGGCGCGCTGGGGCTCGGTCTGCAATCGCTGGTCGGCTATCGCTGGCAAGTCGCCCTTGGAACGCAAACCGTCTCGATCGAAATGCTGGAGAAGCTTTCCCAGAAGGGCGCGCCGCTGGTGCGCGTAGGTGGACGATGGGTTGACCTTCGTCCAGAAGACATCGACTCGGCACTCAAGTTCCTGCGCGATCATCCGGGAGGGACGATGACGCTGGTCGAAGCGCTTCGAATGGCGCACGGCATCGACGGTCCTCCCGAGGCGCTGCCGGTGAGCGGCGTCCAAGCAACCGGATGGGTAAAGCAGCTTCTCTCCAGCACCGACTCGACAGAGGGTTTTCAGATGGCTGGTCCGCCGCCAACATTTCAGGGAACGCTCCGCCCCTACCAACTCTCTGGGCTCAGTTGGTTGGCCTTCCTTGATCGACTCGGTCTCGGAGCTTGCTTGGCAGATGACATGGGACTCGGGAAGACGATCCAGTTGATCGCACTGCTTCAGCACGAACGAACCAAGATCGGCACCGCAACGATCGGACCTTCGCTCATCGTGACTCCGATGTCGGTGATGGGAAACTGGAAACGAGAACTCACCCGATTCGCTCCCGAATTGACTGTGCTCATCCACCACGGACTCGATCGCCCCGCCGGCGAGCGGTTCGCGCAACTCGCACAAGCACACGATGTCGTTCTCACCACATACGCGATCACCGTTCGCGACAAGGAGACATTGCAGTCGGTTCCCTGGCGCCGTGTCGTCTTGGACGAAGCGCAGTACATCAAGAATCCACCGACCAAGCAGACGGTCGCCATTCGCTCGCTCAACACCCAGTCGCGCATCGCGCTGACCGGAACACCAGTCGAAAACCGGCTCGCGGAACTTTGGTCGATCCTGGAATTCTGCTGCCCGGGATATCTCGGCACAAACCAGGACTTCCGGCGACGATTCGCCGGTCCGATCGAACGCAATCGGGACCGCGTCGCTGCCGAGCGGCTGCGCGCACTGGTTCGACCATTCATTCTTCGACGGCTCAAGACAGACCCCAAGGTCATCAACGATCTGCCGCCGCTCATCGAGAGTCGCCAGCACATTGCGCTGACCGACGAGCAGGTTCGCCTCTACGAACAAGTCGCGGCGGAGATGCTGACCAAGGTCGATCACTCCGACGGTATTCGGCGGCGCGGACTGGTGCTGAGCGCGCTCGTCAAGCTCAAGCAGATTTGCAATCACCCCGCGCATTACCTTGGCGAGTTGCTCCCCGCGGAGAAACAATCATCCTCCAAGAAGTCCAGCGCTGCGCTGGAACTCGTTGAAGAATCTGAGGGTGAGGCACCCGAGAGTGCACCACGCCTGCTCATGCCTGAGACCTTGTCGCCAGCCCGAAGCGGCAAGACACAGCGCTTGATCGAGATGCTGGAAGAGGTCGTGACCGCCGGCGACTGCGCGCTTGTGTTTACGCAGTACCGTCAGATGGGTCATCTGCTCGCGGCAATGATTCGTCATGCACTCGATGTCGAACCGCTCTTCTTGCACGGCGGAACACCGCAACCGAAGCGGGATGCGCTCGTGGAGCGCTTTCAAAAGGGAGATGGAACCACCCCCATCTTTATCCTCAGCCTCAAGGCCGGTGGTGTTGGACTCAATCTCACCGCGGCGAATCATGTCTTTCACTTTGATCGCTGGTGGAATCCTGCGGTCGAGAATCAAGCGACCGACCGCGCCTTTCGCATCGGGCAGACGCGCACCGTGAATGTTCACAAATACATTTGCACGGGTTCGCTCGAGGAGCGCATCGACCAGATGATCGAGCAGAAGACCGAACTCGCCACCCATGTCATCGGAGCAGGCGATGGCTGGCTCACCGAGCTGTCGACCAATCAACTGAGAGACTTGATCTCGCTCCGCAAGAGTGGTTTGGAGGGAAGCGAATGACCCAGTGGCAGGAACCCAACACGCCGCGCCCGCCGGAGAATCCCCGACGGGTCATCGGCGGTTACAAGTTCAAGCGCAAGCAAGGCGTTGAGAACTTTCCCTGGACCGCTCAACCCCTGTACACCGCGACACTTCAGGCTGCCGAGGCCGAAGCGCGCGACGAGGGCTATGGCTATGCCCTCTCGGGACAGACGGCAACACTGATCGCATCCGATGGCGCCATCAAGGCGTCGGTGCAGGGTCGATCGTCGCGACCCTATCAACTCGAGATCAACTTCACCACATGGACCCCAGACGAGTGGGACAAGATCATCGCCGCACTCTGCGCCGAAGCGATTTTTGCGGCGCGGTTCTTGGTTGGCGAGATCCCACCGACCACCGCGGATGTGATCGCCGCACTTGGAATTCGCACGCCACTCATCCCGATCAAGCCCGGCGAGAAGGCGAACTGCGACCCGATCGTGAAATGCTCCTGTGGATCCCCGCAGCCCTGCAAGCATGTGGTCTGCCTGATGCACATTCTTGCCGAGCGATTGGAAGAAGAGCCGCTCTTGCTCTTTCAGTTGCGCGGCATGCCCGTCGCCCGCGTGCTCGAACGCATTCACGAGAAGCGCACGCTCGCCACGCGCGGTGAAAACCAGGCTCATCCAGTTCCTCCCGCGGCGAACGATCACGCACTCGTCACACCCATCGAACAATTGCTCCACGACTTTTGGCGCCCCGGCCGCAGACTCCACGACCTCGAGTCCCGCCCGGTTGTGGCGCATACGCCCCACGCTCTCCTGCGACGACTCGGGGCGAGCCCGCTCGGTGGACGGTTTCCACTCGTTGGACTCCTGGCAACCATTTATGACACGGCGCGCGCGCGCGCCGCCGCGATTCGCGACGGCGAGTGAGCGGGCGTGCGCGTGATGGCATGGGCGTGAAACGCTGCGCACCCCGCAGGATGTCATTCCAACCTAGGATCGATTCTCAATGAATGCGACTGCGAAGCGAGAATCGACGACCGCGCGGGCGATTCGGATCGCGGCGCGCGCGCTCGTGAAGGGTTTGCCGCGCGAAACGCGATCAAGCAGAAACCTCCCGAACCAGGCTGCGATCGCCTGGGTGGCTCATCAGTTTCACCATGTGATCTTGACCAACAAGGTGATGCTCGATGAAGTTGTAGACCTCCTGCATCCAGAACTTGTGTGTGCATTCACCACCGCGACTCGTTCCACGGGCAAGGCGAGCGCATCGGCGGACCGGAGCATGATTGCACTCATCCGCGCACTTCCCAAGATTCAGAAATTATTGTTGATCGACCTCGAGGGAGCCTTCAATCGAGATCCGGCGGCCAAGACCCGCGCCGAAATTGTGCTCTGCTACCCGGGGATTCGCGCCCTCTGCGTCCATCGAATCGCCCACGAAATACAGCGCCTCGGCGTACCGCTCATCGGTCGCATGCTCGCCGAAAGTGCCCACGACTCAACTGGCATCGACATCCACCCTGGCGCAACCATCGGCGCTGGTTGCTTCATCGATCATGGAACCAGCGTCGTGATCGGTGAGACCGCAGTGATCGGCAAGAACTGCACCATCTACCAGGGGGTCACACTTGGCGCGCGGCGGTTCGATCGCCACATCGATGGATCGCTGCGCCGCGGTAGCAAGCGCCATCCCACACTCAAAGACAATGTCACTGTCTATGCAAACGCCACCATCTTGGGTGGGGACACAGTCATCGGAAAGGGATCCACGATCGCTGCAGGAGCGCTCGTCCAAGAGAGTGTTCCAGCAAACTCGATCGTTCGCCCGGCACGGGTTGAACTCAGTGTTGCGCGATCGCGCACAACTTAGTTCGTCGTGGTGCCCTGACCACCCTGACCACCCTGACCGCCGCGACCACCTTGGCCACCCATACCGCCCTGCTCGCGCATGGAGCGGAAGAACTCGCCCCGTTCGGTGTCATCGAGTGTGCCATCATTGTTCTTGTCAGCCTTCTTGGCGCCGGCCTGAAACTGCTCGGGCATATCGGCAATCTTTCCTGATCCAAAGTTGTTCCCGCCATTTCCACCGCGACCACGATTGCGAGGCTGAGGCAGGAGCGCCTGCTGGTCCGGGGTCAAGAGACCCTTCAACTGCTCGAGGTAGCGCTTGTCCATCTCGTCGCGGCTGTCTTCGAGAACGCCAACGGGATCCGGAGTCCCGTCGCCTTGCGGACCGCGCATCCCCATTGCGAAGGAGGTTCCAGACATCATGCCGATCACCCGTTCGATTTCTTCGAGTCTTCGCTCTGGCTCCTGCTTGCGCGTCGCTGCGACGATGCGATCATTGCATCCAGCGAGCTCTGCCAGATAGGTGATCTGCAGATTGGTTGCCGCACCCGAAGTCTCGGCGGAGAGATCCGACATCTCGAGCACCTTTGCGAAAGCCTCTTGGACTTGCGTGGCGCGATAGGTCCGCCGAAACGCGGCGGTCAGCGCAGCCTGGTTGAACTTGGCACCATCCTCGGCAGGCATCACGCCGACAATCATGGTGCGGTACTGATCGTTCACATCGCGCACGGCCTTGCGCAGGGCGATCTGCCGCTCGGCGATCGCCTTGCCACCAGCGACATCAGCATCGAGCACGGCCCGCATCAACTTGGGATCGCTGCGCTCAATGAACTCATCGCGGGCCACCAGCGCATTGTCGAGTTGCAATTCATAGTCATCGAGCGTCTTCGCCGAAGAATCGATCGAGGGCTGTGAGACTCCCGCTTCATCCATCACCACCAGAAGATTGGTCGCCTCACCCGAGAGCACGGCGTTGTCCATGGACTTCTCGCGCCGCAGAAACCGCTCGAACTTCGGCCAATTTGCGGTCTGCTCTGGATTCAAGGTCGTCTGGATGCCATCGACCACAACCTTGCGAAAGGCCGCTCGCTCGGCGGACCAGCGCG
The DNA here is from genome assembly GCA_009692015.1 of Phycisphaerales bacterium. Taxonomy (GTDB): domain Bacteria; phylum Planctomycetota; class Phycisphaerae; order Phycisphaerales; family SM1A02; genus F1-60-MAGs104. Next base: position 12,664 of record SIAB01000042.1, read on the forward strand.
TGATCTCATCCAGAATCTCCTGCATGATGGCCTTGGTCTCGAGGTCGGCACCGGTTGCCTTGCGCTCGGCCGCGAGTTCCGCTCCCATCTTGGACCGAAAATCTGTGGTGAGCTTTTGGCGAGCCTCGTCGGTGAGAGGACCGCCATTCTCGACCTCTAGCGCGGCGATGTCTTGCTGCAGCGTGTCGCGCATCGTGCGCATCTTCTCGCGCATGTCACCACCGAAAAAGCCTTGGAACATCCGTCCCGCAGCCTGTTCGACTTTGGTGCGCGATGCTTCCGAGGCTGGATTGAACGCGAAGTCGTAGTCATTGATCAGCACCTCGACGATTGCCATCTGCCCCGCGTCGAATTCGAGTTGCTCCTTGAAAAGTTGGATGTCCCTGCGCAGGAACTCCGCCTTGTAACGGTTCATGATCTGCGCGAAGCCGCCCATTCCGCGGCCACCGCCACCGCCACCGCCAAATCCACCCATTCCGCCGCGGCCGCCCTGTCCACCTTGTCCGCCTTCGCCACCCGGCGCGTTCTGTCGGCGCTGTCGCTGACCGCCCTGTTCACCCTGCGCATTCTGCCCGCTCGGTGCGGACTGGACCTGAGTCGGAGTCGCTGGCGCGGCTGGCGGGCTTGGCGTAGCTCCTTGGAACGAGAACGCGCTCGCGCCTGTCATACAAATTCCAAGAATGAACGACGAGGACAGCGCGCTGAATCGCAATGTTGATTGCATCATTTGGAGACTCTTTCGATGGGGGATCAGAACTCGAAAACGGGAACCCGAGGACACGAACGAACGGCAAGTCTAACTCCACGAGCCTTCCGATCATGCGAGATACTTGCGGATTGTTGCTCCTGAAACTCGAGTTTGGGACAGCAATCTCGAGATCGAAACAACCCTTGCGGTGGTCTAAGGCGCATCCATTCGTCTCACCGCCCGCTGGCCAGTCGATAAATCACCCCCGCGCCGTCGGCGCCTCCCTCTGTTCCGCAGATGAACAGCGTTCCGTCGAGGCTCTCGCCAAAGCTTGCGGGATAGAAGCCGCGTTTGCCACCCACGACTCTTGGCTCGGCGGTGAGTTTTCCGCCCAGGGCTCGCAGTCCCCACATCGTCCCCGACTGGTAGTCCGCGTAGAGATAGACACCGTCAAGACTTGGATCGCCCGTCCCGCGATAGACGAATCCCCCCGTCACCGACACGCCGTCCTTCCGCGGGTACTCCGCGATGGGCTCGATGAACTGCGCGCTCGGCTCACTGCGATCGGGAACCCCCTCGGTTGGATGGTGACCCTCGCGACATCGCCAGCCAAAGTTTCCCCCCTTGGTCACGATGTCGATTTCTTCCCACGCATTCTGGCCAACATCACCAGCGTAGAGCTCGCCGGTCTTTCGATCGAATGACATGCGCCAGACATTGCGAAGCCCATAGGCATAAATTTCCGGCCGTGCATTCGGTGTCGCAATGAATGGATTGTCCTGCGGGATGGCATAGGGCTTCTCGACAGTCGAATGGTCGACATCAATGCGCAGGACCGCCGCCAGCAGAGTCCCCAGGTTCTGGCCATTGCCCCATGGATCATTTCCCGCACCGCCATCGCCAGTCGAGAGATACAAGAATCCATCCGCGCCGAAGAGCACCGTTCCACCATTGTGATTCCACGCGGGATCTGGGATCTCCAGCAGCGTGAGTTCAGACGCCGCATCGATCGTTCCATCATCTTTTCCCGTAAACCGCGCCAGAACCTCGCGATCTGGTTTTGCTGCGTTCTTCTTCGCCGTGTACCAGGCATACACAAAGTGATTCTGCTCATACTTTGGGTGGAAGGCCAGCGACAAGAGCCCTTGTTCATTGAACTTGTCTTGGACGGGCTCCTTGATGTCTAGGACGACTCTTCCTTCACCCTCGGGATCGTTCGCGTCAATTTCGATCACGCGCCCGGCTTGCTCAACGACATACAACAGGTTTCCCTTGTCGGGTCGCGCCACAACTTGAACAGGCCGCCGCAATTTCACCCTCGGGAAAACCCGTTGCATGCGAACATCTGGTATCGCCAGCGCAGCCGCTTCAACCTTTGCAGTTGGAGCGGCGACAGGCACCTGCGGCGCAGCCGACGCAGGGGCCGTGATGATTGCCATTGAGATCAGAACCCTTTCGGAAAATCGCATGCTGGTGAGCATAGACACCTGCGCCGTGGTCACGGCGCGACATGGGTGCGTATCCTCTTGAGATGCCGACACTACTCAACACGTGGATCGTCGTCTGCCTGATCTTGTGGCAGAGCCCCGCAGCACCTCCCCCGCCGCCGCGCGCGGCATCGCCTGCCGTGACAACCGAAGTCGGTTTCGTTTCGCTCTTCGACGGGAAGACTCTCGATGGCTGGGTTGGCGACATCAAGGGATATGCGGTCGATGGCGGTGCGATCACCTGCCTTCCGAGTGGCAGCAACCTTTTCACCGCCAAGGAGTACGCGGACTTTCATCTCAAGTTTGAGGTCCAGCTCACCGCCGGAGCGAACAACGGCATCGCCATTCGCGCGCCAGATGCGGGGGATGCTGCGTTTGCCGGAATTGAAATCCAGGTGCTCGACAACACCGATCCAAAGCACTCCAACTTGAAGCCCTGGCAGTATCACGGCTCGATCTATGGTGTCGTGCCCGCGAAACGGGAATTCCTCAAGCCCGTTGGAGAATGGAATGCAGAGGAGATCATCGTGCGCGGATCGCACATTCAAGTCGTACTCAACGACCACATGATTCTCGACGCGGACATCGCCAAGGCCGCGACGGAAGGGACGATGGATGGCAAGCTGCATCCAGGACTGCGCCGGCAGAGTGGCCACATCGGATTTCTCGGACATGGCGACAAGGTTTCCTTTCGCAATATCCGCATCAAGGAAATGCTTCGGTGAGCGACGGAGTTGAGGGAAAGCTCCGCGAGGAACTGACCAAGCTCGAGCGACCGCTCGCCCACGCCGGATATCTGATTGGTGATGTGCGCGTGATCGATGAGGGATCGTGGGGACGGCTTGACGCCACGATCGAAGGGGCAAATCTTTCGGGCAAAGTTCAGATTCACCTCGGGAAAAAGGGAAGGATCAGCATCGTTCCGCAGGGGAACGCAGCCCGCGCCATCGCCGCGGCACTCGACGGGAAGGCTGCCGCTGTGACTGCGCCGAACCTGTCACGCCCGGCCCACGCGACGCAACCGGACCACGCGACTCAGTCGACCCAAGCAGTTCCCCGAGCGAAGGTCACACTGCGGACTTCGCGCGTGCGGGGAGTTCCCGGCGAATTGGTGGTGGACTGCTCGAAGTTTGGAAAGTCATTGATCGGGCCCACCGAGTGGCGCGGCGTGATATGCACCGCCAGCGGCTCGTGGAGTGAGACCTTCCATAGTCCACAATTCGAGCGCGGTCACAATAATCTCGGTGAGTTCCTGGCAATCGTCGATGCCTGTCAGCGCATCGAAAGCGGCCAAGAGAGGTGCGACACCCTCTGGAGCGACTCGAAGACGGCTCTCAGTTGGTTTTCGAAGGGTGTGATCCGCACCACCATCGATGTCGACGGAGTGTGCGACGCGCACTTTGCCGCGGCGATTCGCGACGCACACACCTGGCTGGCGAAGGCTGACCGCCGCAAGTGGATGCGGATGATGTCGCGCTGGGATGTTTCTTCGCGCGGTGAAAACCCTGCCGACTTCGGACGAAAATAGTTTTGGGTACGCGCGCCGCGTCGCGTCGATCAGCGGGCCAGCGGTGCTGTGGCGGTACTGATCCGCGCCGCCAATTCGCTATCTCGGAGCGAGAGAAAAATACGGCCCAGTTCTGGATCGAAGTGCGTGCCAAGACATCGCTCAATCTCTGCGCGAACTTCGGCGATCGTCCGCGCCGGGCGATAGAAGCGCGCGCTGGTCATCGCGTCAAAGCAATCAGCGATGCAAAGCAGTCGGCCCAACCGAGAAATCTCCTCGCCCTTGATCTTGTTTGGATAGCCAGTCCCATCCCAGCGTTCGTGATGCTCGAGTACTCCCGGCAAGAGCTCGCGCATCTGGGGAATGTCTCGCAGAATGGTGTGACCGATCGCGGGGTGTTCGCGGATTCGGGCAAACTCCTCTGGCTCGAGATGGGTTGGCTTGCGAAGGATCTCTTCCGGGACACCGATCTTCCCGATGTCGTGAACCAGCCCGCAGACCCGCACCTGCTCGATGTGTTCGTCAGAAAGCATCGCCGCACGCGCCAGCAGCACCGCGAACTCGCTCACGCGATCGGAGTGACCTCGGGTGTAAGGATCTTTGGCATCGATCGCGGCGATCAGGGCGCGCATCGTTCCACCGAACATCTGCTGATGCTCGAGGTCAAACCGCTGCTGCATGCGACCGCGCGCGATGTTCGAGAGTGAGAGTCCTGCCAGTCGAGCAATTGCTGCAGCGAATCCCGCTGCTTCAAGTTCGTGTGACTCCGACGCTCCACCCGATCGATTGTCGAGATAGAGCCAGCCAAAGAACATCGTTCCCGCCTCGACGGGAACGCAAATAGCCTGGCGAATCGAGAG
>SIAB01000043.1 GCA_009692015.1 Phycisphaerales bacterium
GTTGCCATAGTTTTCTCTGATTTGACGAATTGGGGGAGCGCAAGAATAGCGAGCGCAGGTCGAATCGTCCACGGCTCAGGCGATACGAGATCCGCCGAAATCGACCGTGTTCTTGAGCGGATCCGGCAGTGTGGTCACCAGGATCTCAAGTGGACCATCCGCCGCAGCTCCGGTGAGCCCACTGTGCTCAGCGGGGAGGACGATGGTGGTTCCACGGCAGAGTGGTTGTGGTAGGCAATCCGCGGCGAGTTTGCCGCCGAGAATCGTCCACACCACGGGTACACCGATGCCGTCATGCTGGAGGGTGGTGCCAGGTTGCACAACCCATCGCTCGACATCAAACCACTCTGTTCGCACGAGTGGCTCGATCGAGATCGACTCGCTGTGAATGGGGATCGGTTGGCGCGGGCGATCCAACTGATCGAGCTGCTGGTCCGCTCCCAGAAGCAGGCACTCCATCGCCTCTGCAAGATGCAGCGGTCGAGCCGGATCCTTCCGCCCCCAGTCCCAAAGACGAAATGTCGTATCGCTTGGCGTCTGCACTTCGGCAGCGAGCGTTCCCGCGCCAAGTGCGTGGCAGATTCCAGAGGGAAGCCAGATGCAGTCGCCCTTGCGCGCCGGCACCGCGATCAAGATGTCGAGCAGCCTGTTCGCAGCCACATGCTCTGCGAACTGCGCGCGCGAAACTTCCGGTCGAACTCCCCTGTAAATCACGGCGTTTGTCACGGCCTCGAGCACCAGCCACATTTCGCTCTTCATATGTGCGTGTGGATTGCGCGCGCTGTACTGCGAATCGGGATGCACCTGGACAGAGAGATTTGTGCCCGCATCGAGCAACTTGATGAGCAGTGGGAATCCAGAATCTTCCTGGCGCATCATCGATGCTGACCTTCCCAAAAGTGCCCGCCGATGCACTGGATTCTGCATCAAGTCGCCAAGCGTCTGCCCCGCGTCATCACCGCTCGAAATTCGTGTCTTGCCATCGAGCGTTGTGGCGGGGAGGTCGGCGATCAACCACGCTTCACCCACTCCACCCCGCGTGCGCGCGCGTTGATGCTGGTCGCTCGCGGGCGAATTGGGAGCAAGCCACGGTCCAAGACGGTCGCCTCCCCACACGCGATTTCGAAAGACAGGATCAACGAGAAAGGGTGAGAGCATGACCACGGCAGCGGTCAGATGACCATCCCGGTGATGGTGGCTTCGAAGACAAGTTTGTCATTGACGACACCTTGCGTCTGGCTCACGAATCGTCGTGGGTTGTAGCTCAGTTCGCGCGTCAGCACGAAGAAAGTGTCGCCAGGCACAACTTGCCCGCGAAAAACCACATCGTCGCAGCGGATGAATCCCAGAAATCCCTTGGCTCGACCCAACCGCGTGTGGGCGATGCTGCAGAGTTGCGCCGCGGCCTCGATCATGAGCACGCCGGGAAAGATCGGTCGCCCAGGAATATGCCCCTCGCACCAGAATTCGTCGGGTCGAATGAGCCGTTCCCCCATCGCCCAGGTGCCCTCCTCTGAAAACCAGAACACGCGATCGATCATCCGCATATGCCCGGTCTGCGGGAGGTATCGGTCGATTTCTGCCTTATCGCAGAGGGTTTTTGTGCGATCGATCTGGTCTATTGGGAAGAGGAGTTGGGATGCCAAATGTTTCTCTCGGAGTGGATAGTGGCGCAACGATAGCAATTCGCTAGACTAAAAAGCCATCAGGAGGTCATTTCTATGATCATGCAAAGTTATGAGAAGCTTCTTGCGGTCGTCGGTAACGCCCGTGAGGACATCGAGAAGGCAGTTGGTGGCAATCGCGCCGCGGGAACCCGCGCTAGAAAGCACATGCAAGAGGTTCGTTCTGCGGCACAAGAGGTGCGCAATGCGATTCTTGCTGGGCGCGCTGAGCCGCCAAAGGCCTGAGTCGGCTTCTAGAGCGACACGACGGTCTTGGCAAGTGGAAGAACAGCCCGAAAAACGGGGTGTTCGCATGAACTCATCAATTCATAAGTCGCAGATAGCACTCCCGTGGGAATGCTTCCTGCGCGTTCCATCCTGCGAAATGCGGGGGCGATTTGATCGGGCTGTCCGCTTGATATCGCATCCGTAGCGTGAAACGTTTGAATCCCATCGGTGCAGCAATCCAGCACGGTTTGCAGAACGCAGACATGCGCTTCGATTCCGCAGATGAGTAAGTTCGTGCAGCCGGTCTCTCTCAACCGCTCGCGAACCGCCGGCGTCAGCGCAGAAAACGAGGCTTTCTCAAAGATGGGCGTGCCAACAGGAAGCACCTCGCCAATCGCCGCCACGCTGTGACCGAGGCCTTTGACGTACTGCTCAGTAACGATGATTGGGAGTTTGAGAAGTGCCGCTGCACCAATGAGGGCCCGGCAGCGCGTCACTAGCGCAGCGTGCTCGTGAATGGTGTGAATGAGCCGCTCTTGAATGTCAATGACGAGCAGAGCGGTCGTTTCTGGATGGATTCGCGCAATGGGCATTGGTTTTCTCGCTAGACGCGAAGCGCAGGCTCTTCGCGCAGTGTCGTGGAATACTTCGCTCGAATGGGATCGATCACTTCGTGCACGAAACTATCGGCCTGCTCAACAGAACGACCAACGAATTGGGCGGCGTTCACGATCGATCCGAATTGGATCCCAGCAAAGAGCGAATCTTGCGCAAGGCGCGAAAGCAAGTCGTTTGGTGCTCCCTCGCCCTTGATGCGCTGCGCCGCGGCTTGTGAGTGCTGTCGAAGTCGCTCGTGGGCCTCTTGCCGGTCGATTCCCTTGGCAACGGCGGCGAGCAGAATTTCTTCAGTTGCCATGAATGGCAATTCAGCGCGAAGGCGCGCGGTGCACTGTCCTGGATAGACCACCAACCCCCCGGCGACATTTGCCATGACTTCAAGCGCACCATCGAGCGCGAGAAAAGATTCGGGGATCGAGAGTCGTCGATTTGAAGAGTCGTCGAGAGTGCGCTCGAGCCACTGCGTGCTCGCAGTGTCATAGGCGTTGTGGGTGAGCGAAATCACAAAGCGCGCCAGACCTGTCGCGCGTTCGCACCGCATTGGATTGCGCTTGTAAGGCATCGCGCTCGATCCAATCTGTTCAGCTTCGAAAGGTTCATCGACCTCGCGCAAGTTGCAGAGCAATCGAATGTCGTTGGCGGTCTTGTGCACAGCGCACGCGCTCACCGCCAGCGACGAGAGCATTTGTGCATCCCAGATTCGTGGATAGGTCTGACTCGTGAGCGACCAGAGCGACTCTGTGTTTCCCCAGAAAATCTCGGCGAATCGCCGCTCGAGCTGGTCAACGCGCTTGGGATCGCCGCCGCACAGCGTCAGAAAAGAAGCCTGCGTTCCGGTCGCGCCGCGGAGTCCACGAAGTCGAAGATTTGCGATACGCCACTCGATTTCGCTGAGCGCTACGACAAACTCTTGCGCCCATAGTGCGGCGCGCCTTCCCATCGTGAGGGGTTGGGCGGGTTGATAGTGGGTGAATCCCAGCACCGGCAGGTCGCGCCACTTCGTTGCAAATGCTCCGAGACGATCGATCACGCGCGCCAGACGCGTTGCGATGAGCGTGAGTGCTTCACGCTGCAGGATGGCATCGGCGTTGCAGACCACATCTTGACTCGTCGCGCCGAGGTGCAGAATCGCGCGTGCGGCAACGGCTTGGTCGCCCAGTGCATGCACATGTGCCATCACATCATGACGCAAGCGCTGCTCGTGTTTTGCCGCTGCGTCGAGATCGATCGAATCAAGAACGCGTCGAATCGCCTCGACTTGCTCTGCTGTGGGACCTAGCGAAAGTTCCATCTGCGCTTGGGCGAGCGCGAGCCAGACCCGTCGCCACGTGGTGAAACGATGGTGCTCACTCCAGATCACGCGCATCTGCGCTGATGCGTTGCGGGTTTCGAGCGGCGAGCGGTAGCCGTGACTCGCGGGGTCAGAGGTCATTCCCGCAGGGTAGCGCAGGTTCACTGCGCAGGTTTAGATGCGCCCACGCGCGGTTCGCTGCCCGCGCGCAATCGCGTGATGTTTGCACGATGCTTCCAGATCACGAGCAACGCGAGCGCAGTGACGGCGATGAGCAGGGGAAGCACCGCATCAACGGGATGGGAGTTTCCGTCGGTGATCCAGAAGGCGCGCACGGCGAGAAAGAGCGGCAGCGAGAGAGCAGCGCACATCGAGGCGAGTGAGACAAAGCGAAAGAGTTTGAGTACGACGATCCACACCACGAGGGCACCGAGTGCAGGAAATGTCATCAAGGGCCACATCGCAAGAAGAGCCCCGAAACTTGTTGCGACCCCCTTGCCGCCGCGAAAGCCAACCCACGGCGAGTAGACATGTCCAAGGATCGCGGCAATTCCTACGAGTGGCATCAACATCCCAACCAGACTCGTTTGTTCGGGATGTTCTGCCACGAGCCCAAACCAAACGCCAAGAACCGGCAGTGCCCCCTTGAGAGCGTCGAGTGCAAAGCAGAGAAAGCCGAACTTGCGGCCGAGCACCCGACCGACGTTGGTTGCACCGATGTTTTTCGATCCGTGTTCGCGAATATCGATGCCCTTCGCGCGGCCGAGGATGAGGCCAAATGGAATGCTTCCAGAAGCAAAGCCCAAGAGAATCATGGTGATCCAAAGTGGTGCGCTCACGGCGAAATCTTACTTGCTTGTGCGCGTGACGAGTTGTGCTTCGAGGGCACGCGCCGCGGCGACGACATCGCCCACTGAGATGCGATCGATCGCGCAGAGTGCTTTGTGATCATCGGCGATGCAATCCGGTGTGAGAAAAGGTTCGGCAGTGAGCCGTTGCTCAAGTGGATAGTCCAGAGGAGTCCATCGGCAATCGGTGGGACCAAAGAGCGCGATCGTCGGAGTGCCCAATGCTGCGGCGATGCTGCGCGGTCCCGTGTCGTTGGTGATGAGCAGGGCGGTGCGGGAGAGGATTCCCTTGAGCGATCCAAGTGAAACCCCGCGCGCGCAGAGATCGATCGCCCCGCAGTGCTTTGCTATCTCGGCGCAGAGAGCCGATTCAGAATGGTTGCCCGTGACAGCGATGCGGCGCGGCTGGTGGTTCAGTGTCGAGGAGTTGCGGATTTCGAGCGCTGCGCGCGCGAACGACTGGGCCGGCCACCGTTTGTCGAGACGATTCGCGCCTGGATTGAGAAGGATCAAGTCGCGCACAATCGCCGCGCTGCTCTCGCCCAGAAGAGCACGCGCCTGAGCGTCGTCGGATGGTGTGACGGCGAGTTCGACGCAGCGATCGGTGAGCGGGGCGCCAGTCCACCACTCGGCGAGTTCGGCGTAAGCATCGACCGCGCTTTGGACGCGCTGAGTGGCAGTGAATCGACGGGTGAGTAACCACGATCGCCCATCGCGCGCTGTTCCGATGCGCTGTGGAATGCCAGTGAGTCGACCAAAGAACGCACTGCGAAACGAATTTGGTAGCAGCAAGAGTGCATCGAAGCGTTCGCGTCGAATCTGGCGCAATTCACCAAGTGCTCGGGAGCCGCGCATTGATCCTGGGATGAAAGAATCAACGAACGGCAATCCAGCGACGAGTGGTTCAAGCATCGGTCGTCCGAAAATCACAATGCGCGCATTGGAGTAGTGCGCGGCAAGGTGGCGCAAAACAGGAGTCGCCATGCAGACATCGCCGACCCACGATGGCAGGATGACAAGAATGTGTTTCATCCGCTGACCCAGAGTGGATCAACACCGTGCGCCGCCGCCCAGTGCGTTGTAGAGCGGCGAAGTTCGGCGGCGAAACCTAACGCAACAATTTCGGCGCCGACGACTTCGAAGGCGACTCCATCTTCGTCGATTGTGATCTGCGCGATGTGAACTCCCGCCCGCTCTGCGAGCGCATGAGCGGTTACGCGCACCAATTCGCGCGTCTGCGCTTCACTCAATCGGCCAGGAAGCGCCAGAATTCGGGCGCAATGAGTCTCTTTCCAGGTCGGTGCTCCATCGTGTCCATCGACCCGCACAATGCGGTGACTTGCATGCAGCAGGTCGCTCTCGATGAAGTCAGCGCCGCTCGATGCGCGAACTTCTGCATCGACGCTGGCAGTTGCCGAGATGCGAATGGTTTTGCAACCCGCCGCGCGGCCCGCGTCGACATCGCGCTCTTGATCGCCGACCATCCAACTCGACTTCAAGTCAATAGCAAGACTGGTGGCGGCATCAAGCAACATTCCCGGAGCGGGCTTTCTCCATGGATGCTCCTTGCGAAACGCAGCGACGGTTCCATCGGGGTGATATGGACAGAACATCCACTGCGTTATCAATGGCGCATCGCCCGTCCACTGCGCCGCGCGCGCGAGCAGTTCGTCGACCCGCGCCTGAACGCGCACTACGTCACTCGCCGCATACTTGCCGCGTGCGACTCCTCCTTGATTCGAGACGACCACGACGAGGTAGCCCGCTTCGCGCATTGCGCGAATGCCCCACGCCGCACCGTCAATCAATCGAACGAGACTTGGATCGCCCAAGTCGCCGTCATTGGCAATGATGGTGTTGTCGCGATCAAGAAAAACGCACGGCTGCACGGGTGAAGGCTAGCGCACGGATCGCGAGGCGAGTTAGACGACCGACGATGTGTCGGCTGCGCCGCGGGTGTGCGAGAGTCGATCGCCAAACGAAGTGCCCACGGCGCGCGCGGCGATGATGAGCGAATGATTCGGTGGAACAAGTCTCTGCCGTCCGGCAGAGACGAGCAGATCAACATCGCTGAATACGTTGTTCTCACGCACGACGAGCCGTCCCGAGGCGCCCTCCATAAGAATCGAAATGGCGTGGTATCCAAAGTTCGTCGCCAGAATTCGATCAGCGGCAATGGGCATTCCGCCACGAAGCACGTGCCCCAGAACTGTGGTGCGTACCTCGGCGTTCGTGCGCGAAGCGATTGCGTCAGCGACGCGCTGTCCGATTCCTCCGAGTCGAATTGGATCGGGACTCGTTGGATCGATGCGTGCGACGACCGGCGCGCCATGGGCGGGCCTCGCTCCTTCGGCGACGACTACGATCGCGAATCCAGGACCACCTTCCATGCGCTGCCGAATGTTCTGGTTGATGGCATCCTCGTCGAATGGAATCTCAGGAATCAGAATCATGTCTGATCCACTCGCAACGCCAGCTGTGAGGGCGATCCATCCCGCGTTTCTTCCCATCACTTCGCAGACCATCACTCGGTGATGCGAATCGGCAGTCGAGTGCAAACGGTCGAGTGCTTCGGTGGCAGTCGCGACCGCCGTCAAAAATCCGAACGTGATTTCGGTGCCAAAGAGATCGTTGTCAATGGTCTTGGGGATGCCAATCACATTGATGCCCGCTTCGACGAGCGGCGCTGCGCAGCACATGGTGCCATCGCCGCCGATCACGATGATGGCATCGAGCTGGTGGTCGCGAATGGTCTTGATGCAGGTTGGGGTGACGTCAGAGAAGACCGGCGTTCCATCGGGCAACAGCGCTGTGCAGTACTTGCGCGGATTACAACGATTGTTGCTTCCAAGAATCGTTCCGCCGCGCGTGAGAATGCCCGAGACATCGCGAAACGAGAGTGGGCGCACGCGGTTTTCGATGAGTCCCTGAAAGCCATCCTCGATTCCAAAGACTTCCATGCGAAACTGCAACATCGCCGTCTTGGCAACGGCGCGAATGACTGCGTTGAGCCCAGGGCAGTCGCCACCGCCGGTGAGAATGCCAATGCGTTTGATCGAGTCGGGACTCATGAGAAGTCGAGAACTCTAGTCCATTCACGCTGAGAGTGACGGATCGGTATTCTTGCACTGCCATGCAAATCTCTCACCGCGTCGCTGACATGAAGGAATCTGCAACACTCGCGGTTGGCGCGCGTGCGGCGGCAATGAAAGCGCAGGGGATCGACGTCGTTGGATTCTCGATGGGCGAACCCGACTTCGATACGCCTGCGAACATCAAGCGGGCAGCGATCGCGGCACTCGAGGCGGGCATGACCAAGTACGCGCCCACCGCGGGTGATAAGGCAGCTCGTGAAGCGATCGCCCGCAAGTTGCAGAGCGAGAATGGCATCGCGTGCACTCTGCAAGATGTCACAGTCACCGCGGGAGCGAAGCATGCCGTGTATATGGCACTGCAAACAATGATTGAACCGGGTCGCGGCGACGAGGTGATCTTGCCAACGCCGGCATGGGTGAGCTACCGCCCACTGATCGAACTTGCAGGAGGGGTCTGCGTCGAAGTGGCTGGCGCCATGGCGAATGGTTTTCGTGCGACGCCCGCCCAAGTGCAAGCGGCGATGACGCCGCGCACGATTGCGATCCTGTTGAATTCTCCCAGTAATCCTTGTGGAATCGTCTATCCGGTGCGCGAGTTGAAGGCGATTGTCGATGTCATCGCTGCCAACCCCAAGATCGCGATCATCTCAGATGAGATCTACGAGAAGCTCATCTTTCCAGAGATCGTCGCGGGCACCGCGCATTGGTCTCCCGGCAGCGACCCACGCGTCGCAGACCGCACGATCACCATCAACGGCATGAGCAAGGCATTTGCAATGACAGGATGGCGCATCGGCTACCTCTGTGCGCCTGGCGCGAACGGTCAGTTCGCCAAAGAAGTCATCAAGTTGCAAGGTCAGATGACCAACTCAATTGCGAGTTTCTTTCTGCCAGCCGTGGTTGAAGCGCTTGCACCGGCCTCGGCCGCCGCGGTCGAAGAGATGCGCGCCGCATTTGCGTCGCGCGCGGTGCTAATGCATCGCTTGTTGAGTGCGATCCCAGGATTTCGCACCACCCAACCAACCGGCGCGTTCTATTCGTTTCCAGAAATCAGCCAACTTTTTGGACGGGTCTCGCCGGGCGGAGTTGAGATTGACTCAGCGCAAGCGTTCGCAGATGCACTCTTGAATGAGGCGCATGTGGCGGTTGTTCCTGGCGAAGACTTCGGCGAGTGCGCGCGCGGACACGTGCGGTTTTCGTTCGCATGCTCTCCCGCGCAGATTGAAAAGGGGCTGGCACGAGTCGAGGCATTCGTGCGCTCGCTGAAAGCGCCAGCGTCGGCCGGCGGATGCGCAGGCGTCACGTCGCGCCGATTGTGATCGGGCGCGGTTGGCTTCGTGGTTCGTAGTTTGGGCTGAGCGCGATGTTGAGCGAGAGGCGTCTGCCGGTGGGATCGCGCGGAATATTGTCGGCATCAATGATGCGTTGAATCGCCATGACTCCCTCGATGAGCATTTCAGGTCGTGGCGGGCATCCTGGAACATACACATCGACCGGCATGAACTGATCGACACCCTGCACGACGGCGTAGGTGTCAAAGACTCCGCCCGTGGATGCGCAAGCCCCCATCGAAATCACCCACTTCGGTTCAGCCATCTGCAAATAGATGCGCTGCAGCACCGGCAACGTCTTCACGCTCACGCGACCCGCGACAATCATTAGATCAGCCTGTCGCGGAGAGAAGCGCATGACTTCGGCGCCGAAGCGGGCAAGATCGAATCGCGAGCAAGCAGTCGCCATCAACTCGATGCCGCAGCACGCGGTGGCGAAGGGCATCGGCCAGACACTCGAGCGTCGCGCCCAGTTCACAAGGCGGTTGAGGTTGGTTGTCAGGACGCTGTCGTTTGGCAGTGCGGTTTCAAGACCCATAGAACTGCAGTCTAACTCGCCGCGCGCCGCGAGTGCTACTGCGCGAGGAGTTGTTTCTTCTTGCGGTAGTAGGTGGCGGGATCCTGCCCCTTTGGAACTGGTCCCCACATCACTTCATCGAGAGCCGAAGGCTGCTCATTAAAGTCTGGATCGGCAACTTCTGTCGTGCGATCACCCGTTTTGACGCGGATGACTTTCTCGTAGCAACCACCCGTCAGCGCCAGTGTGAGCAGAAAGCACCCGAGCGTGGTCACGCGCCTGTTCACAGGAGCAATCGCTCAAGTTCACTCGTCGTAGTCGCAATAGTGAAGAGTCGGTCGACGCGCATCATCTGAAAGAGGTCGGAAAGGTGCACATTCATTCCGGTGAGGATGGGGCGCAATCCCGCATCGACCGCGCGAATGCGAAGATCGACGCAGAGCCCAAGTCCCATGCTCGAGAGCGAGTTCGTTCGTGAAAGGTCGATTACGAAGCACTTGCCCTTCGTGGCAGATAGCAGAGCCGCTGCAACATCAGCGGCAACGGCGGTCGCTTCACGAGGTCCAATTGAGACCGCATCAAAACGAGCAATCAGGTGCTTGTTCTTGGTGCTCATGGTCACGAATGATCGCGCGGATGATTCTGGGATGCCTGGGTTCATGATCGTGTTCCATTCAATTCTGTGGTGGCGGCGGGCATTTTGCAAGTCGGATCACTGGCAAATGTCTGATTCTCAACAGCTTTTAGCTGTGCGTCCCGCAACCTGTTCAGCATTCGTCGGTCGGCGACCCCACTTCGCTCGCCCGCCAAAGTGAATCCCACCTCGAGCGCATCGCGAACGCAGAGCGAATCTGCGGAACGGGAGGGGATGAGCACTCCGCCGTTGGCGACGTTCACGATGAGATTCGAATGCGCGAGCGCTGTTGCGAGGCGCGTGGTGGTCGTCAAGTCGAGGTGCAGTTGTTCAGCGAGTCCCGCGATGTTCGCCGGCTTTGCGCAGGAGTATTGCAGGCAGATCCACGCCATCGCGCAGACCGCAATCGCCGGCTCAAACGAGGTCGACTGTTGCTTGAGCACGCCGCGCATTCGATCGTCGCTCATCAATGCGTGCAGCAGCGAACTGACTTGCAATCCAAAGAGCACGATGAGCCACATCGTGTAGACCCAGAACATGAAGACGGGCACAAGACCGAGCGAACC
Source organism: Phycisphaerales bacterium (assembly GCA_009692015.1). Classification (GTDB taxonomy): domain Bacteria; phylum Planctomycetota; class Phycisphaerae; order Phycisphaerales; family SM1A02; genus F1-60-MAGs104. The sequence goes on from SIAB01000043.1 coordinate 10,793, forward strand.
GTAGAGACGATTCACCGTGAACGCATGATCCATGTAGATGCCCAGAAAACTTCGCCCCAGCTCGAGACCGATTGCTCCAACTAGGGCTCCAGCGGCCAGAGTTTTCCAGCGCATCCGATCGGTGGGGATCACCGAGTAAGAGAAGAAGAGCAGGGCGAAGAGCAGAAAGAATCCGAGAATGGGGCGCAGAGTGACATAGGCAACCGGCAATGGAATCTCGCTGCTCAAAAAGTTTTTGAGTTCTCCATCGAGCAGGGGGATCGTTGCGAGCAGTATGGGACCGAGCGTGAGCACCGACCAATAGACGAGGATGCGTCGATGCCATGGACGCGAATTGGGGGCACGGCAGACGATGTTGAAAGTGTTCTCGATCGCGACGATGAGCCAGATTGCCGAGAAGAGCACCGCACCGAATCCGATCAATCCGAGCGTCGAGAGATCAAGTGTTGCCGAGAATCGAACGAGCTCTTCGATCCAAAGACCCAGTTGTTGTTTCTCGACACCGTCCGCCCCGTCGGTGGCGACGTTGAGTCCAATGTCGTTGAGTCCTGCCATGTTCGCGAGTGACTTCACAAACGCTGGAAACCGCGCGCCCGCTAGGGAGCGGGTGACGATAGTTGCGACGAAAAGCACCGGAACAAGCCCAAAAAGCGTGCGAAACGAGAGTGCGGCGGCCATGTCGGGGGCGCGCACTTCTGCGAGATGTCGCACACAGTAGCGAGCGATGTCTAGACCACGACTCGATTTTCGCAGGACATCCACGATCGCAGTCTATCTACTGTGGGGGGGACTCTTCGCGGGCGCGACGTCGATGGCGAGACCAAAGAGCGGCGCAGCCGCTGGCAAATCAGCACGCACGGCAGGACCCGTCACCGTCACGCCATGAAGTGTTCGCGGCGCAGAGAAAAAGTCGACGCCATCACCAGCATCGACCAACACGCTGAACGAGCGCGCGCCTGATCGTGCGAAGTGGTAGGCGTTGTCACTCGACTCGCCTTGCGCGCTCGAGTGACTCGCAACGTAGTGATCGCTTCCATCGAGATCAACTAGCGCAGCAATGGCCTGTTCTGCCGCGGATCCTTGCGCGAGCGCCCCTCCGCGGTAGGTGTCGTTGCCACTGCCATCGAGGCAGAGCGATGTTGAGGTATCCCACGCCGCTCCCTGCGATGCCGAGGTCGTCGACCAGTAGCAATCATCACCTGCGACATCGATCAATACGCCTGCGGCTTGATGAGCCGTGAACCCTTGTGCGTAGTGGTCGCCGCGGTAGAGGTCGCTTCCGAGATGATCGATCAACATTCCTAAGCCGTAGTAATAGCCGCCGCCTTGCGAAAACTCCCCCCCTTCGTAGCGGTCATTTCCAGCGTCGTCGATGAGCAGACCGACTCCGCCAGCACAGAGCGGACGCGCGCCGACACCCACGCCTTGGCTCATCGCGAATGAAACCGCGGCATCTCCGTAGACGCTCGGGATGACACCATCCGCTCGATAAAGGTCGTTTCCGGCATGATCTGCAAGCACCCCAATGCCCAGTGGACCGCCAACCCCCTGCGAAAACGCAGCGCTCTGATAGGAGTCGTTTCCACTTTGATCGAAGAGGAATCCTGCACCAAAGATGCCAGCACCCAGACTCCACGCACCAGTTGCGTACCTGTCGTTGCCAGCACGATCGATGAGGATTCCAACCCCGAAGACTCCCGCTGCGCACGCGAATGAAGGACCCCAATACTGGTCGTCGCCAGAAGCATCGTCGATGAGCGAGAGTCCAAACAGACCCGCTGCCGGACCTTGCTGCTCACCGCCGATGTACCGATCGTTTCCGCCCCGATCGAGTATGGCTTGATTGCCGATATAGAGAGCGCTCCAGGTGTAGGTGTCATCGCCACCTGGGTCGAACACCGCTGCAATACGCTGCATGTCATAGGTGTTGTCTGCGAGCGATCCCACGACGATCCATCCAACTCCTGGAACATTCTCGGCCGCAAGCGCGGCGCCGGTGACTGCCGATGCGATCTCAAGCGCAAGTGGTTCGGGCGCCACGCTCGCCCAGTCGCATGTCGAAGATATCTCTGCATCGATGTGCGACAGGGAACGCGCGACTGCGCGCATGACTCCACGCTCGCTCATGTCGATCTCACGGCGCGCGCGTTCTGCAAACCCAGCGAGGCGCTGCGCCGTCGCAGTGCTGAGGCTCAATTCATTCACAAGCACCGTCAGCAACTCGAGGCTCTCGCTCGCGGTCGGGCGATCGACGAAGGCGGGTTCGAAGTGCAGGCGCGGTTGATTGAGCAGAAAATCGAGGGCGAAGATCGCTCCCTGTGGATCTTTGATGGGAAGAGTCCCTTGATATGGTGCAAGCGGTTCAAGCGGTGCGCCAAAGACATTGCAAACAAACTGGGCACCTTGACGAGCCGGCGACGCGCGAGCAATCAACGTTGTCTCAGAGTCGGCGGTGATCAGCGGAGCAACGGTGGTCGCAGCAATCTCGGCGAGCGCGAGCGGACGAACAATCGCCGCCCGCATCGGAAGTGTCATGAGATTTTGCGGAGCACGGTGGCAGAAGTGGGCGAGGTCGTTGGCAACCAACTCGAGTGGCGTGCGCAGGTGATGGGTGTCGAGAAGTGGTCCAAGCAATTGCGCATTCGGTGCGGGGTCGAGCAGTTGAGTCGCCGTCGCACATGTGCGCGTGAATGCGCGATCGGTTGGTTCGCTGCCCGTGTCGATGGTTGTTGCTCGCGGCACAGTGGGCGCGCTCTTACACGCAGACAGCAGCGCGACACCGCACAGAGTCAAAGCATTCATGACTGCAAAGAGCCAGACAAAGTGCGCGCGACAATTCATCACGTCCAGAGCATAGTTGCCACGAAAAACCGCTACCTTGTGGGGATGCCTCGCCGCGCCCGAAAAACAACACATTCCTATACCGACGCTTCGCGCGGTGTGCGCCTTCAAAAGGTGATGGCAGACGCTGGAGTCGCTTCGCGCCGCAATGCCGAGGTAATGATCGCCGAGGGACTCGTCAAAGTGAATGGTGAAGTCATCGACGCGCTACCGGCGTGGGTTGATCCGGCCAAAGACAAGATCAATGTCGATGGCCGACCGCTGCGGGCGGCTGAGCGCCACATCTACGTGATGCTGCACAAACCAGCCGGCTTTGTGTGTACGAACTCTGACCCTGAGGGACGCCGCCTCGCCACTGAACTCGTCGAGCATCCAAGTCAGGCGCGACTCTATCCCGTGGGCAGGCTTGACATGGATTCAAGTGGATTGCTCTTGCTCACCAATGATGGAGAGTTGGCGAATCGGCTCACCCATCCGCGGTACGAGGTGCACAAGGAATACGAAGTGTTGGTAAAGGGTCGCCTTGAACCCAGTGATGTCGCGCGACTCGAAGAGGGAATCTTTCTTCCAAGCGACGGCGACCCGGGCTCTCGCACGCGCGAGTCACATTTGAAAATCTTGCGGCGTGATCCAACACGCACGCTGCTAACGATGGAACTTCGCGAGGGGCGCAACCGCCAGATTCGCCGAATGTTGGCTGATTTGGGTCATCCAGTGAAGAGCCTGCGCCGCATTCGAATGGGACCGGTTCGCCTGCGCGGACTCGCCATCGGCGCTTGGCGTGACCTTACCCATTCCGAGCTGTTGCAACTTCGCAAAGAAGCATTCGCAGATGCGGCGACGATCCATCGTCGACGCGAGCGCACGACTAAGAAAACTGTGTCACGCAAAACTGCGCGCACCTGATCGAGACTCAATCACAATGCCACAATACGAATACATCAGTGAAGAGGACAGCGAAGTCATCGTCTTGCTGCGTCCTATGTCGCAGGCCGATGCACCAGTCGAAGATCCCGCGGGGCGCGGCCGTACATTCCGGCGAAAACTCAGCACATTTGGCGTCGCAGGCACCCAGTCGCCCGCAACAAGCGGCCACGTGCACACGGGTGGATGCTGTCCATGTGGAAAGCCGCAGTCATCCTGCGGAAATCAGTGATCGCGATGCAGTTTCACGGAGTTGATTTTTCTGGTGCTGACAATGGCGGCATGCACAAGATTCGTGTCGCGTCGTGGAAGTCTCCCACCGAGATCAGCGTCGAGCGCGCCGATCGAAGTGCACTCATGCGCATGATTCTGGCATCGGCAAAGAGCTCAGAGCATCACGTGTGGCGCGTCGACGCGGCGTCTGGGTTGCCAGTCAGCACGCTGCGCGCACATTCGATTGACCAGAGCTGGCTCGCGGCGGCGCGTTGGTCGGCAGCAATTGGATCCCCTCGCGGATGGCGCACTCAACTTCGATTGATCTCGCGCGAAGAACCGAGGCGCGTCGCTGATGCTGAGGCGCGCACTCCGATGGCCCCGATGAATCTGCGCGTGTTCAAGGCAACATGGACATTCATCTGCGAAGTGCTGCTGCCTCTGCACGAGGCGGGAGTTTCGATCGCACCCATGGCGCCCACCGCCTCACACGCAACAGTGTGTGAAGGAAACTCCTCGAGCGTGCTGAATCGACTTGGATTTCCGACGCGCGGTTACAAAGGAGAGGGTGACCCTCCCAAGCGCGTGCGGGCGCTCATTGCCCGTCGACTTGAAGAGAGTGGCATTCCCATTTCGACGAATCTGATGCAACAGGCGATCGCCGATTCGGAAGGCGATGTTCTCGACGCACTCATTCTGCTTACGCCACTCGTGCACACTGTGGTTCCCGCAGAAGCAGCAGTCGAGGGATGGATTTTCTAAACCAGCCTTGCGCGTCAGACTCCGCGCGTCGATGGATCCCAGATGACCTTGTGCATTTGAAGTTGTAGACGCACGGCGAGTTGGTCGGTCAGAATCCACTTGGCGAGTTCGCGCGGGGGGAGCCCCCGAGCACCCAATATCTCTAGTCCCTTGCGCTGTTCATGCACGGGGGAGAACTGCACAGCGCGGCACCGGGCCACCAGCGCGTGTTTCGCGGTGACCTCACGCGCATATTCGTAGTCGCTGCGTGACGCGATCACAAACTTGACTTCATCGTGCGGTTGAAGTCGATCGAGGTTTGCCCAGTGTGTTCGGTGCGATTCACCAGAATCTGGAGTCTTGACATCGAGAATGATGTGGGCGCGTCGATCGACTGGTTCAGTGTCGAGGGCCCCCGAAGTCTCAATGAGCACCGTGCGACCACCGTCGAGTAGCCGCGTGATGAGCGTGTGCACGTCGCGCTGGGCGAGCGGTTCGCCACCAGTGATTTCAACGAGCGGGCAGGGGTTCGCCATGACCTCTTCGACGAGTGAATCGATCGAGCGCGGCGATCCTTCGCGAAAGGCGTACTCGGTGTCGCAGTAGTTGCATCGCAGAGGACAGCCAGCGAGACGAACGAATACGCACGGGGCGCCGACCCATGTCGACTCACCTTGGATCGAGAAGAAGATTTCGTTGATGCGAAGTGTCATATCGCGGGTCTGTCCAAAGAAAAGTTGCCGCCACTTCGTCGTGACGGCAACTTTCGGTTCCGACCAAATGCCCAGAAGAGGACTCGAACCTCCAAGGGATTGCTCCCGCCAGCACCTCAAGCTGGTGCGTCTGCCAGTTCCGCCACCTGGGCTAATAGGAGGGGGCGGAGAGTATAGGGCTCAGCCCGTCCATGCGGATAGCAGCACTGCCAAATCTGCTCCGTCGGTTGTGCCATCACCGTCAATGTCGCCGTCTGCGACTCCCCAAGCGCTGAGCACGATCGCGAGATCGTGACCATTGACCGATCCATCTTGGTTGATATCTGATGGAACGTATGGAGGTGTGCAAGAAACGCCATTGATTGCGAAGTCATCCACACCCGCCTCAATCAGTGATCCGCTGCCCTCATCGCGAGCTACGAAGCGAATGCGCATGGTGGCTGTCGGGGTGACGAAGTCGGAGATTCTGAAACTCTTGAACACCCATGTATTGAGGTTTTCGGTGACGAGTTCGAGTTGCGCCCAGGTCGTTCCACCATCCTTGCTCACTTCGATTGGCATCGAGTCAGCGTTGGGTGATCCACCCGTGTCATTCGAGTACCAGCGCCAGTAACTCACAATGGCAGTTGGATCGTTCGCCAAACTGAACGCGGGAGAGAGAAGCGTCGTCGATCCTCCGTCGACATCGGCCTCTCCAAGCGCGCCGCCAGCAGTTCCTTGGCCAGTCACAAAGCAGTTCGTGCCAGTGGCCGAGTGATCATTTTCTGGTTGCGCCGCCGTGCCGATTGGATCGACTCGAGTCCATGCCCCGGTAGTCGCCGTTGATGAGACTGTCCACGATCCAGCTGTTTCGAACGTATCAGCTAAGACCACCGATTGACCGAAGCCAGAGTCAGTCGAGTGCACCGTTGTTG
>SIAB01000044.1 GCA_009692015.1 Phycisphaerales bacterium
GTGACTGGATGGGTTGATGAAGATCTTTCGATCGACGCGATTGTTCGCACCACCGGATTCGATCGCGCGCTGATCACGCGCTGGACAACCGCGATCGATCGGGCCCATTACAAACGATTTCAAGCACCCATCATCCCCAAGCTCAGCGCACGAGCTTTCGGCCCCGGCCGACGGATGCCACTCGCCATGCAGTTTCGGATGGTCGACGACTCACCCGCCGTCGGAAGTTGAACTGCCGGCGCTGGCGACTTGGAATCATGAGGCATCGATCCGCGCCTATCCGGTAGGCGGTCAGGAAACCGCCGTAGCAGCAGCCCGTGTCGATCGCGGCAACAACCGCGCGCCCGGCATCGTTGCGAAGAATCAACGGTCTGGCAAGGGGCTTGTGTCCTACGACGAGCAGTCCATCGTGGCCGTCATAGTTCCACCACCAGTCGAATTGGTCGGGAGCGCTCTTGATCGTTATGCGGGTCCGCTGTGGAGTGCGAAGAAATCCACGATCGGGATCCACCCCAGCGTGGACGACCGTCCAGGCCGGTCTGCGACCGCGAATGAATGGTGTGCGCATCGCCCGCAGCAGGATCTCCTGCGCTTCATCCAAGAGGTCTGCATCCGCCAGAATGTCGACCATCGCCGCCAATCGCGGGGGAAGACCCTCGGTCTTGCCATCGGGTCCAGCGCGCCGCAGTGCCGCGAGCGCGCGCCCTTCGTGGTTGCCGCAGACGATTTCGATTGGCTTCCCCGCGCGCTGCCGCAGCAGGATCTCTTCGACCACAAGATCAGGACGCGGTCCCTTGGTGAGCAGATCGCCAATCAGGATGATGCGGCAATCGCGCGCCCATCGCTGCAGTTTCTTAAACATGAATCGAAGTTCCTCACCGCAGCCGTGAATGTCTCCAATCACGACTGTGTCACGCATCGCCGTACCATACTTTGAACGATGTCAATTCGGACGCTTCCATCCGCACTGATCAACCAAATCGCAGCGGGAGAGGTGGTGGAGCGACCGGCGAGTGTCGTAAAGGAGTTGGTCGAGAATGCCCTCGATGCCGGAGCCTCGCGGGTGATCGTGCGCATCCAAGGGGGCGGGCGTGAACGGATCGAACTCATCGATGACGGTGATGGAATCCCGGGCGACGAGCTGGCGCTGGCTCTCGCGCCACATGCGACCAGCAAGATTCGCACCAGCGAGGAGCTGAATTCGATTCGAACTTTCGGTTTTCGCGGCGAGGCACTCTCGGCCATCGCTGCTGTGAGCCACGTGACACTGCGCAGCACATCACGCGGCGCGACCCAGGGTTGGTCGATCGAGTCGCGGTTTGGGCAGGTGAGCGACGCCTGCCCTGCAGCCGGTGGCGCGGGAACCGCGATCGAGGTCAACGGACTCTTCGCCAATGTTCCGGCCCGCAGGAAATTTCTGCGCAGCGATCCCGCCGAAGCAGCTCGGGTGACGGAGGTGGTTTGCAATGCGGCGCTCGCCCATCCCAATGTCGCCTTTCGCTTAGAAAGCGGCGGGCGAATGGTGATCGATCTCAAAGCTTCCTCTGACATCTTCGGTCGCATCGCGGAAGTCTTTGGCGATGCGCTGGGCGAGTCGCCGCTCACGGTCATCGGTGAGGCGATCACTGATGATGGACTCCACGCTCGGATCACCGGGATGATTTGCAGACCGGCGCACATGCGTTCGGTCGGCCGCACCCAGCGACTCCTCGTCAACGGCAGACCCATCGTCGACCGATCGCTCACGCACGCTGTGCGCGAGGCCTACCGCGGTCTTGCTCAGCCCGCATTGCAGCCGGTCTTCGTGCTCTTTCTCGATGTGGACCCGGCGATGGTTGATGTGAATGTCCATCCCCAGAAGAGCGAAGTCCGCTGGCGAACTCCTGCGGCACTCCATCGTCTGGTGTATCGATCCGTTCAGGACGCACTGCGCGGCGCAGATCTCACGATGCAGGCCCCCGACCTTCTTAGTCCCGCCGAAGTCGGTGGCCACGCGGAGCCAAGTTGGCGCGTCAACTTCGCTGGGAGCACCGCGCGCGCCGAAGTGGAATCGCGCTCTTCGACCACCGCCTGTCTGCTTCGCGCGGGGGACTCTCCGCTGGGTGCGTTGCTCGAGTCTCTCCCACCGCGACGAGAGTTTCTGCAAGTCGATGGAACCTGGATCGTCTTCGCTGAAGCTGGTGCGCTGGTCATCGTCGATCAACATGCCCTTCACGAACGGATGATGTTCGAGGAGATTCGCGCCCGAATTGGAGCAGGAGATCTGCAGTCGCAGCGACTACTCGTCCCCGCGACGAGCGATGTCCCACCCGAAGCACTCGCGCGGATCGAGATTCTCGCTCCACTCTTTGCCCGCCTTGGGATCGAAGTCTCTGCGGCGGGACCGCGCTCGATCGCTGTTCACGCCTTCCCAGTATTTCTCACCGGTCGCCGGGTCGAAGCAGCATCGTTCGTCGCCCGCGCGCTCTGCGACGATGCGCTCGCGGCGGCGTGTGAGACGGCGCCTGATTCTGCGCTGCGCGAGGGTGCGCTGGCCGATGTGCTCGACATGATGGCCTGCAAGGCTGCGATCAAGGGAGGCGACAGACTCTCGCACGCAGAAATCACCGCGCTGCTCGATGCCCAGGGATCGACCGATCGCACCACCAATTGTCCGCATGGTCGGCCGACCTCGGTGCGCATCGATCTGGCAGATATCGAACGACGGTTCGGACGGCGCTAGGTGACGCGCCGCGCGCCGACCGCGCTGCGACTCAGCGTGGGTCGTAGGTCGAATCGTCTTCGCTGAGGAATCCGTTGCGGGGCCAGTCGAGTGGTGAGGCAAGGAATGCGTCGGTGGCGTGCACGCCCTTGCACGGCTGGCAGACGCCACGGACATGTCCATCGAGCCATGCGACATTGGTGCACCCGATGTGGCGAAAGGCTTGCGCCCCCGCGTAGACGACTCCCAGATCCATCTCAACACACGCGCTGGGTGCGCGCATGAACTTGTTCGCACCTCCGCTCCATCCTCCATCACCGAAGAGCGCCGTCTCTGCGGGATGGCGGTGTTGAGCCCCTGAGAGCCCGCGCCGGGCATTTTTCCAGCCACTCAAGAGTTGACCCTCCGCGCTGAAGGACGGCCACGCGCCTTCAGCCCCGATGAATGTGGTGTTGTAATTGAATCCGGTATAGGGATCGCCGCCCCATGTGCTGCTTCCAAGAAAGGAGGGGCACTGCTGAACCTCGAATGGGTGATCGGTGAAGGACCAAAGTGGTCCAGGCTCAACGGCACCGTCCGAACTCTGCACAAAGTCCCAGGCGATTGTGCGCACACCCGTGGGCGTGACTTCGAAAAGAATCGCAGGGGGAAAGACCCCGCGAAAAACATCCGAGTACGACTGCGCCGCAACCGCGAGCTGTCGCAGTCGCGCGGCGCATTCGAGACTCCGACTGTTCTCACGAACACCGCCCACTGCGGGAACCGCCAGCGCCAGCAGTAGGGTCAGGATGCCGAGCACCACCAACACCTCGAGAAGTGTGAATGCGCGCCGCAAACTCATCGAGTCCATCCAGCAAGGACGGCCGTCAAGTCGGGGCCATCCACCGTGCCACTCTGGTCGAGATCCGCATCGGGTGAAGCTGTGCCAAATGCGGAGAGCACCGCTGCGAGATCTGCGCCGTCCACGGAGCCACTGCGGTTGATATCTGCGGGATGATGGGTCGGTATCACCCGCGTAATGGCATCGATTTCAACATTCGCAAGGGGTCCAGGACCAACCACGATTCGTACCGCGATCACCTCTGTCAATCCCGCGACGGCGATGTCCACACCGGCGCCACCAGCTGATCCATCGTAAATCTCAACGAGTTCTGCGTAGGAACGACCGACGAGATCACCCGCGGTCCACGCCGGATCAACGGGTTGGTGTGGACTTGTCGGCACACTCCCTGGAAGGTTCGCATAGGGACCACCGTCGGAAAAGCCCATCGTCGGGAAGAGTCCATCGGCAACGGCGCCTGGAATCGTGAACCAGTTCACACCATCGCCGGTGACTTGAATGCTCCCACCGTCGGATGCAAGGGCGCCGACGGTGCCGCTCGGATAGCCGGCATCGGTGAAGAACGCGTTGCCGAAGACCAAGAAATCAATTCCAAATGGGTTGTTGGGATCATCCTGAATCGGAGGATCGAATCCCAAGGTGAGCGATCCGCCAGCGCCAATCGAAACGATTTCGCTCGCGAGGAAACAGGGCTGAAAGGGAGTGACGGCCGAGGGATCGATCCCCGCGCCAGTGACGCGCGCTGGCGCGCCGAGGGCAACGAGCGGATTGGTGAACCCACCCGCGGGATTTGTGCCGCTGGCGTAACTCAACACGCTGGTGGCGAAGTCATCTGCTTGCAGCTGCGCGCAGGTGAACCCAGATGCAGCCAGAGTGAGGATGAACGATCGCGTGAAATGTTTCTGTGACGCTCGCATGGGATTTGGTCCAAGCAGCCAGCCACGACGAGTGCCCAATCGCGTGGGCATCGGCGCAAAGTGAAAGCAGGTCTTCCGGCTTGGGGCACCTGAATCTGCCTTCCCAGATCTTGCGGTTGCAACATCCAGTGGCATCGCTGACTCAGGCATGGAGGGAAAATCCCTCCACCCGTTACGGCGGCGCGTCCGCGGCGGGTTTTCACCGCCTTCCCTCGCTGATCGGTTGGCGCTCGCCATCCAATCAGCGCCCCGACTCACGCGTGTCGAGGGACAATCACGCCTCGGACGATACCAATTCCATCGCGCTTCATCGTTGCAAAGAGTGCGAGAGTGGGATACTTTCAACCGTTCCCCAGTTTCGAAGTGAAGTCATTCGGTTGGCCGTGTCCAACCGCAGGAGCAGAATCCAATTGTTCGACCAATTCTTTCGATCGTCATTCGTTCTTCCCACCTGCCTCACGAGCGTGCTGCTCTGGACTCCCACGACAGCACAGGCCTTGATGTGCGCGCAGGATCCGACCGATCCTCCAGCGGAGGAACCGATGGGCGATGCAGAGGATGCCTCGGCGACGGACGAACCAGCGGCCGACGGCGCACCCGCGCCTGCCCCAGAAGATCCACCACCGAGCGGCAAGGTTGCAGCGACGGTCGAACAGTCGCATCAACTCGACATGGCGTTGCACTACATCCTGATTGGCAAGCCAGAGTTGGTGCAATCGACTCTCACGGCACTCTTTGATTCTGGAATCACAGACGAGCAGATCGCGGCCCTCATCGATCAGCGCGGACTTCGCGAAAAGGTCGATCGCGCGCTGACCCGTGGTCGCGGGCTCGACGGTGCGGCGCAGATCGTGGCAGAGTTTGAGTCCAGATTCCTGGCCGGGACTCGGGCCTCAAGTCGAAATGTACTGCTCATCGAAGAGGCGGTGGTCGAACTCGGTGGATCCATGCGCCAAGAGATGGTTGCCCGAACGCGGCTCCTGTCCGCGGGCGCATTCGCCACGCCCGCGCTCCTTGCTGCGCTTTCGGATTCGCGAAATCCAAAGCTCGCCAACGCCGCCCGGTCCATGCTGGTTGAGATCAAACGGCTCGCAGTTGCGCCACTCTGCGCAGCGCTCCCCGAATTGGATCCAAGCACTCAACGGGTGGTGTGTGGCATCCTCGCCGAGATCGGTTATCCATCGAGTCAGGCGGCGCTCCTTGACTTGGCGACCAATCCGGCAACGACCGCGGATGTGCGGGCAGCCGCAGAGCGTGCCTACGCGAAACTTGGGGGTACCTCGGCCGATGCATCGAGTCAATACACAGCCCTTGCCCGTCGCTACTTCGATCAAACCCCGGCACTGATCCCCTATGCCCGCGATGCACGAAATGTGATCTGGCAGTTCGATTCGCACCACGGGCTGGTGGGAACTGAAATTCCAACGGCGCTTTACTGTGAAACGATGGCCATGCAGGCAGCGGTGCGGGCGCTCGCGCTCGATCCGAATTCTGAACTCGCCCTCTCGATCTATGTGGCATCCGACCTGCGGCGTTCCCTGGTCATCCGTTCGCTGAACATCGACACCTCCGATGAGTCAAGCGCTGGCTCGCTGCTCGCCACGCGTTACAGCGCGGAGTTCTTTGCCACCGCGAGTGGCGCACGAATCGCTCAAGTTGCCTTGGGATTCGCACTAGATGCCAGCGATGTGCTGTTGGCCCGGGAGTGCATTCGCATCCTGGCAGCCAACGGTGGAGAAGCGGCGCTCGTGCGGCCGGAGAGTGGGCGATCCCCGGTGATCGAGGCGCTGCTCTTCGCCGACCGTCGCGTGCGCTTTGAAGCGGCAGTGGTTCTCGCCAACACGCTGCCAGGCGTGTCGTTCCGCCAGGACACGCTCGTGGTTCCGATCTTGGCATCGATGATCCAAACAGGCGGGATGCACGGTGCGGTGATCGCCTCGACAGAAGAGGATCGTCAAGCGCTGTCGACACGCGTGTCCGCCCTCGGCGTGAGTGCAGTTGCCACCGGTGGATCCTTGAGCGAAGTCGAGGGAAAGATGCCCGTCGGTCAAACGCTCGATCTGGTCGTGATTCAAGGCTCGCGGGCCAGGGTGAATGACTCGATCGCCGCGGTTCGTGTCTCGCGAATCGCCGCCACTGCGCCAATCGTCGTGGTCTCGAGCGGTCCAGATTCGAGCCCGTTGTCGATCGACCACGAGAGCGATCCGCGCATCTCAGTCTTCCTCGCCAGCGCAACCGATACCCAACTTGGTGCGGCGATCGAGTCGGCGGTTGGAGCGGCCGGTGGCTTGTCGATCTCTCAAGACGAAGCGGATCAATTCGCCGCGACTTCGCTCAATGCGCTGCGCAGGATCGCGGAGATCGCGAGCCCGGCATTTGATGTCCGACATGCGGAACCCGCATTGATCGCAGCGCTCGGCAGTTCGACTGGACCGTTCAAGGCCTCGGTTGCCAGCGTGCTCGCGCGCATTTCGAGTGCAACATCGCAGCGTGCTCTGATGGACGCGGCGCTCGCCGGATCTGGCGAAGACCAGGCCATCCTGCTGATGGCGGTCGCGACCAGCGCGCGGGCGTTTGGAAATCATCTCGAGCCGCATCAACTCGCGTCGCTGCCAACCCTGATCGGGGTGTCAAGCGGAGCAACTGCAGATGCCGCGGGGCAAGCATTCGGCGCGCTGGGGCTCTCGAATTCTGAAGTCGTCAAACTCATTCTCGCGCCGTGACAGATGGTCTGACCACGCGCCGGTGTCGTCGCTGCGTCAGGGGACTTCGTTACACTTCGACTCGTCCAGTTCGGACCCGGTCATTTGGCATCACACGCCACCCTAGCTCAGTGGTAGAGCAATGCTTTCGTAAAGCATAGGTCGTGGGTTCGAGTCCCATGGGTGGCTTCTTCAACTCACGAGCCGCGCTCGACCCCCCCGCGCGACAGAACCACCTCAAGTGCTTGACAGACCAGCCCGACCTCGCGCGCCGTCATCGAAGTAAACATCGGCAGCGTCACCATGCGGTCGCCGATTGACTCCGCTGCGGGGCAATCGCCAACCTTGGTGCCGAACAGCGTTTGAACATGGGGGAGCAAATGGGCAGGTGGGTAGTGATTCGCGGCACCGACATCGTGACGGTGGAGCCCGGTGATCACCGCATCGCGATCGTGCAGGCCGAATCGATCCGAGAGCCGTACCCAAAAGAGCGGCCAGCAAATCTGTGAATTCTCAAGAACATTTGGGAGAATCAAATCGGGATGGCCCGCCAGCGTTCGCGTGTACGCCGCAGCAACTTCGATCCGCCGCGAACGAATCTCATCCAGTCGACGAAGTTGACTCGACGCCAGTGCGGCGAGCGGTTCAGCGAGCCGAGCGTCGAGTCCCATGCTGGCATGCGTCATGATCATGCCGAGGTCGGGCGATTGGTCTGGAAAACTCTGGCGATCCACCCGCCCCTGATTGCGAAGCGCACGACAGGCCGCTGCGAGCCGATCGTCGTTTGTCACGATCGCGCCACCTTCCCCAGCTGCGATCGGTCGATTGGGGCCAAATCCAAAGACACTCAGCCGTCCAAACTTTCCGACATTGTCGCTGCCGATTGTCGACCCGAGACCTTCCGATGCGTGCTCAACCATAGGGATTTCAAATCGCGAGCAGAAACGAATGAGTTCCGGGAGTCCCGCTGGATTGCCAAGAACCGGCACACCGAGCACTGCCTTAGTCTTCGGCGTGACCAGACGCTCCGCATCAAACACCCGCATGTTGAGTGAACGGGGGTCGCAATCCACGAAGACCGCCCTGGCACCCACGGCAATGACCGCATTGACATTGGACGCGAACGACAGCGCCGGAACAAGAACCTCATCGCCTGGCCCGATGCAGAGCGCCCGCAGGCAAATCTCGAGTCCAGCGCCAGCGCTCGAAACGCCGATCGCAAATGGACGACGGACGACGGTCGCCAGATGCGCTTCAAACTCGAGGAGCGCACTTCCCATCGTCAATCGCGAGCCGCGCAGCGTTGCCAGCACGGCATCGCGATCTTCGTCGGTCAGGTCAGGCTTGCTCAGCGGAATGTCGTACTTCATTTTGGTTGCATCTGCGCGAGCGCCTTGTCGGTTCGTCCGCTGTGGCGCGCAAAGAGCCAGGCTGCTTGGACCAGAAGGGTTTGATCGATATCGCCGCCGCCCGCTGCGACCGATCCGAGGGCAATGAGGCACTCTGGTGTGATCGATTGGCTGCCCCGCGCAATCGCCAGCACCGCGAGTGCGTCGCCGCGGCGGGTCAACATGCCGCGCACGCGACCGGCGACACCGGCGGTCTCTGGACTTGCCGCGCTGCAAAGTGCCAGGATCAGTGTTTCTTGCAGTTGCGGTTCATCGCCCGAGCGATTGATCAGTCCTTCCAACCCACTTGGATTGATGAGCGCCAACCGGCTCGCGCAGTCCAGAACAACCGGACCCAGTGCGGGGGTGTTTGCCGGGGCCGACAAGAAGAGCGTGAGCAAGTGTTCAAAAACCTGCGCCGCAAGCGCCGTGGGCAAGCCGCTGGCCCGTTTGACTGCCCATTCAGCGCTCTGGCGATTGGCCCGATCGATCACAACTTCGAGTGCCGTGGCCAGCGCCTTGGGATCGGCCGAGGCATTCGCTTCGATCGCGTCGGCAATCGCCTCGATGAGGGGTTCACCATTTCGGATCGACGATCCCATTCCTGCTTCGATGTGATTCTCTTGGGCCATCGCCTGCAAACCAGCGCGAAGAAGTGCAGATTGGCTTCGCTCCTTGGCGGTAAAGACTTTCCACTGCGCTTGACCGAGTTTCGGTTCGAGAATGAGCGCGGATCCATTGGCGATCATCCGCGTCTGCATGGTGTAGGCATCGCCTTGCACGAGTTGGATGAGAGATTTGATTGGCGCGCGAATGGAATACAAGAGCATCGCCCGGGCCAACTCCTGCATTCCGGCGTTTCGAAGTTCCGGTGCGCGCAGTGAAATCCGCGTCACGAATGTCTCCCAGGCGCTCGGGTCACCCCTTTCGAGCAAGAGTGCCGCCGCGAGACCAGCGATCTCGTCGGAGGGATCCGCCACCGCAGCGCGGAGCCCGGTGTCACTGGCAGTCCCGCCGAGGCGATGCAATTCTGCATTCAGCACCACGCGGTCGAGCGTCGGCAAGTCGGGTCCCTTCAACAGTGCCTGGATGGCGGCTGGACTCAAGAGGCGAAGCCCCACACCCGTGCGAATGGCGGTCGATCGGTCTTCAACGGAGGCGAGGCTCTGGATGAGTTGCGGATCAATTTCGCGCGGCGTGGAGAGCTCCGCCAATCCCAGAATCCCATCGATGCGCGAACTCCAGTGTGTCGAGCGGGTGAGCGACTCGAAAAAAGGGCGCAGCGACTGGTCGTTGAGGGCGCGAAGCGAAACGATCAACGCGTGATGATCGCCCGTGCCCGCTGACGACGCGCAGCGCCGCAGCGTCGCGAGCGCGGCGTCAAAGTGATCGGTTCGCGTGTACTGCGTGAACGCGCTGGAATGCATGGTCAGGAGCACGACCAGCGCGCAAGCGCCCCGCAGGAACGAACCAGAAGCACCCCCACGGATGGCGCGGGTGTGGGAGTGTTGGATCGCGCGCGTCACAAACCAAGTGTAACGAAATCACTTCAAGAAATGACTAGGACTGCACGCGCAGCACCTCGCGCCGCGTGCGTTCGATGAGTTCACCTGCGGTCAGATGATCGGTGCGCGCGGCAATCACCCGCGATTCATCCACCAGCGCCCGAAATCGCGCGGCTGCGGCGTGAATCGTGGAGTGACTCGACCTTCCAAGCGCCGAAGCAATCTCCGGAAAGGAGAGCGTGGTCATCTCGCGGGCGAGGTGCGCGGCGAGCCCACGGGCTGTGACAACTCGGCGGTGCCTGCCTGGACCGACGAGGTCTTCCCGCTCAACCCCAGTTGTCGCGCAGACCGCTTGCAGAATCTCTGCGATACGGACGGGGCGCCCGACTCGGGAATGAACCGACCGTCCAAGGGCCCGTTCCACGAGGACCTGTCCGCGACCGATCGAGTCTCCTTCGAGGGCTGCAAAGGCTGCCACCGTCATCACGGCCCCTTCGAGTTCACGAATGCTCGTGCCAGTCCGATCGATAATCGTGGCGATCGCCGCGGGGGCGAGTGAGAACCCACGGCGAAGCGCGAACCGCTCGGCGAGCGCGAGGCGTGTGGCCCGATCGGGATCGTCGACGCGCACAACCATCCCCGAGAGGAAACGACTCACCAATGCGGCGCTGAATTTCGCGACCTGCCGCGGATGGGCATCCGATGCCAGGACCATCCGAGCCCCATGGAATCCGATGGCATCGATGGTGTGCTGGCATTCGGCTTGGGTCGCGGTCTTGCTCGCGAGAAAGTGAATGTCATCGATCGCCAGCAGATCAAGCCGCCGCGTTTGCTTTCGAAACCGTTCGATGCTGCCCTCGCGGATCGCCGCGATGTACTCGTTTGTGAACTGTTCGGCAGTGACATACCGCACCTTCGCGCTCGGTTGCAACTCCTTGAGCCGCTGGCAGATCGACTGCAGAAGATGGGTCTTGCCAACGCCGCACGATCCATGCAGGAAGAGCAGTCGCAGATGATTCCCGTCAACATCCGCGACTTGCCTGGCGCTCTCGTATGCCAGTCGGTTTGGTGGAGCGACGAGAAAGTCCTCGAATCGTCGCCAGCATGAGCCGACCCCTTCGCGCGGCGCCAGCGGGGGTGCGCTTCGAATCGTGCGGGGTTCGGTGGAGCGCTCTTCGACCCCTCGGTCTCGCGCATCATCGTGGGTGACCCGCCCCCCGTTTGCATCCCCACGCGCCGCGCAGTCCGACGGGCGATGCGGCGAGGCTTTGGGATGGACACCAATCGTCAGTGGGCGTTTTCCGGGCAGATACTTGTTCGCACTTTCGTTGAGCGACCCACTGAAGTGCTTCCCGATCCAATCTGCTGCGAATTGGGTCGGTGCTGTGACGCGAATCTCACGCGCCAAGATGTCGATTCGAGCATTGGCACCAAACCAAAGGGCATACTTGCGATCGCCGATTCGAACTCGCAGTTCTTCCTGGATCAATTCGAGCAGGTCGTGATCTGCCACGGTCGGCGCGGAGGGGAATTCGGTAACCAATGTCGATGGACCCATGAGAACTCCTGACAAGGAGACAGCCAAAGCCGAAGTGGTGCTTCGACCCACGACCTCTCAACCCAACTTCAAATGTGTCGAATCCATCCACGCCTGCCTTCGAGTCACGCTGGCACATTCCAATGCGCAATTGGGACAACGAACGGCTCGCACGCTCCTCCGTGAACTGCGGTAGGAAAAAGTTAGTTCAGCCTCGGTCCCTTTCGCACCTCCGGCACAGAAGTTTTTCGCTCCGGTGGTCTAAACCCCGTCGATAGAAAACAATACGAGCCAAACGATTCCCTTTCGATTGGCCCAGAGCTCAGTTGTCCACGGAGCGTGGACAAGTTGTGGGATCCGGATCTGGGGACCGCTCGACGCGCGCGACCAGTGCGACGCGGCGCAGGCGTTCGACAAACCCCCGTGAGCGGTAGAGCCGCATGGCGGGTTGGTTGCGCTCATCGCAGGCGAGCGCGATGGTGCGATCGCGCTTGGTCTGGACGAGGCAGAGCGAAGTGTCGAGCAAGTAACCGCCAAGACCGCGACCACGCGCTTCTGGCGCGAGTCCAAAGTAAACCAATTCGACGCAATTCGATGTCGGGATTTCACTCATAAGCGAGAGCCCGCAGGGCGTTCCATTGCGCTCGAGGATTGACCAGGAATTGGGATCGAAAACGCCAGTCTGAAGATGGCCATCCAAGATGTCTTCGGTGCAGCGCATCTGCGCGAGCCCTGGGCAATCAAGGGAATCAATGTAAGTGGCATCGAGGAGCCGCTCGAGTGTCTCGCGTTCGTCTTCTCTCCACGGGCGCACGCAGACCCCCGCAGGTGGGAGGTCGCTCGATGGGTCCGGTCCGCGAAAAGGGCGGCGTTCCAGGTAGGACAACACTCCGATTTGGCTCATGCCGCCCGACGCGAACATCGTCAACTCGTCGGTCTTCGCAGGTTCGACGAGCGCTTGGACCAATGCCGCATTCAGTTGTCCGGCGCAGCTGATTGCGGTGCGGATGAGCCTTGCGCCCGCCTCTCGATCGGCCGATGTTTGCGCTGGAGCGACCACCAACATCGCGGTCTTCCCAGGTGAGCGCGTCAAGAGTGCCGCACTTGCGAAGCCGCCGCCCGCCCTCCGGACCGCCAGGAGTAACTCGGCGTTCGAAGCACCTTTGCGGTTGATCGCGTGCGCCGCACGCGCGTGGGATCCACCGAACGCCATGATGATTGCCTCGGTGCGCCGGTCTGCACTTGGATAGACGATCTCATCGGAGTCACGCGGTGACCGACTCATGACCGAAGCGTAACACCCACGCCGGTCGCTACACTCCAGTCATGCAGCGCTCGATACGAATCATTCTTGGACTTTTGATCGCGTCCGGTTCGATCGCTGCCCTGAGCAGCGCGCAGGATTCTGGGGCGAGCCGACCGCCAGAGAAACCATCCGCGCCGGTTCCCGCACCAGCCGTTCCCAGCGTGACCGATCAGTCACTCACACTGCCAGCAGAGCCAAGTGCCGGCGAGTGGCAATTGGATTTCGAAGCGGGCGATCTGCGGCTTTACATCGACCCCCAGACGGCTGAGGCGTTTTGGTATTTCACCTACCGCGTGGTGAATCGTACGGGACTCGATCGATGGTGGGGACCCAAGTTTGAACTCCTCGACGATCATGGCCGACTGCGTCGATCGGGCAAGGACATTCCAGTCACCACAATCAAGCGAATCGAAGCGCTGATCGGCAACAAATTGCTCGAGGATCAATATCAGGTCCTCGGCGAGATCCGCCAGGGCGAGGCCCACGCGAAGGAGAGTTTTGTGGTGTGGAATGCACAGCCCCTTGATGCCACCGAGTTGCATCTCTTCATCCGCGGAATGTCGAGTGAAATCCGAAAGATCCCTCACCCCAGCGGAACAGGTGCTCCGATTCTGATGCACAAGACGATGAAGCGCGACTATCGGGTGCCCGGGAATCCCAGCGCAAATGGATCCACGCCAGTCGTCTGTGAACAGACCGAGTGGTTGCTTCGCTGAGCGCTGGGGATTCCGTCGCCGGCTGCGCGAGCCTCAAGAGTTTGAGGGGGTTGCCCGATCGTCGATGTCTCCCTATAATGCTCGGCTCGATCAGATCAACTGCGGAGTATCCAATATGGCGCACAAAAAAGGTCAAGGTTCAACTCAAAACGGTCGCGATTCCAACGCGCAGTACCGAGGCATCAAGAAGTTCGGCGGTCAACTTGCGCAAGCCGGTGCTGTCCTCGTGAGCCAGTGCGGGACCAAGTGGAAGGCGGGTTATCTCGTCCATCAGGGTCGTGATTACACCCTCACCGCGCTCGTCGAGGGAACGGTGCGCTTTCGCGGTCGCTGCGTGGACATCATTCCGAGTGATCCCCTGACGCCTCGTTTGGCGATCGATCGCTGATCGGACTTGTCTAAAACACCAGGTCTTGCGGCGCTGTGCCCGCCTCAACCCCACGGTCGCGTAGAAGGATTCATCAATGTTTGTCGATACCGCCATCATCTCGATTCGTTCGGGGAAGGGCGGCGATGGTTGTATGCATCTGCTGCGACTGAAGGGCAATGCCAAGGGCGGACCCGACGGCGGTGATGGCGGCAAGGGCGGCGACATCATCGTGATCGCCGATCCACACATCGACACCCTCACCGAGTTTGGATTCCGTCCACATTGGTTCGCCCAGGATGGCGAAGCGGGGACGAAGAAGAACTGCGCCGGTAAGGCTGGAACGGATTGCATTCTTCCAGTTCCGCTCGGGACGCAGCTGTCCGATGCAGAAACGGATGAAATCATCGCCGATCTGACGGAGGCTGGGCAAACACTGATCGTGGCGCGTGGTGGTGCTGGTGGTTATGGCAACGATCGATTCAAGAGCCCGGTGCATCAGACGCCAACGGAGTTCACTCCGGGAGGGGTGGCGATCGAGCGCCGTTTGCGGATGGAGCTTCGACTGATCGCCGATGTTGGATTGGTTGGTCTCCCCAATGCGGGCAAGAGCACATTTCTCCGGGCGACAACCCGAGCCAACCCCAAGGTGGCGGATTATCCCTTCACCACGCTCTCCCCGCAGCTTGGCATCGCAGCACTCTCGGATGATCGTCGACTGGTGTTGGCAGATCTACCAGGATTGATCGAAGGCGCCTCGCAGGGTGTCGGACTCGGGCACGCATTTCTGAAGCATGTCGAACGAACACGCGTCATCCTGCATGTTCTCGATGTTGCGCCAAGCGACGGGAGTGATCCCCTCGAGAATCACCGAATCATCCGCCGCGAGCTGGCGGAGTTCAGCGAGCACCTGGCGCGAACCCCAGAAGTTGTGGTCCTCAACAAGATCGATCTGATCCCAGAGGCGGACCGCGCCGACGCCTTGCGCGAACTCGTGCGCCGACTCAAGAAATTGCGCGGAGTGGAGCCATTGCTGGCGAGCGGTGCTAGCGGAACAGGTGTGCGGCAAGTCTTGGAAGCGGCATGGGAGGTGGCGCAGCGCGTGCGTGCCCAGTCCCCGTCCAGCGCACCAATCACTCCTCGTCAAACTTTCGGGCAATGAGTTCGCAAAGGGCCGCGAGTGCGGATTGATCGTCGGAGCCATCACAGCGTATCTCAACGGTCGTCCCCGCTGTCGCTGCAAGGAGGAGCATCTGCATGATGCTCTTGCCATCGACCCACTCTTGTGAATCCGCGCGCCGAACAGCTACCGTGCAGGCGAACCCATTCGCCATTTGCACGAAACTCATCGCGGGTCGGGCGTGGAGCCCCAACTGATTGCAAATGGTCGCGAGATCGCTGATCACGAGATCAAGTCAACGCGGAGAGGGTGCGGTATCCGTTTCGTCAAGAAGCGTGGTCACATCGTCGACATTCCGAGCCTGACGCAGGAAGCGGCGAAAGGGCTCTTGGCTCAGTGCGCCAAAGACTGTCTCCATCGCATTCAGATGGGCCTCCGGATCGCTGAGTGGACTCAACATGAAGACAAGGGCGAAGACTGGCTGGCGATCGAGCGAGTTAAACTCAACGCCGGTTGAGGAGACGCCGATTGCGGCGCAAGGCTTGGTGACCAGGGAGGTCTTGGCATGGGGCACCGCGACTCCGTGTCCGAAGCCGGTGGAACCCTTTCGTTCGCGCGCGATCGTTTCCTTCAAGAGTTGTGCGCGCGATTCTGCGGCGACGATTCCAGCCGCAATGAGGCTGTCAAGCAACTCGCCAATTGCGAGATCTCGCTTGCTGTTGGTGAGGGCGGGGATGATCGCCTTGGTCACAATGATGTCGCGCAGTTTCATCCGAGCGGAATCATAGCGAGTGTCAAACCCCCCAAACCCACTCACTTCAGGAGCGATGATGGTGGCGGATGCGATCTTTGTAACTGGAGAGTTGTCGTGCGCCGCGATCGACTGCCAGATCAACGCAGGCGTAGAGATTGTGGTGTTGGTAATTACAAATGAAGTCTTGGTGCCGTTCGACATCGGATCGAATTTCGACGTGGTATCCGTGCGGCGCGCGTTCAACCGTGACGGCGAGTTGTTGAAGGCCATTGAAGAACTTGGGCAGCTTCCCAACTTTCGTCATGATGTACTTGGTGATCGTGTCGGTCAGTTCCATGTGTTTTGCGCTGATGGTGATGAGCACGGTTCTATCCTCCAATTCTGGCGGACAATCGGCCGTGCGTCGGCAACCGCTGCCGCAGGAATCTCATCACCGTTCGCCGAGTATCCGGCGCACAAAGCGACGAAACCACGCACGACCTTCCAAAGGAATGCTATCCCTGATCGACACGCGGGCGCGATCGCCATCAGCATTTTGTCGGTCGAAGTTGCCGCGGGGCGACTCGGTCGATTCCGACTGCTGATGTTGTTCTCGTTCGTGTTCAAGGGGAAACTGCACTCCCTGGTGCCAGGGTCGCCTCAACTATGG
>SIAB01000045.1 GCA_009692015.1 Phycisphaerales bacterium
CGGCTGGTGCTTCGGCTGTCAGGTGAGCAAGGTCAGCCCAAGGCCAGATGAGCGCGAGACCGTGACCATGCGCACCAGCTCCCTCCCAGTTTCGATCAGTGGCGAGAAGCCAGAACATCGGCACAAGAAAGAGCAAACCAATCCACTGCAGGTTCGCGGCTTGTGCTTCTGCGATTCGACGGACCGCGATTCCCCAACTCGCGCCTGTGGCGTGTTGAAGAAGTGTGAAGAAGAATGCGCCAAGACCGAGCGTGAGCACAAAGATCGCGTTCTGCAACCAGATCATTGCGAAGCCGTGTGCGTCTTGTTGACGCCAGGCGACGACGGCTGCGACCGCAAGGGCGATGAGGCCCATGGTGAGAACGATGCGCGCGAAGCGGGCGAGTCGGTGATCGCCCATGATGCTCTGGTCCGAAAGGTCTGCGACGGTGGAGTGCTGGGCGCTCATTCTTACAGCTCTCCCCGCTTGCTTTGCGGCACATCGTCAATCGAAGCATTCTGGCTGCGCTGCAAGGCGCGAACATAGGCCACGATCGCCCAGCGGTCTTCGATGGGTACTTGTGATCCATAACCCGCCATGTTTCGAACACCGTTGGTGACCGTGTTGAAGATCTGTCCCATCGGCTGAATGGTCACTGTCGCGTCGTGCAGACTCTTGGCAGCAACCCACACGGTTCCGTTGACTGGGCCATCTGCATTGGCGACAAGTTCCATCGCGCGCTGATTGATGGCGCCATCGCCTGAACCCGAATACCCGTGGCAGGGTGTGCAGTAAATGTTGAAGCGCTCTTGACCGCGGGTGAGCAACGCCGCGTTGAACGGCAACTGCGATGGCGTGGTTGTGGCCCATTGACCATCGACGGTGCCTTCGTTGAAATGGGTGTCGAGGTAGGACTCATTGCGGGCAACGGTCCCTTGAACCTGTGGCCGTTGCGATCGCTTGTCGGCAAAGAGATCGTTTTCGCTCTGGGCTTTGAACTTCGCCTGAAGATCCATGTCCTGAATCAGGTTGATCGGCCGGTTCGGGCTGGTCTTTGCCCGAGTCTGCGCAGCGATGACCGGTGGCAAGATCGCCAGCAGGGTGAAGATCAAGAGTGTGCAGATGATGATGCGTGGCATTAGCGGTCCTCCACGATTTCGATGTGCTTGGCGCCGAGCGACTTGAGGAAGGCCTCGGTCTTGGAGCGCAGGAACTTTGGATCCTTTGCTTCAATCACCACATAGAACCGATCATCGGTCGCGCGGCGAAAGCGCGCGTTTGCCAGCAGTGGGTGGGAGAGCCGTGGGAGTCCGTTGAGCAGCAGCATGAGTCCGGCGGCCGAGAGCGCAGCGAGAAGGATGGTGAGTTCAAAGATGACCGGAACCCACGCCGGCACCGACATCAGTGGCTTTCCCGAGATCAGGAAGGGATAGCCCGCGACCCAGACCAGCGCCCAGATTGAAAAACTCGCTGCGTTTGTGAAAGCTTGCAGGCAGAAGCCGATCGTCGCCCCGGTGAGTCCCGCGCCAAACACCAGGACCGGGAGAATCGTTCGCTTCACTCCCATGGCCTTGTCGAGACCATGCACCGCGAATGGCGTGTGGCAATCCCAGAAGCGATATCCCGCGGTGTTGACGGCGGTCGCCGCCGCCATGATTTGTGCTGGCGTCTCAAACTCGGCCAGTAGTCCATAGACCCGTGGTGCCGCCGTCATCGTGATCCCTCCGCGGCCGGAGCGTGATCGGTGTGGGGACTCGCGTGATGCGCATGTGGATTCGCTTCCGGCATGACCGACTTCACCTCAGCGATGGCGATCATGGGCAAGTAGCGACAGAAGAGCAGGAAGAGCACGCCGAAGAGACCGAATGCACCAACCATCGTGCCGATGTCGACCCAGGTCGGAATGAAGTCGCCCCAGGACGAGGGCAAGAAGTCATTGGCAAGGCTGGTCACGATGATGACAAACCGCTCAAACCACATGCCCACATTCACAAAGATGCTCAAGATGAACATGAGCGGAATGCTGGTACGCACCGCCTTGAACCAGAAGAGTTGCGGCGTGATCACATTGCAACTCACCATGATCCAGTACGCCCACCAGTACTGACCGAAGGCTCGATTCACAAAGGCGAACTTTTCGTACATCGCTCCCGAATACCAGGCGATGAAGAACTCCATCGAGTAGGCGTATCCAACCATGCATCCTGTCAGCAGGATGATCTTGTTCATATTGTCCAGATGGCGCAGGGTGATGAGATCTTTGAGCCCGAAGAGTTGCCGCGCTGGAACAGCGAGCGAAACCACCATGGCGAATCCAGAGAAGATCGCGCCGGCCACGAAGTATGGCGGGAAGATGGTGGTGTGCCATCCAGGGACCTGGCTCACGGCGAAGTCGAACGAAACCACGCTGTGCACCGAAAGCACCAGTGGCGTCGCGAGTGCCGCGAGCAGGAGATAGGCAACTTCGTAGCGGTGCCAGTGCCGCATCGAGCCGCGCCAGCCGATCGCGGCGAGTCCGTAGGCGAACTGCTGGAACTTTCCCTTGGCGCGGTCGCGCAGGGTTGCCAGATCTGGAATCATTCCCACATACCAGAAGACCGTCGAGACCGTGAAGTAGGTGCCGACTGCGAAGACATCCCACAAGAGTGGACTGCGAAACTGCGGCCACATGTCCATGGAGTTTGGAATTGGGAAGAGCCAGTACGCCAGCCAGACACGACCAACATGGATGCCGGGGAAGAGGCCGGCGCAGATCACTGCGAAAATCGTCATCGCTTCGGCGAAGCGATTGATGCCAGTGCGCCACTTCTGTCGGAAGAGAAAGAGGATGGCCGAAATCAGCGTCCCGGCGTGACCGATACCGACCCAGAAGACGAAGTTGGTGATGTCGTACGCCCACATCACTGGGTTGTTGAGTCCCCACACGCCGACGCCGGTGAAGATGAGATAGGTCACGCAGACGCCGAGGAACCCAACCATGCTCAGCGAGATCACAAAGGCGACATACCAGGCGAATGGCGGCTTGTTTTCAGCGACGCGGCAGACCTGGTGAGTGACCTCACCGAATGAGTGCATATTGAGCACCAGGGGCACACGACCACTGGTCGGTTGCTGGGTGTTGTCGCAGTCGATGTAGCCCTTGGTGGCGGACTGACTTGTTAGTTGGGGTGCACTGGACATGATCAGCCTTCTGCGTGTCCATGAGCTGCATGGCCGTGTGAATCAGGATGCGCCGCCCCGCCGCTGCTCTCACGCGCCGTGGCTGGGTTGTTCACGCGCGCCAGATACTGCACGCGTGTCTTGGTGTTCAGTTCTTCGAGCATCTGATAGGAGCGACCGCTGCGGTGCGCCTTGGCAACTCGGCTGTCGGTGACATTCAAATCGCCAAAGATGATCGCGCCAGTTGGGCAGGCCTGCTGACAGGCGGTCTCGATCGATCCGTCTGGAATCGAGAAGTTGCTGCTGCCCGTGTCGATACCGCCGGCCTTCGCCCAAGCATTCTTGTACTTGATCTTCGCCGCTTGAATGCGCTGGGTGCAGAATGTGCACTTCTCCATCACGCCCCGCATACGCACGGTGACTTCAGGATTGAACTGCATTCGCAACCAGACATCGGGACCCTCTTCGACGTAATACTCTGGCTTGACCTTCATCAAACCCTCTTCGCGCTGCGGTTCACGCCGTTGATAATCGAAGAAGTTGAAGCGACGAACCTTATAGGGACAGTTGTTGCTGCAATAGCGGGTGCCGATGCAGCGGTTGTAAACCATGGTGTTGAGACCATCAGCATCGTGCACCGTCGCCGCAACTGGACAGACCTGCTCGCAGGGTGCATTTTCGCAGTGCATACAGGTGACTGGTTGGATTGCGAAACTCTCCGGCTTGGCAGCGTCCGAGCCGCGAAAGTATCGATCGACGCGAATCCAGTGCATCTCGCGACCGCGCAGAACCTGATCCTTGCCGACCACGGGGATGTTGTTCTCAGCCTGGCAGGCGGTGACACAGGCGCTGCAACCAGTGCACTTGCCGAGGTCGACCGACATCGCCCAGCGGAACTGCGCCCCATCGAGGTTGGTTTCGTTCCAGAGTGAAAGCCGACTCGCGACATGCGTGACATGTCGAGCGAAGTCTGGATGCTTTCGGTATTCCTGCACACTCGCCTCGCGGATCAGCGTTGGAAGGCGCTCCTGAATGCCTTCAAGCGGGACCTTGGGGTCGAGTGCGTCGGATGCTCCATGATCCTGAGTGTGCGCGATCGCATAAGTCGCACCGGTTCGCGTCATGCTGACGCCTGTTGCCACATCTGGATGTGCAGTCGTGCGAATCGTGTAAGCATTGAAACCTGCATCGCGGGCGGTTGCGCCGACGCCTGGTCCGGTGCGACCGTAACCCAAGCTCAAACCGATCGATGCGTCGGAATATCCAGGCAGTGGCCATGCCGCGGCTTCGACCGTGCGACCTTCACTCGAAATTTTCACCATGTCGCCGCGCTTGATGCCCAGAGTCTGCGCCAATTGCAGACTCATCAGGGCCGCGTTGTCCCAAGTGATCTTGGTGACTGGATCCGGAAGCTCCTGCATCCAGGCAAGGTTCGAGAAACAACCATCCCACACCTTCATGTCGCGCAGGAAGACGAGTTCGAGCGAGCTGGGCGCGGTGAGAACTGCTTGATCTGCCTGCAGAGCCGCGGCGACGGATGCGGCGTTGAAGGTGGTTGGCATCGCCTTCCAATTCGTCGCCGGGATATAGCCCTGATCGAGCCATGATCGCCAGCCACTCTCGAAGAGCGGTCCCGTGAGACCACTGAGTCCAACATGTGTTCTTCGCACGATCGAGTATCCGTCGACCGGATCGCTGGCGAGAAGTTCGGCGAGCAGTTCGATCGCACTGCGACCGCCCTGCCCCTCTGGAATCATCGGCAGAATGAGTGGCTGTTGAATGGCCAGCGTGCCCTCGAAACTGCGGGCGTCGCCCCACGCCTCAAGGTAGTGCGCCTCTGGAATGTGCCACGAACATGAAGCGTTGACTGCTGTTTCGTCGGCGTAGATACCCAGGTGAATGACCGTGCTGACCTTGGTGAGTGCGTTGGCGAATCCGCAGTCCGCTGGCGCGGTGTAAACAGGATTGCCGCCAAGGATCATCAGCGTGTCGATCGATCCCGCTTGCATAGCAGTGCAGAGCGCCGCGAAGCCAGCAGAGGATGCTTCGATTGGCTCAGCGAGGTATGTGAGCGTCGCGCC
This sequence comes from Phycisphaerales bacterium, assembly GCA_009692015.1. Classification (GTDB taxonomy): domain Bacteria; phylum Planctomycetota; class Phycisphaerae; order Phycisphaerales; family SM1A02; genus F1-60-MAGs104. The sequence continues at coordinate 5,221 of SIAB01000045.1, forward strand.
TTCGCTGGCGAGCGCATGATTGATCGCCGCGACCATGGCGTGCGTTGTCTTGGATGCCGACACGCCGGCGGTCACCAGTGAAGTTCCGTGATGCGACTTGAGATCTGCGATCAGCGCATCGATGACCTCCTTGCCCCGACCATCGAGCACAGATTGTGCGGCCAGCGAGTTTGCGATCGCAGCGATCGATGTTTGCAAGGCGGGCGAATCCGCGCCGGCTGAAACGCCCTGCGCGATCAACGCAGCGACGATTCCAAGATCGCTCTGGCGAACTGCCAGACGATCATCGGCGCTCATGCCCGTCGGCGTGAGACCATTCTCGATGACATAGAGCCGAGCGATCTGCTGCTTGGTGGGATCGACCGAATCAACAGCACGACCGACCGACCACTGCCGCGCCCATCGCGCTGCGTCGGGCGATCCATAGAGGAAGTCGTCTCCGATCGAGACGATGACGCGGGCCTTGTCGTATGCCGGAAGCACGCGGCGGGGCGAGTCGAATGCCATCGCGGTTCCGAGGATCGCGTTGTCGCGCGCGAGTGGCTCCCACGCCACGATCGTCGCTTGCGGGAAGGCGACCTTCACACGCGCGATCATGTCGGCGTACGTTGGTCCGCTGCGGAAGTCGGTGAGGATCGCCAGGCCCTTGCCGCCCTGGGCGCGAAGTGCCGCGCGCTTGTTGTTGAAGAACTCGCTGAAGGCTGGATAAGAAGAGTGCGTGTTGCGCGCTAGAACCGTGCGACTGCGATCTGGATCGTAGAGCCCCAGCACTTGCGTCTGCGTCACGGCAGACACGCCAGCACCACCCCAAGGATGCGAGGGATTCGTTTCGACCTTGATCGGCCGACCGTCATAACTCTTGGCGAGAAGCGGCTGGGCGAATCCGCTGAACTCCCAGACGGTGCTGTAATAGACGGGTTCGCCAGGAATGCGATTGACCGGCTGGCTCGCGGCTGGAACAACCTTCGTTTCTGGCCAGCGGCGGCATCCCGCGAGACCAAGACCCGCCAGCGCGAACGATGCACCCATCACCTTCAGAAAGTTGCGGCGCTCGTTTTCGGTGAGGTGCTCCGACGCGCCATCAGGAAACTCGCGGTGCATCCAATCACGAAACTCACTCGAGCTCGTGAGATCCTCAACGCTGCGCCAGTAGCGATTCTTTACCGATGACATGTCGAACAGTTCTCGCTTGGATTGATGTGATAGAGCTTGATGAGTGAATCCCGTTCTTCGGGAGTCAATTCCGTTTTCTGATCCCACGCCAGATTGGTTATCTGCGAAATGGGTCGCACGCGATCGAGGGGCTCGCGGTGGCATTCGAGGCACCAACCCATCGAGAGTGGCGCGAATCGATAGACAACTTCCATCTGATCAACCCGACCATGGCATTCGACGCAGCCAACTCCGCGATTCACATGGGCACTGTGATTGAAATAGGCGAAGTCGGGAAGCTTGTGAACCTTGACCCACTCCATCGGCATGCCACTCTCATAGGACTGTCGGATCTTTTCAAGCTTGGGGCTATCGCGTTGAATCTGGGTGTGACAGTTCATGCAAGTCTGGGTGGGAGGCACGGCGGCGAACGCAGTGCGATCAACCGTGGTGTGGCAATAGCGGCAATCGAGTCCGAGTTTTCCAACATGCCGCGCGTGGCTATACGGCACCGGCTGCACCGGCTGATAGCCAACATCAAGCGTCTTGGGACTCAACCCATAGGCCACAAAGAATGCGGCGTAGAGCGGAGTGATCGCGCCAGCAATCAAAACGAATGGCAAGAGCGCATTTGTCCAACGAGGAAAGAGGAATCTGCTCATAAGGGCTCGCACAACATTGTGCTTTTTTTCACAATCTCAGACCGAACAGAGAGATTAGCGCGCAGAGCATCGCGTAGTCAAGGATTCACAACATTGGCAAATGAACTAGATTTTGTTCTCGTGAATCCCGTGCAGAAAATCGAGATTGCAAGCGCGGCAACGCGGGTTGCCTGCCTCGATGTTTCGGCCGCACTGGCTTTTATTGCTACGCGGGCGCAAGCGCGAGTGGCCCCCGGGCTCACAGAGGAAACCCTGCGCACCGCTCTTGCCCAGCGAGAAGCAATTGCGTCGACCTCCACCCCAGAGGGTGTTGCGTTCCCTCATGCGATTCGCGTGGATGTGCCCACCGCCGCCGCCTGCGTAATCATCATGACGCTCGCACAACCGATCCAGTGGGGATCGAACAGGGTTGAGATCGTGGTCGCGCTCTTCGGTTCGCCAGTTGAACCCTGGCGTCATGTTCGAACACTCGCCCGTGTTGCGCGGGTGTGCTCCCAAGCCAGTGTCAGAGCACAACTTATGGCGTGCACCAGTGAAGCTGAGTTGTTTGAGTTGTTCTCGAAAGAGTGTAATAACCATGAGTGACGGCCAACCCGAGATGCGGGTGATGATCCTTCTCGTTGAGCATGGGAAGGCCTTCGATACCGTCATCAATTCGGTACTCGATGCTGGAATCTCAGACGCGACGATCGTGGAGAGCCAGAGCCTCGCCTCGGTGATGCGCCAGGACATGCCGATCTTCGCAGGCCTCGCCGCACTCCTGCCACAGTCGGCGGGGGCGAGAGCGATCATCATCCTCTGCGATGGATCGAGAGCATCGACCTTGATGGGCTACCTCAAGGAGATTCCAAAGGATGATCGACCGATCGCCGCCTCCTTTGTGGTCGATCACTTCCTCGGATTCGATTCATGATCGACCCGTTGGTCTGGCTCGCACTCGGGGCCGTGACACTGGTGGCAGGCAGCCGATCGATGGAGCGCGTGAGCCGGCGCTTCCCGATCACCCGGCTCCTCGGTGGTGGATGGATGCTCCTCGCGCTCGGCGTCATCGTGGGACCGCACGCGCTTGGCGTTCTCAGTGGCGAACGACTTCATCAGGTGCAACCGATCTTGGTGATCCTCTTGACCTGGACCGGGGTGATCGTTGGTCTTCAGTGTCGCAGGGCATTGGTACGAGCAATCCCGAGCGCGCTCTGGCGATGGATGGGGATGGACTTTGCGGTGTGCCTTCTGCTCAGCGTCGTCGCCGCCGGAATCGTGGCGCGCATCTGGCGACCGGAGAGTGACGCCGCGCAAGTCCTGTTGACTGGAACGATCGCCGCGATGGCCATTGGCTGGAATCCAGAGACGCGGGGTCTTGGCATTCGCAGCGATGCGCCGGCCAAGCGACTGGCGATACTTGTGCAAGGTGGTGCCGGCGGTCTGGCGATTGTCGCTGTCATGATCGCCTCGCTGGCATTGCAGTGTGCCTATGAGACTCCGCAAGGCGGCGTGGTCTTCGCACCGCTTGGGGGACTCTTGACCCTGGCGATGGAGATCGGTGCAGTCGCCGTGGTGTCGCTTGGGGCGCACGAGATTCTTCGCGATACGCGCGAAGATGACGCGCGCACCTCGCTCATCGTCATTGGCGCGCTCTGCTTGCTCTCTGGAATCGCAGTGACCTTCGGCGGTTCGGGATTGCTCGCCGGAATGATCTTTGGAGCGACGCTTGGCATGAGTTCGCGGCGCATGCGTGGGTTGGAAGGAATCATTTCCTCTGCGGAGCCCGTGGTTGCCAGCGGTTGCTTCTTCTTTGCTGGAATGACCCTTGAACTTCCGCTCGCGCTCGACTCTGCAACGACCGCCTTGACCATCGGCGCGATCGCACTCATGCTGGCGACGACTCGGCGTGTTCTAAAACCGCTCATCATGAAGATCGCACTCGCGCCCGTGGCAGCGAGCATCGCGCTCGACTCTCCCATTGCCCGGGCACCGATTCGGCAAGCGCCGCTGACGATTGTCATCTTGCTGGCGTTTGCGATCCAGGACTCTTCTGGAATCGCTGATCAATTGCTCGCCGTGGCGGTGCTCATTTCGCTCTTCAGTATCGCGCTGACCGGTTTCCTCTCGGGTCAGGGGAGCCCCGCCACATGACCCCCTTGACCCAGGCGCTCACTCGTCGACATCTGCGCCCGCGATTTGGCGCGACATTTCTGGCGATCGCCCTGGCGGCACTCGTTGCTCTCGTCGTCATTGGCCGCGAATTGCGCGGCACGGTCATCGGCATTCCGCTTTCAGATATCCCCGCCGCGGGCGAGACCACACTTCTCCTTGGGCTGGTCATCCTGGGATCGTGGCTCGCCGGTCGACTGGTGCGCAAAGTTGGCTTGCCTCCCATCACCGGGCAGCTGATGTTTGGAATGTTGGTCGGTCCCGGACTCTGGACTTGGTTGCGGCGGCCTGATCTCGCGCTGATCAATCCCGTGCAACTCGCAGATCTGCACGGCGCTGAACTTCTTGCGGTGGTGATGATTGGGTTGGTGGCGGGATCCGAAATCGACGGCGCCTTTGTGCGCCAGCGAATTCGGGCGATCGTCAGCCTGGCAATTGGGCAGGTGTTCGTGGTCACGATCACAGTTGGGATCCTGGCGTTCTTCCTGCTGGGCTCGATTGCCCAAGCCATCATCGTTGCTGTGCTCAGCGCAACTTGCAGCAGCGCAGTTTCGGTTGCGCTCTTGCGCGAGATGCGCCATCCCACCGAGTTTGCTCGGCTGTTGCTGGCAACAACGGTCACCAAAGATCTGCTCTTGGTGCTGGCGTTTTCAATCGTCCTCTTCTGCGTCGCCGCCGAGGCATCATCGACCCATCAACCCTGGTACTGGATCGTGCTGCATCTTGTTGGCAGCGTTGGGTTGGGCGTCGCACTCGCTTTTCCACTGGGGATCGCGCTGCGCCGAATCGAACGGCGGATGACTGCGGTGGTCCTCGTTGCTGCGATCCTCATCGTGATCATCTGCCAAACGACTGCCACCGCGCCGCTCATCACCGCGCTCACGCTGGGATACTTCGCCCGATCACTCGCGCCAGCGGCGACTGCATCATTCTTCGCGACCGCGCGACGATTGTTCCTGCCGGTGTGCTGTGTGTTCTTCTTTGCCGCAGGAGCGCACATCGACCTGGCGTCGCTCATCGCCAACTGGGGAATCGTGCTGACACTCTGCGCAGTGCGACTGGTGGCGGTCTGGGCTGGAGCGACCGGTGCCGCGCGCGGCGCTGGACTCTCGCCGGCCGCGGCGCGGTGGGCATGGGCTGGCTTCGTACCCCAAGCTGGAATCTCGCTGGCACTCGCTGCGCAATTCACGGCCGAGTTTCCCAACCAAGCATGGGCGACCAGTCTGGCAACCATCTTGATCGCCTGCATTACCACCAACGAGCTGGTGGGTCCCGTGCTTATGCGCCTGGCGCTGCGCCGCGTACCGTGATCGCGTGATCGATACGCACTGCCATCTGACTTTTCCCGAGTTCGCGGGACGCGTTGGCGAGGTTCTCGCCGGTGCTGCGGCGGTCGGCGTGCACAGCGCCATCACGATTTCCACAACCACGGCCGACGCGATCCAGGCAACCGAACTTGCGGCGATGCATCCGCGACTCTTTGCAACGGCTGGCGTGCATCCTCTATATGCCGACAGCCCCTGCGACTGGGCAGAACTGGAGCGGGCGGGCGGGCATCCCAAGTGTGTGGCGTGGGGAGAACTTGGTCTCGACAATTACTACGACACCCCCACCGCTGCCCAACAGCGCGCCGTTCTTGAAGCGCAATTGGCTCACATTCGCCAGTGGACTGCGCGCGGTCTCGCCAAGCCGATTGTGATCCACTGCCGCAAGGCCTTCGCGGATCTCGTGCCGATCTTGCGGGCTTCGGGGCTCCCGGGCGACCGATTCGTTTTTCACTGCTTTACCGGCGACTCTCTGGATGTTCGGATGGTGCTCGATCTTGGAGCGTTTGTCTCGTTCACCGGCGTCTTGACTTTTCCCGGTGCGCCAGAAGTTCGCGCTGCTGCGAAACTCGTTCCAATCGACCGCGTGATGGTCGAAACAGATTCGCCGTTTCTTTCGCCGCAACCGGTGCGCGGAGTGAAACCCAACGAACCAAGATTCGTGGTGCATGTCGCCGCAGCGCTGGCGGTCGCGCGCGGGGGTGATCCCGCTGCCCTCAACGCCCAACTGGACGAAAACGCGGTGCGCTTTTTCGGCGCTGCGCTTCGTCAGCCTAGACTGGGGGACTCATGACAGAACGCGAAGTTCGCCCCGGCGGACTGATGAGCTTCGGAGACCACCTCGACGATCTACGCAAGCGCGTTTTTCTGGCAGTGATCGTGCCGGTGCCCTTGATGCTCGCTCTCTTTTTCTTCGCAGCGCATGTGCGGATGTTGCTCTGCGCACCGCTGATGGAAGCGATGCGCGCCAACAATCTGCCGGCGCAGTTGACGGTGCTCAGTCCCATCGAGACGATCACCACTGATCTGAAGATCTCGTTGATCGGCGCCCTGGTGATCGCGGCGCCCTGGGTGCTCTGGCAACTCTGGAAGTTCATCTCGCCCGGGCTCTATCAGCACGAACAACGCTTCGTGCGCCTCCTGCTGCCGGGCAGCGGCGTGCTGGCGATCGTTGGTCTGGCACTTCTCTACTGGGTGATGCTTCCTCTGATGCTCACGGTGCTGGTGAGCTTCAGCGTTCCACCCACCACGGTGCTCGATGCGAACCCAACACCGCGCGCGGCTGCCAGCTCGCCCACACTGCAGGCTCTCGCGGTCGACCCCGCGTTGCCGCATGCTGGAGAATCGTGGATCAACACCACAACGCGCGAACTTCGCATCGCCATTCCGCTGGCGGGCGAACCTGGGCGCGTTGAGATCGCCAGCATCGCGCTCGAACACCCGGGACCGATCGTCTCGGCATTTCGCTTGAGCGAGTACCTCGACTTTGTCTTGCTCTTCGCAATGTGCTTCGCGCTGGCCTTCCAATTGCCGATCGCCCTGCTGCTCTTGAGTTGGGTTGGCATCGTCAATCCCAAGATGCTGCGCAAGAATCGGCGCTACGCACTCTTTGGGGTTGTCATCGTTGCCGCAGCTGTCGCCCCGGGTGATTTGCTGTCGCTGGTGGTGGTTGCGATCCCGCTCTACCTGCTCTTTGAGTTCTCGATCTGGCTGATCGTGATGGCTCCGCCATCGCGCGTCGCGTCGGGTGGCGTGCTCTCGAAGTTTGGCGAGAGGTGGAAAGAGAGCAGATCACGAGAAGGAAATGTCGGTGATGAATAATCTCGCCTCCTGGCGGCTGCGGGTTCGAAGGCGAATTCAGGCGATTCCGCGGGGCGTGTCGCTCGAAGATCAGCAGATGATGCGCCGCGCGATCGATCTGGCACAGGCCGCTGGATCCCGTGGCGAAGTGCCCGTTGGCGCCGTGATCTACCGCGATGGGATCGTTCTTGGCGAAGCATCAAATGACCGCGAGGCGAGCGCCGATCCAACGGGTCATGCCGAGGTTGTCGCCCTGCGCCGCGCCGCCACCGCCATCGGTGGATGGCGGCTCAACGGTTGCTCGATGGCCGTCACGCTCGAACCCTGCCCGATGTGCGCCGGCGCGCTGGTGAACGCGCGCATGGCACGGGTGCTCTATGGCGCGCGCGATCCAAAGGCTGGTGCAGTCGACACACTCTTTGATCTCTGCCGCGACCCACGACTCAATCACCGACTCGAAGTGATCGGCGGAATCATGGAGTCGAAGTGCGGAGCGCTGCTCACAAACTTTTTTCGCGCCAAACGAATTGCGAAGCGCGGGCGATGAGCGACACCTCCGCGCCGATGACGCGGCCGAAAATCGTCTGCCTTGATCTCGGTGGAGTTGTGGTTCGCATTTGTCGATCCTGGGAGGAGGGCTGCGCCGCTGCGAATGTGCCTGTGCGCGGGAATCTTGGCGGCGAGGGCGACAACACCGCTGCCCTGCGAAAGGGCGCCGTCGATCGGTATCAACGGGGGATCACCACGCACGCCGCATTCCTCGACGAACTCTCTGCGATCCTTGGCGGGGCATACACAACGGATGAGCTGGATCGCATTCATGCTGGCTGGATCTTGGGCGACTACTCGGGGGTGGCCGAGATGCTGCGCGCCATCGCTGCGCTGGGCATGCGCGTGGCCTGCCTGTCGAATACCAACGCTGCCCACTGGCGACAGATGGACGCGACCAGCGCGGCGTTCGCTGCAATTTCAGTGCGCCACGCCTCGCACCTGCTGGGACTCCACAAGCCCGATGCTGCGATCTACGCGGCCTTTGAAGCATCCACTGGATGCACTGGCGATGAAATCTTTTTCGCGGACGACCTGATCGAGAATGTGGATGCCGCCCGCGCGCGCGGTTGGCAGGCGATCCACATTGATCACATCGGCGATCCTGCTGCGCAGATTCTGGATGCGCTCGCACTGCGCGGGGTGACGATCGCTCGGCATGCTGTCGCCCCCTGCGAGATCGCGCCGCGCGCCGTCGCCGTCGCTGATATGCCATCGCCCATTCTTTCGCGCCTGGCCTGTGGTGGCGGCACACGCGGCGGAACCATCAAGGTGCGAGCGAGTGACTTTCTGGTCGACGAACTTCCACTCTACGAACCTGCGGGAGCCGGCGAACATCTCTACCTCGGCGTCCAGAAGCAGGACATGACCCACGACGAGATGCTGCGCGTTCTCGCCGAGCACTTCCAAGTGGACCCGGCGACAATTGGAACTGCGGGAAAGAAGGATCGCCGAGCCGTCACCCGTCAAACCGTTTCGATCGGCATTCCGGGCGCTGAACCAGCAACCGAACTCACCCATGATCGTCTGGTCGTGCTCTGGGCCAAGCGACATGGAAACAAGTTGCGCACTGGTCATCTTGTCGGGAATCGCTTTGCAATCCGGGTGCGCGAGATCGATCCACTGCAAGCACCTGCGGTCTACAAGCGACTTCGACACTTGATCCGCTGCGGCGTTCCAAACGGCTTTGGACCGCAGCGCTTTGGGCAAAGGCTCAACAATCACAGACTCGGTCGTCTGGTCCTCGAAGAAAATTGGGTCGGACTCATTCGCGAAGTCACCGGCACATCCAATCTTCCTTTTCCAGAACACCAACGCCAAGCGCGCCTGGCTTGCGATCAAGAACAGTGGAGCGCGAGCCTTCCGCTCTGGGCCGCCGGCGACTTCGACGAGCGAAAGCTTGCGCTGGCTCAGTCACGGGGATGGACTGCGTCGCGCAGCGTGAAGTCGCTCGGCGGTGCAACCCTTCGATTCTGGGTGAATGCCCTGCAATCGGCGCTCTTCAACCGGGTGCTGGATCGTCGCATCGCCGCAGAGCGGCTCAACACGATCTCTCTGGGAGATGTCGCCTACCGCCACGCCGGCGGGGCGTGCTTCGTCGTCGATGGAAGTGAGTCGAGTGAATCGCTCGCGGCGCGATCCAGCGCGTTTGAAATCTCTCCAACGGGACCTATGTTTGGTTCGCGGATGCTTGCGGCGACAGACGCCACCGCAGAGGACGAACTTGCCGCGCTTCGCGCACTAGGCGTGAATCTCGAACAGTTCACGGGTGGTTCACATCCGCCAAGCGGCGAGCGCCGTCCGCTGCGCATCGCCCTCGCCAACGCCTCGCTCGATTCAGGCACCGACGAATTTGGCGGTTACATCCGCGTGGCATTCGACTTGCCCGCCGGCGCCTTTGCGACCGTGGTTCTCAATGAATTGTTTGGACCGATCGAATCAGGGCTTCCCTGAGTCTGGCTTCTCCCCAAAGAGATTGTCGACATCGTCATCGACATCGTCGTCGTCGTCGCCCTCCGCGGCGTCATCGTCGTCGTCCGCGGCGTCCGACTCCTCATCGCTGCCATCTTGAAAGGGCGGAGTCGCCGAAGCCGGTGCAGCGGCAGCCTCGGCCAGAACATCTTCTGCCACAAACATCGGCGCATTGCACGAGACGGCAACTGCAATGGCATCCGAGGGACGGGCGTCGAGCTCAATCTCCTTCTTTCCCTGGTGCAGCACGATCTTGGCGAAGAATGTCCCTTCTTTCAGGGCGACAATCTCAATTCGGTCGACCGTCCCGCCGAACGCTTCGATCACGTTCGAGAGAAGATCGTGAGTCTGGGGGCGCTCCACTGAACAACCCTTGCGCCGCCTCTCGATGGCACAGGCTTCGGTCATTCCGATCACGATTGGAAATGAGCGGGTTCCACCGACCTCCGAGAGTTCGATGATCTGCATATCGACCATCTCTCGGATATAGATTCTGGAAAGTTCAACCTGCACCGGCATCGGGGGATCTCCGCGGTGAACGCTACATCAGACTGGCGACCAACTTGAAAGGACGACTGCGAGGTCTGGACCACCAACCACACAATCGCCGTCGAAGTCTGCGGTGCAGTCACAGCCAGCGCAGACTCCCCACTGGGTGAGAAAAGTGGTCAGGTCAAGACCATCCACGCGGCCATCGCCATTGAAGTCTGCTGGACCGGCGTTGGCGCTCGCTGCCGCAGCGACCGCAGCTGTGGCATTGATCACACCAGCGCCCGTGTAAACATCGAAGCCAGCCGCGTTGATATCGCGCGCGGTCGACATCAGCGTGGTGCGGATGACCTCAGCGTTCATATTGGGAAACATTGCCCGCATCAGCGCGACCGTCCCGGTGACATGCGCTGTTCCCATACTCGTTCCGGTGCGCGTTCCGTAACCACCGCTGAGCGCGAGTGAGTAGATCGACTCGCCGGGAGCGGTCACATCGATCTCTGGACCGAAGTTCGAACTCGTCCACCGCGTGTCGAAGCGATTCGAAGCGGCGACTGCGATCGTCTCGCTCCAGCGCGCTGGCCAGGCGACGGCCGCGTTGGAGTTGCCTGCTGCGGCGACCATCGGTACGCCATGCGCTGCGGCGTACTGCACCGCTGAATAGAGATAGGCCGATCCCACGCTGTATTGCAAACTCATATTGATGATGTCTGCGCCTTGATCGACCGCCCACACCAAGCCGTCGGCGACGAACGACTCAAGTCCCGAGCATGGGTTCACGACCACCACCGGGAGCAGCTGCGCATCCCAGCAGAGACCGGCGATCCCCGAGGCATTGTTGCCCTTCGCCGCCAGAATTCCAGCGACATGCGTGCCGTGTCCGCCGCACACATCCGTCGTATCGGTGGTGCCAAGTGGAATGTTTCGACCGGGGAGAATCCGTCCCGCCAATTCTGAATGTGGGGAGATGCCACTATCGAGCACACCGATGACAAT
>SIAB01000046.1 GCA_009692015.1 Phycisphaerales bacterium
TGGCGAACGATCCAACAGCCGTTGTGAGTTACTGGCGCTGGTACTCGAATGACACGGGTGGATCACCAAACGCTGACTCGATGCCAGTTGAAGTGAGCAAGGATGGTGGAACGACCTGGGCGCAACTCGAACTCGTCACCGAAAACCTCAATGTTTGGGTGTTCAAGAGTTTCAGAATCTCCGACTTCGTCACCCCGACAGCCACCATGCGCATTCGCTTCGTCGCCCGCGATGAGGGCAGCGGATCAGTCGTTGAGGCGGGTGTGGATGACTTTGCGATCAACGGAGTCTCCTGCACACCGCCGTACGCACCCGCGGATCTGAATCAGGACAACTACATCAACGGCATGGATTTGACGATCCTCCTCAGCGGTTGGGGAACCGCAGCGGGCGATGTTGACCAAAGCGGTGTGACCGATGGAAGTGATTTGACTGCCCTCTTGTCCGCGTGGACGGGTTGAACCCTATACTCCCCGCCCCCTCCTATTAGCCCAGGTGGCGGAACTGGCAGACGCACCAGCTTGAGGTGCTGGCGGGAGCAATCCCTTGGAGGTTCGAGTCCTCTTCTGGGCATTTTGGTTGGATCATCCGTTGCCGTCACTGAAAGGTGGCGGCAACTTTTCTTTCCTTATGACACTGCGCATCAACGAGATCTTCTTTTCGATTCAAGGTGAATCCACCTGGACCGGCCTTCCCTGCCTCTTCGTCCGACTCGCAGGATGTCCGCTGCGCTGCATCTATTGTGACACTGGCTATGCCTTTCGCGAGGGATCGCCGCGAACCATCGACTCGCTGGTGGACGAGGTCTTGGCGAATCCCTGTCTGCTCGTTGAGATCACTGGCGGCGAACCGCTCGCGCAGCGAAATGTGCACGGGTTGATCACCCGACTACTCGATGCTGGCCGCACGGTGCTCATCGAAACATCCGGCGCGATCGATACCGAACCTGTCGACCCGCGCGCCCATGTCATCCTCGACATCAAGACGCCAGACTCTGGCGAGAGCGAACGGATGGTGTGGAAGAACCTCGACCAATTGCGCCCGCACGACGAAGTCAAGTTCGTGATCGCATCGCGGGGGGATTATGAGTTTGCGCGCGCCGTCACGCAGGAACGAAATCTGATTGGTCGCTGTCGGGCGGTTCTCTTTTCGCCGGTGCATGAGCAGAAGCAGGGTCTCGAAATCCTCGGCGCGGCGGGACTCGCTCCACGACAACTCGCCGAATGGATTCTTGAGGACCGCCTCGCGGTTCGCCTGCAGATTCAACTGCACAAGGTGATCTGGGATCCGCAAACCCGCGGGGTGTGAACTAGTAGACCCAGCCCTCGACCAGCGCGCTCGCGGGGATCACCGTCTGAGAGGGCGCGGTGAGCAGGATGAGCGCGTCGAGAACATCGCCCTCTGTGTCCTCGACAACTTTTTTCATGAGCGCGGGCGTGATGGGGATGCCGATCTCAATCAGTCGCCGCGCGATCAAACCGCGAACCCGCTGCGGTGGTTCTCCCTCACCCTTGTATCCGCGCACGGGCCAACCAAGCCGCGCGAGAACGCTCGCGGGGCAACCTTCGCACACGGTTGTCCTCGAATTCGTCGCTGCCATCGGCGCGATGGAAATGCCCTGTTCGTGCAGCGGCAGTAGCACTTCGCAGAGGAGTGTCCAGGTTTGCTTGAAGACGCGCAAGTTCATCGGCGCCATCGGGGTCCGCGCCTCGCCGTCGGTCTGCCGTCGTGGTTCCTCGCGCGAGACCTCGCGCAGTCGCGTACGCCAGGCGCGCGGGGATCCCGCCTCTGCTGACCAACGCGCACTCGCCAGCCAATTTTCGGTGACGCCGTGGGCGCGCAGAGTCTGCAGTGGAATGCCCGCCGGTGCGTCGATGCGCCAAACATGACTGTCGCCGCCCCGGGCCGATTCGAGAATCATCCGAATCAGCGTCGTTCGGTCGGCGCGTTCAACCTTGACCTCGCCACTTGCGCTACGCGATGCGATTCGAATCTTGTGCACCCCACCATGGTCGGCGCCCGAAAAATCGACGCCGTAAAGATGGGTTGTGCTCACTGATTCCCACACGCAGACTGGGGCTTCCCACACGGGCAACAACGGCCGGAGTGCAGGTGCGCGCCGCTCGTTGGAGTCTGCGTGCCCGTCACGCCAAACGCGCTCAGCTTGCGACGAAAGATCCGTCCGAGTCCCTTGGGATCCTCAACTTTGTCATCCGATTGGCTCATGGGTCGCAGCAGCACGATGACTTCATCGTCACTCTCGCAGGCATATTCGTACTGCGGCATTACTTGGCTCTCGCTCTGACGCGTGCGCCCGTGCGCCGAGGCGCGGATCGTCGCTTCTGAATCGTTGCGGCATCGGCGAACGCTTCTTTGCGAAGCTGAGAGAGTTCTGTATGCGTCAGATCGCGCCAGGCACCGATGGCCAGACCGCGCAAGCGCAGCGGTCCCATGCGAATGCGTCGCAATCGTTTCACGGGATGCCCCATGTCGGCCATCATCCGCCGAATCTGACGGTTGCGACCCTCGCGAAGTTCCATCGTCAACAGTGTTCGATCGCCGTCGCGACGAAGAATCCTTAGATGTGTGGATCGCGTTCGCGAACCCGGCGACGAATCGCTGGGAAGAAAGATTCCCTCCTCGAGCCGGGCAACATCCGCTGGATCGAGCGCTCCCTTGACGAGCACCTCGTACTCCTTATGAACTTCATAGCGGGGATGGGTGAGGCGATTGGCGAATTCACCATCGTTGGTGAGCAGTAGGAGTCCGCTTGAATCGAGATCAAGTCGTCCAACGGGATAGAGCCGCGCGTGACTCGGATGCTCGACGAGCTCGGTGGCCAGGCGCCGTCCCTCGGGGTCTGAGTTGGTGCAGACGAAGCCGGTCGGCTTGTGCAGCATCACGTAGATGTGTCGCTGCGGGGCGCGAAGAGCCTTGCCATCCACCGTGATTCGATCCTTGGTTGGATCGACCCATGCCGGCAAGGCATCGATGAGTTCGCCATTGACCTTGACAAGGCCCTCGGCGATCATCACCTCGGCATGCCGGCGCGAGGCGAGCCCGGCGTCGGCGATGACCTTTTGGATCCGCTCTCCGCGCGCGGCGTCGATGAACGAGTGGGTTGGTTTGCGGGCGCGGCGAGGCATCTCCACAAGGTAGCGGTTTTCGCAGCGAACTATGCTTGGGCGGTGGACAAATATCTGAGATCTTGCGCTGGTGTTGCAGCGGTCGTACTCACTTCTGGATCGCAACTTGGAGCGCAAGCACCCAACGCATCGACGCAGGCACCGAGGTCGACGAACGCTCCCACGCCATCGAGCGATCCATTCATGCGCGTCTGCGCAGAGGCGAACCAACTGCTCGACCCTGCCGATGCCACCCCGCTCGGCGCACTAATCGACTCCAACAATTTGCGCGAGCAAACAAACTTCGTGTTCAAGGCCATTGCAACATATGGCGGCCGCGCTCCAGACGGCGCGATGGTCGCGCCGATGCGGGCGGCGATCAACCATCCGCTGGCCCTCGCTCAGATCTGCGAACCGGTCGCCGGTCCGATGCTGCGACTCGCACCCGACGCGCAAGGCGGGTTCCGCCCTTCTCCGGCGCGCGCTGCGGCCGAGTTCGTCTGCGCGAGCTTCGATTCAAACACGGATGAACTCACTCCCTTTCAAGGAAGCATTCCGATTCCCAGCGCGCAGGGCGCGATATTCGCGATGGACTTTCTGCTCAATGCGCCACGGCTGCAATTCGAGTCAGCGATTGTCCAGCGACCATCCGCGACGGAGTGCTTCGAGTTCCTCGCCATCTTTCACAGCGAAGTCAGCCTCAGCACGCCAACCGTTGAGCGATTCGCCCACTTCGCTACCCGGGCGCGCCGCGCGATGGATATGCGGGCGGACGGACTCATGCGCGCAGTGGCACTCTCGCTCGCGCACATCGACGCGGACTTCGGCATCACGGCAGACTGGACCACATCCGCCGAAGAACCGCTCCCCGCAGAGATTTCCAAGGCAGTCAGCGGCGCGATCTTCGCGGCAGAAAATGTTCCAGGCCTCGGCTGGATCGTCGTCGGATCGATGGGCAACAATTCCTACGACATGTCGCAACTCGCGGCGGTGTTCGATCCCGCCGGTGATGACGCATACACCTGGTCTGGAATTCGCACTGGCAATCAGGGCATCGTCGATCTGGCCGGGAACGACCGCTATGTTGGGGGCGATCAACAAGGCCCAGCCGCGGGGCTCTTTGGACTCTCGCTCATCGATGACCTCGCCGGCGACGATCACTACACGGGTCAACAGTTCGCATGCGGTGCGGGAATGTTTGGCGTTGGCATTCTGATCGATCGCGCGGGCAACGATCACTATCAGACCGGGGCGTGGAGTCTCGGCGCTGGGATCCTCGGCGCCGGCTTTCTCTTCGACCTCGGTGGTGGCGACGAGTACCAGAGTTCGGTCTATTCACAGGGGATCGGTGGACCGCTCGGTATCGGAGCGCTCATCGACGCGCGCGGCAACGACCTCTTCCGAGTTGCTGGCAGTGCGCCGAGCGTCGACGGTGTTCCAACGGTGACCTACGCCATGAGTCAGGGAATCGGATTTGGTGCGCGGCGACTGATCGCTGGCGGAATGGGATTGCTCGCCGATTTCTCAGGCGACGATCGCTACGAATCTGGGGAGTTTTCACAAGGTGGCGGCTACTACTTTGGATTTGGATTATTGCTCGACAGGGCGGGGAATGACCTCTACCGCGGGAGCCATTACGCGCAAGGTTTTTCTGCCCACCAAGCTGCTGGCGTGCTGGTCGATGTGGCAGGCGATGACAGTTACTGGTCGATGATCTCTGCGGCACAAGGCGCGGCGTGGGACACGGCGACTTCGCTGCTCCTCGACGGCGCGGGGAATGACACCTACCGCGGTGACGCACTCTCACAAGGCGCCGCAGCGCAGCAGTCAGTCGCAGCGCTCTGCGATCTCGATGGGTCGGATCATTTCGTTGGGCTTGGTCCATTTGTGCAGGGTGAGTCGGGAGAGAATTCGTATCACTTCTCCGACACCAAGGCGCGCTCACTGAGTCTCTTGATCGACGCTGGCCATGGAGATGACTTCTTTTCGAGCGGGCGCACACGCGGCGGCGTGACGGTCACGGGTCCCCTTCCTACCGTCGATCTACCCGCAAACGCGAGCACCTTTGGACTTGCCATCGACCGCCCCTCGCTCGAGAAGCCCGCGCCACCGCGCTAGACTGCGATCGTGGATGTTCTGCGCAAATCCAGTCGCGGACTCGATGTCGCGCGCTACTGCGTGAAGCATCTGATGGAGGTGCGCGCCACCGATATGGCTGCCGCGCTTTCCTTCCGCACCCTCTTTGGAATCGTTCCAGTTTTTTTTGTGGGAACCCTGGTGATCCGCTCGCTCGCGGGAGATCGATTTCCAAAATTTGTCGAATCACTCGCGGAAATGGCGGGGTTGAACGAGATCGGACTCCGCGCCGCTCCAACGGACACCGGCGCAGGTCAGCAACAACCGTTGAGTCACTGGATCGAAGATCTCGTTCGGTTTTCAGGAACGCTCGACCTCTCTGCGCTTGGCATGATCGGCGTCGCGGTGGTCCTCTTTTCAGCCATCTGGCTGGTCGTGGATGTGGAGAACTCATTCAACATCGTCTGCCGCGCGCCAAATTCCCGACCGTGGCATCGGCGAATACTCGTGTACTGGTCTGTGCTGACGCTGGGACCGCTGCTCCTGGCATCGCTGCCCTTGATCGACGCTGAGATCCGCGGATATATGGCCAGCGGTACACCGCTGCCAGTGGGCTATGCCGCGCTGCGACCGATACTCGGTTTCTTGCTGCTCTTCGCACTGCTGTTCTTCTCGTACGCGGTAATCCCGACCCAGCGGATGCGTTGGCAGACGCTGCTCGCCGGCGCGCTCGTCGGCGCGATTGGGCTTGAACTGGGGAGACGATTCCTTGGCATCTATATGGATCGGGCCTTCGCGAGTAACCGAATCTATGGATCACTGGGTCTGGTACCGGTCTTCATGTTCTGGGTCTATGCGATGTGGCTCATCGTTCTCTTTGGATTGCAAGTCAGTTCGCTGCTGCACGCGCTGATGACTCGCGATCCCATCCGCGCCGTGCTGAGTCGTCAGTCGGGCAACTTCGAACCGGCGATTGCCGTGCAAGCTATGGAGTGGATATGCGCGCGCTATCGCGTGGGAGCGCCCGCGAACCTCGCCCAGATGTCGCAAGAACTCGAGCTCGATCTCGCCACGGCAACCCGACTCGTCGAGCTCTTTGCCGAAGCGAATCTCGTGGTGTATGTGCCGGATGATGGCCGCCTCATCCCGGCCCGCCCACTCGATTCGCTCACCCTTGCCGATACGCTGCGCGTAGGATTCCGTGTCGGCGAGATCGACCGCAGTCGCGGAACAGGCGATTTCATCGACGCGCTACGCCAAGCACAACTGGCCGCAGTTGGAACGCGTGTGTTTGCATCGAGCCCAAGTGTGCCCGAGACCGATCCGAAGCAGAATTGAGTGAGACAAACCAATGAGCCCCGAATCATCCGAGTCATCCGCAGCAACCCTGCTCACAATCTCGAGTCGCAACAAGCACCTCGTCGTTCGTTTCAGTTCCCCCACAATTGGACCACGCGAAGCCACGCTCATGACTCAAGAGGTCTCGCGCGCGCTGGAGAATGCGACCAAGGGCAAATGTCTGGTCATTGATCTTTCGCGAACGATGTCACTCTCGAGCATGGGACTGGGTCTCTGCGTTGACATCCGAAACCGGGCGGTTGATGCCGGGATGCGACCGGTGATCTCGGGGATGAATGTGCATCTCGCCGATCTGGTGCGGATGATGCGCGTCGATCGGCTCTTCACGATTGCCGCATCGACCCTCGAACTCGAACGGCTCTTGCTGTGACCCGACTTCTGCGAACACTTTTGGCAACTGGCCTCTGCGTCATCGCCATGACTGGCTGCTATCAGAAGACGATTCGCGTCAAGCGCGGGGGCGAGAGCACAAAAGTGGCCGACCCTGACTTCAATGATGAGCCCACCGTGATCGACGAATTGATGTGGGGACCTGTTCCAAAGGGTCAGGATCCCGGCGCTTACTACCGCAAGAAAAACCAGCCGTTCTCTGATTAGCCCGGTTCGTCGCAGTCGCGCGCACAATTCCGATTGAACTCGCTCCGCTGAGCTCTTCAACAGCGTGCTAGACTCACTGATCTATGGGTCTCGAATCAGCACTTCCTTCAGACAGCGTCTTGACGACAAGTCTCAATCGCGTCGTCAACTGGGCCCGGCGCTCCAGCGTCTGGCCGATGCCCTTCGCCACGGCTTGCTGCGGTATCGAGCTCATGGCCACGGCCTGCTCGCGTTTTGACCTGGCCCGTTTCGGGGCAGAAGTCATGCGTTTTTCGCCAAGACAGTCCGATTTGCTCATCGTCGCTGGGCGCGTCAGTGTGAAAACCCTGCCGGTGCTGCAGCGGATCTATGCGCAGATGGCCGAGCCCAAGTGGGTCATCTCGATGGGAGCGTGCGCATCGACTGGCGGTGTGTTTGACACCTACGCGGTGGTGCAGGGTGTTGATCAGTTCATTCCCGTCGATGTGTATGTTCCGGGATGCCCGCCCCGCCCCGAGATGCTCATCGAAGGAATCATGGCGATCCAGAGGATCATTGACGAAGACAACATTCCGCGCGATCCCTCAGGAAAACGACGCGCATTGAACATCGCGCTGCGACCGAACTACGAACCGCACGCGCAGCCGCTCCCGGTGACGATCGGCGCGACTTAGACCAACCGGCGCGCGTCGCGCATCCGGTTCCGCGTCACCGCGCTAGATGCTAACTCTCCCGGTTACGGGCAGAATCTGCTGTTGGGAGCGATGGTTTTGCCCGTCACCCAACTGTCCCAGCTTGTCGAAGAAGAGGGGCAACGTGTCCCGCGGCAGCCGAGGCGGGGGCGCGAAGTGAACGCACGAACGCGTCGACGCGGGCGATCCCCTTTTCAATCTGGGCCTCGGAACAGGCGAACGAAAATCGAATGTGGCTTCGCGCGCAATCTCCAAAGTCCTCGCCGGCGACGACCGCGACATGCGCCTCGTTGAGAAGTGCCTCTGAAAAGGTCTGGGCGCTGTCGATGACCAGGCCGCCAGGAGAAGTGCATCCGAAGAGTTCTCCGATGTGCGGGAATGAATAGAACGCTCCCGTGGATTGCACAGTCTTGAATCCCGGGACCGCACTGAGCAATCGATGAATGAGCTTTGCGCGCGTCGCGAATGCCAGGCGCATGCGCTCGACCTCGGGCGCCGTGGATGGCGCGAGTGCCTCCACGATCGCGGGCATGAAGAAGCTCGCGATCGAATTGGTCATCTGACCCTGCAACTTGATGACTTCCTTCGCGAAGTGACCGTTGGATCCCGGGGCGCACAAATATCCAACGCGCCACCCGGTCATGGCGAAGGCCTTGCTCATCCCGTTGATGGTCACGGTGCGATCGGCAACACGTGGATCGCTCCCCGGCGACCAATGCGCTGCTCCCGGCAAGATCTCTGGAAAGATGAGTTTCTCGTAGATCTCGTCGGAGATGATCGAGACCTGCGGATGACTCGCGATCACATCGACAATCGCGCGGAGTTCCGCGACTGGATAGACGATTCCGCAGGGGTTGCTCGGAGAATTCAGCAGGATCCCAACCGTGCGCGGCGTGATCGCCTGCGCGACTTGGGCGGCGGTCACCCGAAATCCGTTCTCGATCGATCCGGGAATCTCGACACACACGCCGCCGGCGAGTTCGATGAGCGGGCGGTAACTCACCCAGGCCGGCGTCGGCAAGAGAACTTCGTCGCCGCGCGCGGGCTCGATCATCGTTTGCAGCGCCATGTAGACAGCGTGCTTGGCACCGACTGTCACCGTCACATCCTCCGCGCGACACGGGATGCCATTTTCTTCGCGCAGTTTTCGGGCGATTGCCTCGCGCGATGGCTTGTCCCCCGCCGTGGGTGCGTACTTGGTCATCCCCGACTCCAGGGCCGCGATCGCCGCCCGTTTGATCGCGAGTGGCGTGTCGAAGTCAGGCTCGCCCATCGCGAATCCCACGACATCGACCCCCTGCGCACGCAGCGCGGCGACTCGATTGCCGACAGCGAGAGTTGCCGATTCCTTCATGTTTGCAACGCGGCTTGAAATGTGCATGTCAGCCAAAGAATAGCGGCTGCGGCGGCGGTCCACAGTTGCGATACAGTTCGCTGCTCCCATGAGCCCAGATTCAATCCGACGCATCGGCATCCTGACAGGCGGCGGTGATTGCCCAGGCCTCAACGCCGTCATTCGTGCCGTGGCGAAAACAGCGATGCTCCAGTATCGGATTGAGGTTTTCGGCATCGAGGATGGATTCCAAGGACTCGTCGAAAACCGAGTTCGACCGCTCACCTTTCGGGATGTCTCGGGCATCCTCACGCGCGGCGGGACGATCCTGGGCAGCAATAATCGATGCAATCCAAGCCGATATTGCACGGCGATGGACGCGGATGGAACACCGGTGTTCACGGATGTGACTCCGGCCTGTCTCCAGACAGTTCGCGACAACCGCCTCGACGCCTTGATCGTGATTGGCGGCGACGGCACGATGGCATGCGCTGCACCACTCGTCGAGGCCGGCGTGAATGTGATCGGCATTCCAAAGACCATCGACAACGATCTCTTCGGAACGGAAATCGCCTTCGGCTTCCTCACCGCCGTTGCCACCGCGACTGAAGCACTCGATCGTTTGCATTCGACGGCCGACTCGCATCATCGCGTGATGGTCTGCGAAGTCATGGGACGCAACGCGGGATGGATTGCCTTGACCGCCGGGGTGGCGAGTGGGTCGGACATGATTCTGATTCCGGAGATTCCATTCGACTCGGATGCCATCGGCTCGTACATCACCAAGCGCATGGAGAGCGGTCCAGGATTTGCGATCGTGGTGATCGCTGAAGGGGCGAGGCAGCGTGGGGGATCGCAGGTGATCTCGCGGATCGATCCCACGAGTCCTGATCCCATTCGCCTTGGCGGAATCGGACAGCAAGTTGCGGACATGATCGCTCGACAGACGAAAGCGGAGGTTCGCACCACCGTGCTCGGTCACATTCTCCGTGGCGGAATGCCCATTGCAGCCGATCGAATCTTGGCGACACATTTCGGCTATCACGCTGTTTCGATCCTGATGGGCGGCGCGAGCGGCCGACTCGTGGTGCGCGACAACAACATGTTCAGCGATGTTGACTTGCTCATCTCGGCTGGTCGCCAACGGCTCGTTCCGCTGAATCACGCGCTCATCACCGCGGCGCGGGCGATCGGCACCTCGTTTGGAGATGGGGTTGCGCACGAGCGCGGCGAGAGCGGTCCATCGACGGTGGTCTGAGCGCTTGTGTGATGGTCGGTGCTCCGACCTCCTTCATGCCTCATCCGCTAGCCTTCGGTCGTGGAGCGCTGCGTTTTTCTCGATCGAGACAACACGATCATTGCCAATGATGGCGATCTGGGAGATCCGGATCAAGTTCGCATTCTCGCCGGTGCGGCGTTTGGGATTCGTGCCATCCGCGAGGCGGGATACCTCGTGGTCGTGGTGACGAATCAGGGGGGTGTTGCCCGCGGCAAGTACACCGAGCGCGCCGTGGATGCGGTTCATGCCCGCGCGAGCGAACTCCTTTCGCGCGAGGCTGCGTGGACGCGTGTGGATCCCCTCATCAATCAGTGGCGCTTCTGTCCCTTTCATCCGGATGGAACTGTTGCGAAGTTCAGCCGCGAGGATTCCTGCAGAAAGCCTGCCCCCGGGATGTTGATCGCGGCATCGACTGCGCTGTCAATTGATCTCAAGGTGAGCTGGATGGTCGGCGATCAAGAACGGGATGTCGCGGCTGGGCAGGCCGCTGGATGCCGGACGATTCGGATTCTGGATCCGATCCACGAGGAGGTGGGCGCGCGCGCCAGAAGCGCTGCGGACTTCATTGCGAGCGACCTCTTGCACGCCAGCCATCGCATCCTGCGCGTCGATTGCCATGATGGTGCACCGATCTGGGCGGCGACGCATGCGATGCGAATTCGCGCGGCGCCTGGAAGCCTCGCGCGGCCGAGCACCCGCGCGATGGTCGAGTCCGCGGCGCATGCACTGGCCGAGCGCGAAGGTGTGCACATCGCCCGCATCGAGATAGACGAAGAGGGTGTCGAAGTCGAGGTCGTCGGCGAGGAAATTGTCGCCGTTGGATTCGTGGCAGAACTCCGATCGTCCACCAATCGCTGGGCGGCATCGAACGGGATGGATCAACTCTGGGCGAGCGGATGAACCGAATTCTTGTCGTGCTCCCCAGTTGGGTCGGTGATGTCTGCATGGCGACTCCAGTCCTGCGGCATCTGGCCGCGGAACATCCCACAGCGCGCATCATTGCCTTCGGGCGACCGATGCTCGCTTCGCTGATGGATGGATTGCCCTTCGTCCACGGGTTCATTCCTGGATCAATGCGCGGCCGCGCAGCGATCGCCGAGCTTGGTGCAGTTCGCAAGGGGCAGTTCGATGCGGTGCTGCTGCTTCCCAACTCGATGCGCAGCGCGCTCTTCAGTCGCCTGTCCGGCATCCCCGAGCGCGTCGGCACTGCGCGGGATGGTCGGGCGTGGCTTCTCACCCATCCCTTCGCACAGACGCGCCGTATGAAAAGCGCCGTCGATTTCTATGCAGATCTCGCGCAGTGGTGGACCCGTTCACCGCTCAGTGATCGGGTGATCGAATTGCGCGTGCGTGCCCACGAAGTGGCTGGCGCCGGTGCGCTCCTGCTGGAGGCGACGCCTCGCACGCACGCCGACGCCGAACGCGCAGCCGCGCGCGACTTGATCCTGCTCAACCCCGGCGCCAACAGACTCGACAAGCGCTGGCCTGGCGACTCCTTTGCCCGCGCCGCGGCAGCGATCCGCGCGCAGCACAGTTCTGCGGGAACACTGCAAATCGCGGTCACCGGAAGTCGCTCCGAGGCGACGCTCTGCGCGGACATCGCCGGGCGATGCGGCGCCGTCGACCTCTGCGCGCGGGGCATCACCTTGGGATCTCTCAAGGGAATTCTGCAGCGAACCGCGCTGCTCATTACCAACGACACAGGACCGCGGCACATGGCTGCCGCGCTCAACACGCCGACGATTGCACTCTTTGGTCCGACGGATTGGCGATGGACACCGCTCAACTATCCGCTCGAACGACGACTCGTCGCCGAACCATTTCTCACCGAAGATCGCGTCGCGGACGATCACCCACACGAATGCGCCATCGATCGCATCGCTGTCGGTGATGTGGTCGGTGCCGCTGGTCAACTTCTCGCCGCACGCGACGCCGCCGAATCACATCGCGACCCAAGTAGGATTCCCTCGTGATTGCACCGCTCTGGCTGACCATGCTCGCAATCGGCTTCGTCGCTGGGAGCATCCCGTTCGGACTGATCCTCGGCCGCACCAAGGGAATCGACATTCGCGAGCATGGATCGAAGAACATCGGCGCCACAAATGTCGGTCGCGTGCTCGGGCGCAAGTATGGGGTGCTTTGCTTCGTCCTCGATGCACTCAAGGGGGCACTCCCCGTCCTGGCTGTTTGGTGTTTCCTCAGCGGGCAGTACCCAAGCCAGACAAGCCTGGTCGGAATACTTATGCCACTGGTGGGAGTTGCGGCGATCCTGGGACATGTCTACTCGCCTTGGGTTGGTTTTCGCGGAGGCAAGGGGGTGGCCACGAGTTTCGGCGCACTCGCGGCGATGTGGCCACTGATGACCTTCCCCGCTCTTGGCGCGCTCATTCTCTGGATCATCGTTCTCAAACTTTTTCGCTTTGTCTCGCTCGCCTCGATCTGCGCGGCGCTCTCGCTGCCTCTCTTCCTCGTTGCCCGGGTGGCGTGGACCACGAATGAGTCGAGCTTCCCGATCCCGGTCGTGCTTCCGATGCTGCTGGTCACAATCGCGCTGGCGATCCTCGTGGTCTGGAAGCACCGCCCAAACATCGCCCGGCTGCGCGCTGGAACCGAACCGCGCGTGGGGACAGCACGACCAACCGCGGACTCCTCCGCTACCCTCCGATCATGACCTCGGATCCTGCGAGTCACGGATACAGATCGCCTCTCGAAACTCGAAACGCATCGGCAGCCATGCGGGCGATCTGGAGCGACCGCCATCGATTCTCGACATGGCGACGGGTCTGGCTCGCGCTGGCGCAAGCCCAGATGGAGTTGCACCTCGGCCCAACCGCAGAGCAGGTCGATGCCATCCGCCGTGTACTCGACTCAGTGGATCTCGACGCTGCGGCCAAGCATGAGCAACGACTGCGGCATGATGTGATGGCGCATGTCCATGCCCTGGGCGATCAAGCCACGACGGCGCGCGCGATTCTCCATCTTGGCGCGACCAGTCAGGATGTTGTGTGCAATGCCGATGCCGTTCTGCAGCGCGAGGCGCTCACCCTCATCGCAGCTCGACTGGCCCGGGTGATCGACCGACTCGGTGCCTTCGCGCACACGTGGCGCGATCTTCCGGTGCTTGGATTCACCCACTATCAGCCAGCGCAGCCGCTCACGATGGGCCGCCGTGCAGCGCTCTGGGCTCAAGAATTTGTGATTGCGCTCAAAGAGATCGAATTGCGACTCGACGGCCTTCGACTGCGCGGACTGCGCGGCGCAACGGGAACACAGGCGTCATTTCTGTCGCTCTGCGGCGGCGATCCCAAACGCGTCGATCAACTCGAGCGGCGATTCGCTGAACTCTTCTGGGGCGATGCCGATTCGCTCTGGCCAATCACTAGCCAGACCTATCCACGCATCTGGGATGCGCAGATGCTCTCGTCACTGGCCATCGGCGCCTGTGCGGTCCACAAGTGCGCCAACGACATCCGACTCCTCTGCAATCTGCGCGAAGTCGACGAACCATTCGAGGCCGAGCAGATTGGATCGAGCGCGATGCCATACAAGCGCAATCCCATGCGCTGCGAGCGCGCCACGGGTCTGGCGCGATTTGTGATCTCGCTCACCCACAATGCTTACGACACAGCGAGCACGCAATGGCTCGAGCGGACCCTCGACGATTCCTCGAACCGCCGACTCTCGCTGCCGGAATCCTTTTTGGCCCTCGATGGTGCGCTGGAAGTCATGGCGAATGTTGTCGGCGGATTGGTGGTCTACCCGGGCCAATGCCGGGCGCGACTTGCCGCTGAACTTCCATTCCTGGCAACCGAGGAGATCCTTCTCGCGGCGGTCGCGCGCGGAGTCGATCGCCAAGAAGCCCACGAGACCCTGCGCCAGCACTCGCATGCCGCAGCACAGCGGATCAAAGGAGAGGGCGCGGCCAACGACCTCATTTCCCGGCTCGCTGGCGATCCCCTCTTTCGGGGAATTCAATTCCAAGATCTGGTCGATGCCAGCCAATTCGTCGGTCGATCGATCGAGCAGACGGACGAATTCCTGCGCGCGTCCGTTGAACCGATTCGCGCGCGCTACGCCGTGGCACTAAAAGACGAACCGACCCTGCGCGTCTGACGACCCAGCACCAATGGCCATCCCCCGCCTCACAACCGAGTCAACCGCGCTCCTGGTCATCGATATCCAGGAGCGCATCATCGGCACCATTCACGAGCATCACGGGATGACCCAGCGCTGCCGCGCGCTCATCGCGTCAGCGGCGCTCCTCAAGCTGCCGATCATCGTCACCGAGCAGTATGTGAAGGGTCTTGGCCACACCGTGTCTGCGATCACAGAAGTGCTGCCACCCAACACGCACATCATCGAGAAAACCGCCTTCAGCGCGTTCACGCCAGAGGTTCGCGCGCAGCTGAGCGAACTCGGACGGACGAATCTTCTCATCTGTGGAATCGAGGCCCATGTCTGTGTCTTGCAATCGGTGCTCGATGCCTGTGCCAATGGCATCCAAACATTTCACGCCACCGATGCAATTTCTTCGGGACAGCCCAATCAGATCAATCCCGCTTTTCGGCGCATGGAACGGGCTGGCAGTATTCCAACCGGCGTTCTTTCTGCGCTTTACGAATTGATGGAATCTTGCGAACACCCCGCTTTTCGGGCTGTCCTGCCATATGCCAAGGCTGTCGTGAATCCAATGCAGCAATGATGGCGCAGGATTCTGCTGCACCGACAAACAAAGAACCCCGTCGAATCAACCCTTTGGTGGTTGTGCACGCGCAGCGAGGATCGCATTGCGCACCTCTTGGGCCGCCGCACGAACATCCTGCATGTGCTTTCGGGCGCGCGTACCCGCGGCTCGATTGCCTCCAGCGGCCTTTTCAACATCCTCCCGTGCGTTCTGGATGACCGCGAGAAGTTTTTCGTAGCTTTGCATGATCATGGCTTAGTCCTCCTATTGCCTTGAAAGTGTATCTATTTGCTATCTTCGCGCAAACGCACCACAAGGCGCACCACAAGGCTCCATTTGGCATCCAAACTCCTCTTCCCGATCGACCAAATCGATCGCACAAAAACCCTCTGCGATAAGGCAGAAATCGACCG
>SIAB01000047.1 GCA_009692015.1 Phycisphaerales bacterium
CCAATGCGGACTGCCATTGCCAGTCCAAGACCGACATTGCGCGCGAACTGCTGATCTTCTTTTGGCAGTCTCCCACACAGGATGGCGATGTAGATGACATTGTCGACACCGAGAATGATCTCGAGTGCGCTGAGTGCGAGGAAGGCGAGGGCATTGTCGAGTGTGAGAAGTTCCATATGGGGTGCGTAAGATAGGACCACGATGAAAACAGCGCGCGAATCGATCTTGCGGGTGGTCATCGCCTGCGCTGCAGTTGCCGGACTCGGCAACGCTGGGGGAGCCCAAACCGCGACTCCCGTGCCAGTCGCGACTCCCGTGCTGGTCGTAATTGAGCCACCGCTCGTCGACTTTGGAAGGGTGGCACCGGGATCTCAGCATCCAGCAAAGTTTGCCATTCGAAACATTGGAGCGCAGCCAGTCACGATCACGTCGGTTGTTCCGAGTTGCAAGTGCACCGGCGTCAATGCGCTGAAGGGGACGGTCATCGCGCCTGGTGCCTCGGTCGAATTGCTTGCCACGCTCGATGTGCCGCGAACTCCAGGCGAGAAGGAGGCCAAGGTCTTCCTCATATTCGAGGGCTCTCAGGCACCGATGATCGCGATGTTGAAGGCGGATGCGACTCTTGCCGTTCGTGCGAATCCCTCGTTTGTCGATGCCCTGAAAAAAGTCAAGGGTGGATCGATCGTGGTCAGCAGCGAGGATCGCAAGCCATTCCAGATCAAGAGCGCGGGGGGGGTGGTCCCCGTCTTCAGCGGCTTCGATCCGTCCAAGGATGCGCCGCGTGCGGCGTACACACTTCAGTGGAGCGCACCAACCGCACCCTGCGAATCGATGCCACTCTGGTGGGTCGTCGAAACGGACCGCCCCGATTGCCCATTGATCCCGCTGCGCATTCGTCACGAGTGCACGGGAGCGCTCGCCGATCCGCTCAAGGCTGCGCGGTATTGGTTTATTCCTGAACCGCTTGGAATTGCGGGGAGAGTTGCGCAGGGGCAGTCGACTGTGATCCCCATCACGATCGAGCATTACAACCCAGCAGGGAAGGGGGCGATCGTTCGTCCCGACTGGCTCGATGTGAAGGCGGTTCGCTCGATTTCGCCGCAAATTGTTGCCTCCTTGGATGGAACGCGCCCGGGAAACAAGGATGATGTGGCTGTTCTGATTCGCGTCGCGCCCGCTCCGGGAGTGACTGGGATTGTGTACGGATTCGTCGAGATCGAAACGGCAACGGGTCGTGGGGTTGTGGCAATCTCGATGCAGGTTGTTCCCTCGGACGCCAGACTTTGAAAGTGCTTCCGGATATCAACTTCATCGACGCGGACGCGGTCATGGATGTCTTCGAGCATGCCGCCGAATGCATGCTCGCATCGCCGCTGCGCAGGGGCGCGACTGTGCATCTGCCACCACGGGGGCGACTCTTGGCAACCGGTGACGTGCACGATTTCCCCGGGCATCTCGCGGCGATCGTACGTCTCGCCGAACTCGACGCATCGCCTGACAATCATGTCATGCTCCACGAACTCATTCACGGTGAGACGCTCGTCGATGGAATGGATCTCTCCTATCGCAATCTGGCGATTGTCGCCCAACTCGTGCGAACCTATCCACGCCAGGTCCATCCAATTCTGGCGAACCACGAATTGGCGCAGTGCCACCGGATGAGTGTGAGCAAGGGTGGCGGCGATCAGGTGGCGATGTTTGATGACGGGCTGGATTATGTTTTCAATGATCGCGCCGAAGAGGTTGCCACGGCGATCCGAGAGTTCATCCTCGCCATGCCGCTTGTGCTTCGCGCCGAGAATGGTCTCTGGTGCGCGCATTCGATACCCGATCGATTGAGTTTCGATGAGGGCGCTTTCGATCGACCGCTCTGCACGGCTGATTATCAATCACCCAACGGAGTGGCCTGGTGCGTTGTGTGGGGACGATTGCACGATCCCCGGCATGTCGCAGCACTCTTGCGGCGGTTTGGGGCGCGTTTGATGATTGTTGGTCACTGTCAGGCCGAGACGGGAATCGAGAGTCCTGCCGAGGGACTCGTGGTCATCAACAGTGATCATCCCCGGGGCGCGGTGGTCCACATTGACCTTGGGTCAGCGCTTCCCTCGGCAGACGAACTGGTGCACAGTGCGATCCCACTTGGATTTCACCGCGAGTCGCATTGATGTTTGGAATTCTCGCGATCGAATCGAGTCAACGCTCAGTCTCCGTGGCAATCCGCGGGCGCGATGGCGTGCTGCACGAGCGGACGGCAACGGGTGATCCACGGGAACACGACTTGCTCTTGCCAGCGATTGTGGCGCTCTGTGAAGATGCGCAACTGACGCAGCGCGACTTGCGAGCAGTTGCCGTCTCGACTGGGCCGGGAGGATTCACCGGACTGCGGGTGTCGATTGCGACCGCAAAGGGATTGTGCGAGGCCCTTGGGATTCCTGCGATTGCGGTTCCATCGGCACTGGTTGCTGCCATGGGCCGTCGCAGCGAATGGTTGGGCGGATCTGGGCAAGTGGCCGTCGCACTTGCTGGCAAGGGCGAGGCGTGTTGGATGACCCTGATCGAAGCGGATGTCAGCGGCGTTCTCAAGGTCAACTCGGCGGAGTCGATTCTGGCGAGCGGATTCGCGCCTCTGCGTGCGCGCATGCTGATTGCCGACGAACATCTTCCGCTTGCCATAGGCGAACGCGCGCGCGAATTGGGAGTCGCGATACTGTCGCCTTGCTTTGAAGCTCGAGATTGCCTGGCGATCGCCGAGTCGTCGTTTGACCGCGGGGAAGTTTGTGATCCCGTCGCATTGTCGGTGCTCTATCCACGCGTTCCAGAGGCTGTCACACTTTGGCGCGCCCGATATCCAGAGGGATTTACCGCGAAAAAGTGAGTTTCCTGGGTGAAGCGCCTCAAGGGGGGGCTCGATGCGACCGATTGTGGGTAGAGGCACCCATGACGAGTATCCACAGGACCACCCAATCCCCGCCGCCGCGCAACCTCGGACGCATTCAAGTTCTCCTGATCGGCGCGCTTGACTGGCCCTGCGCTACTCGCCTTCTAGCGCGCGGTGCCGATCGTGAGTCTTCGCTCCGTGTTGACCGTATGAACTCAGCGCGGGAAGCAATGAGATGGGTTCGTGGTCGTGAGATTGATTTCATCGTTCTTGAATGTGCTGCGCTGGGCGCGCACGCTCGGCGTGTTGTCCGCGCCCTGCGAAAGACATTCGCGAGCGCAGGCATCGTGATCGTTGGCGAACTTCCCGGTGCCGCGCAGGTGACCGATTTCTTTCGCAGTGGGATCACGGACTGGATCGAGCCATCGGCGTGGAGCGACGAGCATGCTCTGCAGCCGCGCATCACGTGTGAGATCGAGAAGGCAGTCGCCGCGCGTGTTGCGCTCGAGCGATTCACCGTCCTCGAGGGAGCATGCCGGCGGCTCACCCACGAACGGCGAACCCTGCAGCAGAAACTTGGTGGGGCGTGCGCCAACCTCGCTGACGCCGAAGAGAACGCCCGCGACCGCGAGGGGATCGCCGCGATGCAAGCCGAGTGCCGCACACTTCTCGCACAGGAGAGCGAACTTGAGTCGGTTGTCGAGCTGAGCACGCAGTACCTGATCGCGCGGGTCGGTCCCACGAATGCCGCCATTTTCCTGATGGACCGCGGGCAGTATCGACTCGCCGGGTATGTTCGGGATGATCTGGCGCGCCGCGCAGCGGGCGGCTTGACCGAGCATCTCGCAAGCGCGTGGTGCGAGAGAATTGTGGCGCATGGAGAGGTCGTGCGATTCGGGCCTTGCGATCCACCCTCGGCTCGATTCGCAGAGTTGGCGGGAGTCTTGCCAGGGCGAGCTGTGTTCGCCTTCGCCTGCCCGAATCTTGACCCGGCACATGGCACTGCGATCGTGGTGCTGTTTCGAGATGGCGCCCGCCCGTTCAGTCCCGAGTTCACAAAAGTCGCGCGGGCCGTTGGACCGGCATTCGCAAGCAACCTCGCCCGCGTGCGACGGGTGCTTAGTCGCGCGCAACCGCAGTGGCCGCGGGAGTCACCGGACTCGTCGTCGCAGTGATCGCCCTGGGACTGAGCCGCGCAAGAATTGTGACGCCGCCGACAACTCGCATCCCCTTGGCGATATGAACGACCGTGGAGTCGGGGCGGGGAATGATGAGTTCGGTGGTCGATCCAAACTTGATCATTCCAAATCGCTTGGCGCGCGTGAATGTGTCGCCGACCGCGATCGGACAGACGATTCGCCGCGCGATCGCGCCAGAAATCTGGCGAATGCCGATCGAATCACCCGCTGCGCTTCGCACCACCACAAGATTGGACTCGTTGACCTTGGCGCTCTCTTCGCTTCGCGCATCGAGGTAGCGACCGGGTGTGTGCACGATCGACAGCACCGTGCCGTCGCAGGGCATACGGTTGATGTGCACGTCGAGCACGCTGAGAAAGATCCGCACGACGGTTGCGGGTCCATTGGTGGCCGGGTGATGATCGCAGGCGAAGACTGCCGAGACCACGCCATCGGCGGGACTCACCAGATCGCGCGGATCGGCGGATGCGGGCTTGCGAAAGAGTGGATCGCGAAAGAATGCGGCGACAGCGATCCAAAGAATCGAGATAGGAATGATCGCAGAGAGTGTCGGTCCAGTCAGGGTGAGTACAACGATGGCAACACAGGTGGCGATCCCCCATTCGCGAAGTCCATAGCGGGTGAGAATCACTCGAGTGCGCGGCCGACGAAGAAGCCGATGCCGCCGGCGAGGAATGTTCCGCCCACAAGCGCGCCACCCCAAACCAGCAGATCCTGCGAGATCATGCCAGCGAGGGCCGATCCGCCGCCCAATTTACTGCCCATCACGACGAGGGTTACCAAGACGATCGCGCAAAGTGCGCCGGCGAGCAGACCGAGTCCGAGGCCACTGCTTGCGGAGTCGACGCGCTCAACGAGTGTCGGCGCAAATCCCGAACCCGTTGCTGCCGCCGCAACTGGATTGACCTCGCCTTGATCGAATTCATCGAGCGATGCCGGCTCAGCGAAAAGTCCTGTTGCGCCCTCGACGGAGGCCCCAGTTCCAAATGTGTCGTCTCCGGCGTCGTCCAAGAGTGCCGCGCCGAGGGATGACTCATCTGGATCGGTGGTCTGATCGAGCATGCCACTGCCGGATCCGACGGTTTCGAGACCCAATCCGAAGGAGTCGGGCATGCCCCCAGTCTCACTGAACTCATCGACTTCGACCGCAGGTCGGCGCGGGATAGCTGGCGCCATCGATCCACTCGCGTCTGCCGATCCGATCCCCGATCCAGCGCCGCTATCTGCGAGATCGATTGGTTCAGGCGCCGCCTTCGCCGCGACTGTTGCAGGATGCGAGGAATCATCGAGACCGAGGTCAAGGTCAAGACCGAGATCCATGTCCATTTCCATCGGTGCTTGCCCCGCGCGAGCGGCAGGAGCTGGAACCGGATTGATCGCATCGTGCTCGTCAGAATCGAGGAGGTCAAGAAGATCGTCGGAGGAGAGCGGGGGAGCCGCCGGAGCTGCTGGCGCCTTCGGCAGGGGAATCGCAGGGGAGCTCGACCCCGAATCTGCAAGCGTCAGACCCTCATCCAAGTCGAAGTCCACTTCATCACCGACTGGCACCGGCGTGACCGCAAGATCATCATCAAACTTCAATTCATCGAGCAACGCACTGCCTGAACCGGCGTTCACATTCGCCTCGATTGGCGATCCAGACTCGCTCGTCAAGAGGTCATCGTCCTCTGACAGGTCGAAGTTGATGGCTTCATCAGTGACGAGTTGATCGATGACCGCGCGCTTGAAATGCACCTGGTCGTGCATCTTGAACTCTTCAAGTTGACCCGCAGCGATCATCTTGAGGAGATCGCCTTGGGACCTTCCAAGTTTGGAAGCGGCCTCGTCGATTGTGTAAAAGAGCTTTGCCATGGTGGGGGGACGAAAGTATCTACGCTACGGCGATTATGGCGGTTGCGCAAGGTCAGCAGAGGCAGAATGCGGGGTGTGGAGAAACTGCTCGGCGGGTCGAAAAATGGTTCGCCGCGACGGCGCGGGACTTGCCTTGGCGTCGTCAGCGAACTCCATACGGCACGCTGGTGAGTGAGGCGATGCTGCAGCAGACGCAGGTGTCGCGGGTCGCTGCGGCGTGGGTGTCCTTCATGCTGAAATTCCCCTCGGTTGTTGCGCTCGCGGCTGCGGGAGAGGCGCAAACCGTGAGGGCTTGGCGCGGATTGGGTTACTACCGGAGGGCCCGTCAATTGCACGCTGCGGCGCTGGTTATCTGCAAGAAACACCATGCCGAAGTTCCTTCCGCTCATGCAGACTTGTGTTCACTTCCGGGGATCGGTCCCTACAGCGCAGGCGCCATCGCGTCGATCGCATTCGGTCAGCGCCAAGCGATCGTGGATGGAAATGTCGCTCGGGTGATGATGCGCATTCACGGTCGAAATGTGGATCGCGATTCGGCAGTTGGAAAGCGATGGTTGTGGAAGCAGGCTCGCGACTATGTTGACAGCGCGCGCAGTCCGGGCTCGGCGAATGAGGGGTTGATGGAACTCGGCGCGATGATCTGCACGCCGGTCTCGCCGCGATGCGGTGAGTGTCCAGTGCGGGCACTGTGCGCTGCGAAGAAGATGGGAGTGCAGGAGTGCATTCCAACGGCGCGTAAGAGGCCGGTGAAGCAGGTGCTGCACTCCCATGTGGTCATCGCGTCTGTGGGTGGCCGCCGCGCGTTGGTGCGCCGATCGACTCGTGGGTTGTGGGCAGGGCAGCTCTTTCCACCTTCGATTGAATCGTTGCGGGCAATTTCGCTCAGCGCGCTGGCTAGGCGACTGGAAGTCTCTGGGAGTGGGCTGGCGATGGCGGGCGCATTCGCATTTGAGACCACCCACCGATCCGTTCGATTTCGAGTCTGGATTGCGAGCCCGTCTGCGTCGAAAGTTCTGAAGGAGGCGAACGGCGAGCGGTGGCGGTGGTTCGCGCCGCGGCAGATCGTGGATGCCTCAGTTTCGAGCGCAATGACAAGGGTTTTCGAGGTGGCTGATGCCTACTGCGCGCACGCCTGCTGCGCCGCCGCAACCGCACGGCAGAGGCGAGTACCTTCCGTGGCGAGATGAGTATTGTCGGCACAATTTCTTGGATCGCGCCTCGGGCGCTCTTCCTTATTGGGGTCATTCCCCTGGGCTGTCAGAAGCAAGAGAATCCCGTGCTCTCGAATGAACAGTTCCCGGCCGAAAGGTATCCCGCCAATGTGCTGCTGAATCCAGAGCAGGAAGGGGCGATCGTGGCGGCAATGCGCGCGACCGCAGAGGGAATGCCGACGCATCCACTCACGGCCGCGGCGGATGCCGTGCGATGGTCTGATGTGAAGGCAGCGGCATCAGCGGCAATCACGGCTGCAGAAATGGGGCTCAAGAGTTCGACCCTCGTGGGAGAGACGTGGACATTCGAGATCAAGACCCAGGGGGGCGAGCCGGCGAAGTTGACCGTCGTCAGACAAGACCCACCGCAGTCGTACTTGGCGACTGCGACGGTCGGATCGTTTGGCGAGCAATTCGATAACGCCGAGCGCGTTGTGCGCGAGTTTCGAATGGCGATGCGTCGATACGGAGCGCTCAAGCGGCCGTCGTAGGAAGGTGGGCGCGCGGACCCTGCGCCCGCTCGTAGGCGCGGGCGATCTTGAGAAGCAAAGATTCTTCGAATGCTTGCGCCTGCAATTGGATGCCCACCGGGAGTTGCCGACCACTGCTTTCGTCGAAGCCGGCGGGTAGTGAAATGCCGCAGATTCCAGCGATATTCGTATTGACCGTGTAGACATCGCACATATACATCGCCAGTGGATCGGTCAGGCCACCGATCGAAAACGCGGCCGTCGGCGATGTGGGACCCAAGATGACATCGCACTTTTCAAACGCACGGTCGAACTCTTGCTTGATGAGCCTGCGAATCTGCAGCGCGCGCCTGTAGTAGGCGTCGTAATAACCGGCGCTGAGTACATAGGTGCCCAGCATGATCCGCCGCTGAACCTCGCTGCCGAATCCTTCGGCGCGACTCTGGGCGTAGAGGTCGAAGAGTTCCACGGCACTCTTTGCCTTGGTGCGATGTCCGTATCGGATGCCGTCGAAGCGCGCGAGATTGCTGCATGCTTCGGCCGGAGCGATCACATAATAAGTCGAGATGCCGACATCGGTCAGCGGGAGTTCGATCTCGACGATCTCGGCGCCCATCGACTTGAAGTGTTCGATGGCGCGGTTGACCGCCGCATCGACCGCCGGCGCGTTGCCCTTTCGATATTGAACTGGGAGTCCCACGCGAAACGATCGCGGTGTTTCTTCGAGTGTGGTCGCAACAGCCTCGACCGGACGGGGAGCACAAGTCGAGTCGTGAACATCGTCGCCAGCCATGCATTGATAGAGAAGCGCTGCATCGCGAACGCTGTGGGTGAGCGGTCCAATCTGGTCGAGGCTGCTGCCGAAGGCCACCAGTCCATAGCGCGAAATGCGCCCAAATGACGGCTTGAATCCAACGATTCCGCACAAGGCCGCAGGTTGGCGGATCGATCCACCAGTGTCAGAACCGAGCGCTGCAGCGCAGAGATTTGCAGCGACTGCTGCTGCGCTTCCTCCGGATGAGCCGCCTGGAACGGCTGAGGTGTCCCAGGGATTTCGCACTGCTCCCCAGGCGCAAGTTTCGCAAGAGGATCCCATCGCAAACTCATCCATGTTTGTCTTGCCGATGAGGAT
Source organism: Phycisphaerales bacterium (assembly GCA_009692015.1). Taxonomy (GTDB): domain Bacteria; phylum Planctomycetota; class Phycisphaerae; order Phycisphaerales; family SM1A02; genus F1-60-MAGs104. Next base: position 8,742 of record SIAB01000047.1, read on the forward strand.
GGCACCGGCGGTGGTGAGTCGATCGATGACCGTGGCGTCAAATGGCGAGCGATAGTTTTCGAGAATGCGCGATGAGCAGGTCGTGCGACCGATTCGAGTGACGATGTTGTCCTTCACCGCGATGGGGACACCGGCGAGGGGTCCAACTGGATTGCCGGCAGCGAGGGCTTGATCGGTGGCTGCCGCCGCGGTTCGTGCTTCGTCTGCGAAGACTTCGTGGAAGGCGTTGAGCCTTGGGTTCTGCTTGTCGATGCGGGCGAGGTAGCCGTCGAGGGCCGCCAGCGCACTTGTCTTGCCATCGCGAATATCGTCGCGCAAGGAGACGAGGTCGCCAGCGGATGCGTGGTTGATGCTCACGAGGATTCGCCCTGCAGCACCTTGGGCACCACCAGGAAATCTCCCTCGGTTGCCGGGGCGTTGCGCAAGAGGTCGGCGATGGGCATGCCCGGAGTGGGCACATCCTCGGCGAGTCGATTAGAAAGCGTGAGCGGGTGCGCCATCGGCTCGAGCCCCGTGGTGTCGATCGATTGCAACTGCTCAATATGACTGAGAATTGCGATCAATTCGCCCTGAAGTTGTGGGAGTCGATCCTCTGGAATCGCGAGTCGCGCGAGCTTGGCGACATGGCGAACGGCGTCAATTCCAAGTGGTGTGGTCGCATCGCTCATCGGGCGAGCATCCTAACGACCAACTCTTGATGTTCATTCTTGGGATACCGTTGCACACTCGCATGGATCTCCCACAGCTATCGATGAGAACGCGCATCGTTCGCGGCGTCATTGCCCTCTTGATGCTCGCGGGTGCTGTTGGAATTCTGGTGGTCCTGGCGCTCACCCGTCCACTCCCTGGGGCAAGTGAACGGCGCGACGAGGTCCAGCGCGTGGCGGTCTTTCGTCCTCGATTGATCGATCTTCCCAGGCAATGGGTTGGGTATGGAACAGTGCGGGCGCTCGCCTCGGCCAACATTCCAGCGCGCGTGGGCGCAACGGTGGTCGAGATCGCAGCGGAGGCCAAGGCGGGATCTACGGTCAGTGCCGGGGCGCTCTTGGTGCGACTCGACGATCTTGATTATCGACGCCGTGTTGACGCTGCGATTCAGCAGATTGCCGCGATCGATGCGCAGCTCGCGACACTCTCTGTGGAGGAGGATGGTCTGCTCAAACGCCTGGCGCTGGCCAAGGAAGACGCGGCAATTGCCAAGACCGATGAGGATCGCACCCGAAACGCCATGGAATCTGGGGCAGCGAGTCCGCGCGAACTTGACAGAAGTCGGCAGCAATCAATCCTGATGGAGCGAGCGCAGTTGCTCTTGCAAGACTCGTTCAATCAACTCACGCCGCGGCGCAGTGCGCTGAGAGCGCAGAAGGAAATTCAGCGCACCGAGCAGACGACGGCCCAGACCAATGTGGACCGCTGTCGAATTGTCACGCCCATAAGTGGAATCCTGCAATCTCTCGAGTTGGAAATCGGCGAGAGCGTTGTGTCGGGTCAGGTGATCGCGCGGGTGGTCGATGTGTCGGCTGTCGAGATTCCCATCGCGCTCCCTGGGTCGGCGCGCGGATCGGTCAGGGTTGGCGATGGCGTCGACTTCGAGATCGTCGGCCAGGTATCGCGCACTGGATCGACAGTGGTTGCCCGCATCGAGCCCGAAGATGATCCGCTGGATCGAACGATGACGGTGTACGCAGAAGTTGCGCAGCCACTCGATGCAGCGAATCGGATCGCGCCGGGCGAGTTCGCCGAGGCGATCGTGCAAGCGAAGGACCCGATCGCGCGCAGCGCGGTCCCCCGTCGGGCAGTCCGCGCAGAGCGCGTCATGGAACTCGTTGATGGTCGCGTGGTCGCCCGCACCGTCGCTGTCTCCCATGCCTTTCGCGGAGCGATCGGTGATTCGGGAGTCTTGGATGTGGAGTGGCTGGTGTTGGCGCAACCGCTGCCGGATGGAATCGTGATTGCACTCGATGGTGGTCGCCGCATTGCGCCTGGGACGCTGGTGCAGGCTCTTGAGGCAATGGCGCCGACCGCGCCAGTGCAGCCCGAGACGCCAGTGCCATGATCGGGGTCGTTCGGTTCTTCCTGCGCAACAGGGTGTGCGGGGGACTCTTGACGATGGGTCTCATCGTCGCGGGGATGATCTCCACAGCCACGATTCGGCGGGAGTTCTATCCCGACCTTGCCGCGGACTCTGCGAGCATTCTGCTTGTCTATCCCGGCGCGAGTCCAGAGGAGATCGAGGGCTCGCTTGGGAGGCGCGTTGAAGACATCGCCGCCGAACTCGACGGAGTCGACCGCATAAAGACAACGATCACCGAGGGCGGCGGCGGCGTGCTCGTCAAATTTAATGATGGCGCAGATGTGCGCAAGCGCGTCGAAGAATTGCGCGATCGATTGGAATCGCTGACCGACCTTCCAGCAGAGGCGGATCGAATCCGCGTGATCGAGGTCGAGCCGAACATTCCCGTGATCCAGGTGACCATCTCGGGCGAGGACGACGGTCAGACTCTGAAGAACGCGATTCGCCAAGTCGCCGACGATCTCAAGTCATTCTCGGGCATGGGACAAGTCCTCGTGAGTGGCGCGCGCGAAGACGAATTGCGCGTCGAGGTGAATCACGGCGAGCTGTTGCGCCACCGGATCGCGATCACCCAGGTTGCCGGTGCAGTCTCGGCGTGGATGCGCGAGATTCCTGGTGGAACGGTACGCACGGCGGATGGTGAGACCAAGGTGCGCACCCTTGGCATCGACCACCGCGCGGATCAGATTCGCGAGATCGTGGTGAAGGCCTATCCGAATGGTGGACTGATTCGCGTTGGAGATATCGCCACCGTCACCGAAGGATTTGTCGATGACAAAATTGTTCGAAATTTCAATGGGCAACCCTCGGCGAATTGCACAGTCTTTCGCCAATCTGGGCAGGATGCGGTGGACATGGCGATGTTCACACGGGGCTATGTGGCGGCGCGGCGCGGCGAGCCGATCGAGCCGACGATTCGTGAGCGGCTCTTTGGTTCCAGTCGACTTGAGGGCTGGGAGCTCGGGCATCAACGCGGGGTTCTCGGCGCGGGCGCAAGCGGCGGCGGACTCTCGATCCAGAAACACAATGACCTCGCCAAGCTGATCGAGGATCGCTTGGAGATGCTCACCAGCAATGCATTGCAGGGTGGGCTGTTGGTGTTCGTCGCGCTCTTGCTTGGTGTCCATTGGCGTGCGGCGTGTCTGGTGACTTTGGGAATTGCCGTGGCGATCTTCGGCACGCTGTTGGTCATGGACATCAGCGGAGTGTCGCTCAACATGCTCACCATGTTTGCGCTGCTCTTGACAATTGGAATTCAGGCCGATGACGCGATCGTCTTCTCGGAAAGCATCGACATGGAGGCGTCGGAGGCTGGCGTCGATATCGAAACCGGAGTGCTCAATGGAGTGAATCGGGTGCTGTGGCCAGTGGTCGCCAGCGCCGCGACAACGATCGTCGCATTCCTGCCGCTGGGGCTCGTCGAGGGCACGATTGGCGATCTTTTGGGAGCGCTGCCGGTGGTGGTGGCGATCGCCCTCTCAATCAGCCTGTTTGAGGCTTGTTTTCTCATGCCATCGCACATGGCCGGCGCGATCAAGCAGGAACGATCCGGTCGCAGGAACTTGATCGATCGGTTGATGGCGCCCTTCGACCGTTGGCGCGATCACACGCTCTGGCCCTCGATCGAACAGGGGTATCGACGCATCGCCCTCTGGTGCGTCGATCGTCGCTACCTCACAGTTTCGGCGGGAATGGCCGTGTTCGTGTTCTCGGTGGCGCTGGTCGTTGGCGGGCGGGTGCCCTTCACATTTCTTCCATCGGATGACAGCGAGACGCTGGTCGTCGACATTCGACTGCCGCTGGGGACGACTCTGGAGGCCACCAAGGAAGTGGGTGGACGGATGGAAGCGGCTGCCCGGGCACAGCCCGATGTGCGGGCGATCACCGCGCTGTATGGCGTGAGCATGAATTATGAAACCGCCAGCACCGACAATGCATCGAGCAATATCGTGCAGATCTTCATCGAGCTCGCACCAGTCGAAGCACGTGATCGACGGTCGACCGAAGTGATCGACGCCATCCAGATTGCAGCTGGGCCGATGGATGAGGCGGAATTCGTGCGGGTGCAGGAGATCACGGGTGGTCCCTCGGGGTCGGACATCACCTACGAAATCTCCGGAGACGAGATCTCGGATATCCGGACCGTTGCCGCTACGTTGAAGCAGACGCTTCTCGATGTCGATGGAGTCTTGAGCGTTGCCGACGATGACTTCGACGCCTATCCAGAGACGCAAATCGTCGTGCATCCGGCAGCGGCGGCGCTGGGATTCACGCCGGCTGATGTTGCCAGCCAGGTGCGCGGAGCGCTGTTTGGAATCGACGCCCATGTCTTCAGCGAGAACAGAGAAGATGTGGATGTTCGGGTGCGCATGGATGATGGCATGCGGGCGAGCGGTGATCTTGTCGATCGATTGTGGGTTGTTTCGCCACGGGGTGTTGCTGTGCCGGTGCGAGAAATCGCAGCCGTTGCGGAGCGCACTGGATCGAGCACGGTTCGCCGCCTCAACCGACAGCGCACGATCACCGTCACGGCCGATACCGCAGTTGCGACCCGTCCAGAAGCGGTGGTTGAGAGGATCACGCCGCTGGTCAGCGAACTTGCGCGGAACCATCCCAGCATCGTGGTGCGCGAGGGGGGTCGGCAGCGGGATCTCAACGATGCATTCTCAACGCTGCCCATCGCGATGGCTGCCGCGGTGGCCATGATCTATGCGATTCTGGCCTGGCTCTTTGGCAGCTACACCCAACCCTTCGCCGTGATGTTGTCGATTCCCTTCGGCGTGATCGGAATGGTCTTCGGTCACATGCTGCTTGGCTTTGAGGTGACCTTTCTGAGTCTCATCGGGCTGATCGCGCTGGCCGGTGTGGTGGTCAACAACGCCCTGGTGCTGCTGGAGTTCATCAATGTCGAAGTTGCGCTCGGTCGACCGCTGCGCGAAGCACTGGTGGTGGCGGGGCAGAAGCGCATTCGCGCCATCCTGATGACTTCAATCACCGGCGTGCTCGGGCTTTTGCCACTGGTGCTCGAGCCTTCATTTCAGGCTCGATTCCTGGCTCCCATGGCGGTCACGCTCAGCGGAGGATTGGTGAGTTCGACCGCACTCACCCTGATCCTGTTGCCATCCATGCTCTTCATCATGGACGACATCAACAGGTTGGCGAGTCGGATCTGGCATGGACCGCAAAGCGCCCCTTGACGCCGCAAGCTTGCGATAATCTTCAGCGCGATGTCAAAGAAGCGAAAGAAGAGCGGGCTTGTTGTGGGTATCGATCTCGGCGGCACGAACATGACGGTGGGTGTTGTCGATCGCGCCCACAAGATCGTCGCATCGGAAAAACGAAAGACCAAGGCATCGCTGGGGCTTGAGGCGGTAATCGATCGCATCGTCGACACGGTCGGTCGCGCCTGCGAAGGGGCGGATGTGAAGATCGACGCGATTGACGCTGTTGGAATCGGAGCACCGAGTGCCATCGATTTCGAAGAGGGGGTGGTCATCAATGCCGGCAACCTTGGGTGGAAGTTGGTACCCCTGCGTGCGATCCTCGAGAAGCGACTTGGCACACGAGTCATCGTCGAGAACGATGTGAACGCTGCCATCTGGGGCGAGGCGAAACTGGGCGCTGCGAAAAATTGGCGCGAAGTGTTGGCGGTGTGGGTTGGCACGGGGATCGGCGGCGGTCTCGTCTTGAATGGCGAGATTCATCGCGGCGCGTTTCATACCGCGGGGGAGATTGGTCAGATGCTGCTGTTTCCGCGCGGGGGAATAGGTCGGCGAACGCTCGAGGAGCATTGCAGTCGACTCGCCATGGTTCGGGCCATGGAGACGATCGTCGGCTTTTATCCGCAGAGCAAGATTCGCGGCGCATTCAAAGAGCCTGGCGAAGACGGCATGATCGGAAGTTCGGCGATCGCCGCCTGCTACGGCGCTGGCGATGAACTCGTCGTGCGCGTGGTCGATGACTCGGCAGAACTGTTAGGGATAGCCATCGCCAACGCGGTGACATTGCTTTCGGTCGAGGCCGTCGTGCTGGGTGGTGGGGTCGTCGAAGCGCTCGGAAAGAGATTCGTCGCCCGGGTGCGCGAGTCCTTCGAGTGGCATGTCTTCCCGAGCACACTGAAGAAATGCCATCTCGCCGCGAGCGAACTCGGCGATCGTGCTGGCGTGCTGGGAGCAGCGCTTTTGGCGCAGGATTCCTGCGACAAACCGCGACGAGCGAAAATCAGTTGAGTGTGCTTACCGACCTTCCACCCGGTAAAAACCGCGTGGATTGATCATGAAATAGCAATCGAATGGCTCGAGTGGTGGCAGCGAAAAGTATGGCTTGCCTTGCTCGTCGGTCTTGAGCGCCGACATCCAGAATCCGCCGCCCGCGGAACTCGTTGGTTTCTTGCGAACGCCCTCTTCGCGAATCTCATTCACGATGTGATCGATCCACTTCAGAGTGACGGCGTTGTCTGCGAACTCATCCCAGTCGCCACTCTTTCGCGCCGAGTACATCTTTGCTCTGAACTCTTCGAGTGAGATGCCCATCTTCTTGGCAATGGG
>SIAB01000048.1 GCA_009692015.1 Phycisphaerales bacterium
CTCTTGGTTCCGAAGTATCCGCGCGCTTCGCGCAACAACTTTCGGCGTGCTTGGGTGCGGGCTGCACCCTTTCGTGCTCTCGACATGACGAAACTCCTCGTACGACTTCTCGTACTCCCGGTGTGTGCAGTCCACAGGGGATTCGCTCGACGGGGCCGTCCACTTGGACGGGCTTTCGATCCCGGCGGGCAATGCGAAAATCAGCTGCTCTTGGCAGCTTTCTTGGTGCCGGTCTGCTTGACAGCCGGTTGCTTCGCCTTGACTGCCTTGACGACCGTGGTCGCCACAACAGCCAGTGCGTCTTGCTTTTTCTCTTGTGCCGTCTCGTGCTGCTGTTCAGAAAGCAGTGAGCGGTTGAGGAGTTTTCCGTACATTTTCATATCGCCGCTGCGCGCGAAGCGAGCCTTGCGATAGGTCTGCACCGTGGTCCCTCGTTTGTTACTCTTGAGATGGCGGCTGTTTGGAGAGTAGAAGCGAACCTTGCCACTCTTGGTGACCTTCACGCGCTTCGCCAATCCTTTGTGTGTCTTTTGTTTGGGCATGTTGAACCGTTCGTCGGGTCGAGAAGGCTACCGACTTCCCCACGAGTCCGCAAGACAACTTTCCCGTGAATCGCCTCAATTGGAGAGGAAAATCTCGCTCGGGCTCACCACGCGCACACGCAGATTGGTCGAATCGACACCTGCGATACTTCGGAAGACCCAGATGTTGTCGATCACTGGACCCGGTCCAATCGGCACGAGTGGTGAGGAGAGCCACACAGCAGACCCATCCGAAAAGAGCACATTCTGTCCGCGCTGCCCATGGTTCTCCGACGAGATATTGAAGGTCCGCAGCGGGATCCCGCGGCTCACCAGCAACTGCACAGGATTGGCATCCGCGGCGAGCGGGCTTCGGCTCATCGTCGCCAGATTTGCCTGCGAGGGATGGAGCGGCACGCGGTAGGAGAGGTTGCGCGCCCCATTGCAGCGCGTGCACTTGTGATCGCAGTAGCCAGCCTTCGAGAGCATCTCGAGATGTTTGGCATTCTCCAGGATCCCGCCAGCGACTCCATCGTCAGTCGCCGAGGGGCTGGTCAAGAAAGATCCGAGCCCGGCCGTCATCGGCAGGACGCCGCTATTGTCAGCTGCGTAGGCCGAGAGACCACTCCCCAGCGATCTCATTCCCGAGGCGCACATCAATTGCGATTGACTCTGCCGCACCTGATTGGAGAGTGGGACAGCAACGCCAGCGGCAACGATCAACATTGCCGCAATTGCCACGAGATTTGGGATTCCAAGTCGCATCCGCAGCGATGTCGGCCTTGATGCAATCGACATGCGCTGCGCGGTCAGCCGCTCCTCTTGCGCGACGCGGGCAAGTGTTGCATCGACCAGCGACTCGCTGGGTGGCGAGAGCGGATACTGATCGATGGTTCCGAGGTCAGCGAGCATTCGTCGCGCAGAGGCCCGCAAGTGTTCCGGAAGCCGTTCGATTGCCGCCGGGTCGAATTGGGCAGCCATCAGGAAGTCGAGCGCGTCGGCTTCGTCCTGAGAGAGGGCGGGTTCGTCACTTCGATTCATACGCTGTCTCCTGACCCCGGCTGATTTCCCCGTGCCTTCTGCCAATGACTTGAAAAGAGCGCAACGGCGGCGTGCAATCGACTCTTCACGGTCCCAAGTGGAATGGTCAAAGCGTCAGCGACTTGCTGATAGCTCATCTTCTGAAAGTATCCGAGCAAGATGATCTCGCGGTGATGATCGGGGAGTCCATCGAGCACGCGCTTGACGACCGCCTGTCGGTCAGCAATTTCGCTAGAGGTCGCTGGCGGCGGTTGATCCGATTCGATCATGTCGATGAGCGTCGCGCCATCTGGATTTGACCCGATGGGAGCATTCAGACTTGCGGTCAACCGACGCTTGCGCTTGCGGTGAAAGTCGCGCGCCTTGTTCGCCGCAATCGTAAAGAGCCATGGCTTGAAATTGCGCGCCGGATCAAAGGTCCTCCCCGAGACATGGACTTGCAGAAAAGTCTCTTGAAAGACATCTTCTGCCGCCGTTGCCGATCCCAGAAATCGAGCCAGAAATCCATGCAGTTCATCGCGATATCGATTGACGAGCACTGGGAATGCGCTGTCATCACCCTCCAGGTGCAACCGAAGAAGCGATTCATCCGAGCGAACATCTTCGTCGCGAGACGCCACCATCGTCGAGAAGGTACTCGACTCAACCGTGGTGCGACCGCTACGCAGAGAGATCTGTTGCAATCGCCGACTGGGCATCACCGAAGGAGCCGGTCTCAGCGCGTGACCAACGAATGCAGCAACGAGGTCGAGGTCAGTGGTCTGAAATGGATTCGGTCCGTGGGGAAGGACACCACAAATGGGCATCCCGTTGCTACGATCGCCCCTTCGATACGGTTCGAGTATTTCCCATGCCAGTACCAATCAGTCAGATGTGGACGGTTGCCAGTTATGTCGTCGGGCAGAAGCTCCGCGGCAAGCGCCGCTATCCATTGGTGCTGATGCTCGAGCCCCTCTTGCGCTGCAATCTGGCCTGCGCGGGGTGTGGCAAGATTCAGTATCCGGCTCACATTCTCAAGCGCGACCTCTCGGTTGAGGAGTGCATGCGGGCAGTCGATGCCTGTGGAGCCCCGATGGTCTCGATTCCGGGTGGCGAGCCGCTGCTGCACCCCCAGATGGGTGAGATTGTTCGCCAATTGGTCAAGCGCCGCAAGTACATCTATCTCTGCACCAATGCGCTGCTCTTGAAGGAAAAGCTCGAGGCTGGATGGTTCACGCCGAGCAAGTACCTGACTTTCAGCGTGCACATGGATGGCACCGAAGAGAATCACGACTTCGCGGTCTGCCGCGAGGGCACATTCCAGCGGGCAATCGAAGGGATTCGCTTGGCCGTGGCTCGGGGGTTTCGCGTCACCACCAACACGACACTCTTCGAGGGGGCCGATCCCAATGCGGTACGCGAGTTCTTTGACCAGATGATGGATCTCGGTGTCGAGGGAATGATGGTGAGTCCTGGATACGCCTACGACAAGGCTCCTGATCAGAAGAGTTTTCTCAAGAGGCAGAACACCCACGAGCTCTTTGAGCTGATCCTCTCCAATCGAAACGCCGGAAGAAAGAAGTGGCGGTTCAATCAGTCGGCGCTCTTTCTCGAGTTCCTCATGGGCAAGCGATCATTCGAGTGCACACCCTGGGGCAATCCGACTTTCAATCTCTTTGGCTGGCAGAAGCCCTGCTATCTCTTGAATGAGGGATATGTCGACACATTCGCCGAACTCATGGAGGAGACCAATTGGTCGCAGTATGGTCGAGCTTCCGGAAACTCCAAGTGCCAGAATTGCATGGTGCACTGCGGACACGAGCCCACCGCGGTGGACTACACCTTCTCGGGTCTCCCGGGCTTGTTCGCGACCGTGAAGGCGATGATCTTCAGCACCTACGCCAGCCCCAAGGCGAAGAGTCGACTCGTGGAAGAGCGCGCCAAGTTGCATGGTCCCGGCGCGCACCTTGTGCAACTCGGATTCGCTTCGGATGTCGGGCAGGCGGCCGAGCCCGAACCACAGTCGAGCGCTGCCTGAGTTGCGGCCCTTAGCGCCGCGCAGCGGGGTGTTGTGGCTGGCGACCCTCGATAACTCCCATGACATCGCGAACAACCCAACTCATGTTGGTCACGGCAGTCTGCGTGCGACTTGCCAGGTGCGGGGCGAGTGATGCATTGGCCAGACCGATCAGCGGGTGATCCGCTGTGAATGGTTCTGGATCGTGGACATCCAGGATGGCTCGCGCGGCTGGATTCGCAAGCAGAAACTTGGCGAGGGCGTCACTCTGCAGAACCATCCCTCTGCTGGTATTGATGACCAGCGCGGTCTTTGGAAGTGTCTCAAGAAGGGCCGATCCCACGAACGCTCTGTTCGAGGGACGACCATCAATGTGAATCGAGAGCACATCGGACTCGCGAAAGAGCGCCGCGAGCGACACGGCAAGCGCACCGCCCGACTGCCCTTGAGGGATCTCGAGCAGGTCGTGAAAAATCACCCGAAATCCAATGGCGGTGCCAACCTCGGCGAGTCTTCGACCGATGCGGCCGCAACCAAGGATCCCCAGCGTGAGTTCGCTCATTTGCCGCACTGCCACGACTTCGCCGCGCAGCGATTCCCACGCGCTCAACGCGAGAGATTCACGAATGAATCGCCGCGGGCGAAGGGCATCAAGGATGAGGCAACTGACATACTCAACCACCGCCTGGGTGTTGGCATCGGGTGTGTGAACAACGGTCACTCCGCGCGCGCGACAACTCTCGAGGTCGATGTTGTCGACACCGACACCCGCCCGTCCAACAACCCGAAGTTTGGGAAGTTGCGCCAGAAGGTCCGCATCGACCCGCGTGTAGGTGCGAACGACCAGTGCTACCGCGGCGGCGGCGTGCCGCTGGAATGTTTCAGAGTTGCTCGATGCCTCGATAACTTCGCCGCGGCTGCGCAACCAAGCCATGGGGGCGTCTGCCAGCGGTTCAGTGACCAAAACAATTGGTTTTTGTTCGATCATTTTTGCCTTTCGCGCCGGGGATGCTAGGGTAAGACGCGTGATGTGTCGGTCGATCCAGCTCAAAGCCGATTCGCTCTTGCGGTTGTCCGCGAGAGCAGTTGTCATCTGTGGGATCGCCAGCGCAGCTCACGCCGACGAGATCGGCTATGACGCGCTTCTCGCGCGCCTGAGCGGGCAGTTCATTCCAACCGGTGCCGGAGTTTTCGTTTCGCAGGTCGAGGCACCTGCCGGAACGGCGCTGACCTACGGACCGGATCAATCGCTCCCCGAGTTTTCTGGAAAGATCTTTCTCGCGCAGAGCGGAGTGCCCGTTGTCAGCAGCCACGCAACCACCGTGGCGCAGAGTTTCTACTCCACCACCAATAGCATCGCGACGGGGATTCCAACGATTTATCTCTGGGAAGCGAACGGCTTCATCGGGTCGAGCCTTCGGTATGGCCAGGGTGCCGCGGCGATGCCGGTTGCACCTCCGACCACCGCAATGAAAATCTACAACCACAGTTGGATCGGCGGATTCTCGGGATCAACCCCAACGGCAGGCGACAATGAAGTCTTGCGCCGTGCGGATTACGCCATGAACCGAGATGACACACTTGCCATCGTTGGGGTGAACAACGGCTCCGACTCGGCGACCTATCCGATGATGGCCATGGGATATCACGGCCTCTCGATTGGCTTGTTGGACGGCAATCATTCCCATGGCCCCGTGCCAGCGGGTGGGGATGGCGTGGGACGAATGAAACCAGAACTCGTCGCGCCAGGCCTGTACACGAGTTTTTCAGCCCCGGTAGTGAGCTCTGTTGCGGCGCTGCTCTTTCAGACCGCGGCGACGCATCCGCTTCTCATCGGCAATACCAACGCGGATGAACCGGTTGTGATCCGCGCCGCGCTTCTGGCGGGAGCGCGCCACAGAACCGGATGGACCAACAATCCCGCGACGAGTGGCGTGCTGAAGGGTGTCACGACAGAACCAATTGACCGAATCTACGGCGCAGATGTGGTCAATGTGGATCGCAGCCATCGCATCTTGACTGGCGCCGAGCGTGCCGGTGCATTGACTGCCGCTGCTGCGCCGATCTCGCCACCCGCAGCATGGGACTATGAAGCGTTTCCGTCGGCAACCAGCAGATTCTGGCGCATTCGATCCTCGGCAACGATTTCAGAACTCTCAATCGTTGCAACTTGGAATCGAACCCAAACATCTCCTATCGCGATCCCCACGCTCCCCGATCTCAATCTCACTCTCTTTCGCGTCAACGCCTCCGGAGGTCTCGATTCGCTCGAGGGCGATGCCGCCAGCGTCTACTACCAGAGTGGCAATGTTGCCAGTCGATCCATTGTCGACAACATCGAACACATCTATCTCAAGAACCTCGCCGCGGGCGAGTATGTGATTGAGGTCAAGCGGATCGGTACAACAACGGCCTACAGCGCTTTCTCATTGGCCTGGACCATGCCAGCGCTTTCGGGTGACATCAATCTCGATGGCGTCGTGGATGGCATCGACCTTGCGGCAGTTCTCAGCGGGTGGGGCGGCACCACAGACGGCGATGTGAACGGCGACGGAGTCGTCGATGGGGCGGACCTGGCATTCGTGCTTTCAAACTGGGGCTGATTGTCCCGTTGAGCGGGGGATTCAGTTTGCGGTGGACTTCGGGTTAGAACCACACTTCGATTTCGGTCCACCCGTTACTCTTGCGCGCTCGTGCGAACGCGACGAATCGATGCTCTGATCCTTGTCGCGCTCCTTGGGATTCTGACCCTTTTCCTCTTGGTGCCGATTTGGTATTCGGTTCGCGGCGCATTGCACGATTCGCAGGGATGGACGCTCTTCTACATCTTCGATGTCTTTCGCGAACCGCAACTGCGCGCGGGGCTCTGGAACGCGCTGCTGATTGGAATCGGATCGACCCTCGTCGCATCGGCCGTTGCGATCCCCATGGCGTTTGTTTCGGCGCGCTTCGCATTTGCCGGGAAGGGTCTGCTCAACGGTCTTCTCTTGGCCCCCTTGATCTTGCCACCCTTCGTCGGAGCGATCGGACTTGCGGCGATCGTGGGGCGCACCGGCACGCTCAATGTTCTCTTGGCGAATCTCGGCATCACGACAGAGCCCATCGACTTCCTGCTTGATGGCGGATTCATTTGCATCATCGCGCTCACTGGGATGCACCTCTATCCCATCCTCTATTTGAATCTTCTGGCAGCGCTGGCCAACATTGACCCCGGACTCGAGGAGGCCGCGCGCAATGTGGGTGCTTCACCCTGGCATCGGTTTGTGCACATCACACTCCCGATGCTTCGCGGCGGTTTTTTTGCGGGGGCGACCATCGTCTTCGTGTGGAGCTTTACAGAACTCGGCACACCACTAATGTTTGGATTCCGCACCGTAACCAGTGTGCAGATCTTTGACGGACTCAAGGAAATCGAGTCATCCCGCGAACCCTACGCGCTGACCGTGGTGATGTTCGCGCTGGCGATCGGCATCTACTTGCTCGGGCGATCGACACTCGGTCGAACGCGCGGGAGCGCATCCACCAAGGCATCCGTCCGGCGGGTTGAGACTCCGCTCGGTTGGAAGGGGACTTTCGCGGCCTGGGGTCTGCTCGGCGGGATCGCGCTGATCGCTTGCATCCCACATATCGGTGTGGTGCTCTCGGCATTGAGTACTCCCGGAAGTTGGTACGAGTCGGTGCTTCCGCAGGCCTTCACGATCTCCAACTTCGAGCATGCGATGCAGCATCAGCTCGCTGCGGGGGCGATTCGCAACTCGCTCTTCCTAGCCGGTTGCGCGGTAGTTCTTGATCTCGTTCTCGGCGTCGCTGCGGCGCGAATCCTGGTGCGCACGAAACTACCGTTTCGCTGGCTTCTCGATGTTCTGGTGATGTTGCCCATTGCTGTCCCCGGCCTGGTGATGGCATTTGGATTCGTGTCCATGAGCCTCGAGTGGCCATTCGCCTCGGTGGCGCCCGCGTGGTTGGGTTGGATGCAGTCGATTCTGCCCGCAACTGGATGGGAGTGGTTTTCGCACGCTCCTCTGGCATCATGGGGAAACATCGTGGGAGCAGAGCCCAATCCATTCCCATTCCTCATCATCGCCTACGCAATTCGGCGCCTGCCCTATGTCGTTCGTTCAACTGCCGCGGGATTGGAACAGACGCCAGTCGATCTCGAAGAGGCGGCGTCGAGTGTCGGGGCGAAACCGGGCCGAATCGTGCGCAAGATTGTCATTCCCCTCGTTGCAGCCAACATCATCGCCGGAGCGCTCCTGGCCTTCAGTCTCTCGATGCTTGAAGTATCCGACTCGCTGTTGCTCGCGCAGCGCGAGTCTGACTTCCCGGTGACAAAGGCGATCTACACACTCTTCGATCGGCTCGGCGATGGTCCCTCGATCGCCAGTGCGATGGGCACTTGGGCGATGCTTCTGCTCGCGGCGACGCTACTCGCGGCGAGTTCAGTTCTGGGCAAGCGCCTTGGAGCGGTCTTTCGCGGGTGACGGGCTGGTGACGAGTCCCCGGGCAAGCACGGTCGGAGTTGCGCGAGGGGCGCGAGCGCCAACGCCCTGTTGCGGCATGAATCCCCTCGCTGCGGTGAGATTGTGCGGTTCAACAGTCGTTTTCTACCGCAGTGAGGGAAACTTGGAGCCAAGCGCGGGATGCGTCGCGTCAGACTTGTTCAAGAGCCCTTCTCGTGCGGTACCCCCCTGGTTACGGGCAGAATCTGCTTGCCACCTCAACCCGTCAACGTAGGGGGCCTCTTGTGCCGCGGCGGCCCACAAGAACTGTGGTGCGTCTTTCAAGAAAGGTGACACGGCGGGATACCCCCGTTCAATGCGATCTTTCACCACTGTGATTGAGCGTGACGCCAAGACTGGAATGTTTATGGGGTTCATTCCAGGCTGGCCAGGAGCGCATTCACAAGGCGCGACGGTTGATGCATTGCGCTCGAACTTGGGTGAAGTTGTTGCGATGCATTTGGAAGATGGAGAGCCGAAGCGCGAAGCGTGCTTGTTTCGTGCAGCGTTCAAACTTGTGCGGCAAAGAGGATCCCATCGACACTTCGCTCACATCGTTCGGCTCCTGGAACAACACGCCCAACACCGCCAACAACAACATCGGGTTCCGTGTTGCCAGTACGCCTCGCCTCGAACTGTCGCAAGTGATTGCGCGGGGATAGCCGGCGAGGAGTCCAGGGATCAGGCCAGGGTTGAGGGGTTGCCACGAAATCGCCTGCTCCCCCCGCGAGTTGTTCACTGTCCGGCTCGTCCTATACTCGATGGGCTATGCCGTTCACCCTGCAACCAGATGAGGGATATGGGCTCGATATCGAGTCGACCGAGTATCTGAAGGACCATTTCCAATCTCCCGATCGATGGGTCTTGAACTTCGGTCCACAGCATCCGGCAACGCATACCACGCTTCGCCTGGTCCTCGAATTGGATGGCGAGCGCATCGCCCGGGCGACCCCGCACATTGGCTATCTGCACTCAGGTTTTGAGAAGCTCGGCGAGCATCACGATTACAACCAGTATGTCTGCACCATCAGTCGCATGGACTATGCCTCGCCCATTTGCAACGATGTGGCCTGGCACGAGGCCGTTGAGAAGCTCTTCGGCGTCGATTTGACTCCGCGGTGTAAGGTCATTCGCACCATCATGGCCGAACTCGGCCGCATTCAGAATCACTTGCTCTGCGCCGGGGCAGCCGCGCTCGACTTGGGTGCCTTTACGGGTTTCCTCTACGGATTCAACGAGCGCGAATTCATCTACGACATCCTCGAGTATGTCTCCGGTCAACGATTTCATCCCGATTGGACCCGGGTCGGTGGAGCGTGGCGCGATCTTCCCGACGACGAGGTTTTCATCCGCATGGTGCGCGAGTTCACCGATGTACGCATGGCCAAGGCCCTCGCCGATGTCGAGTCCCTTCTCAATCGAAATCGGATCTTCGTGGATCGACTCACCGGTGTCGGCACACTCACCGCGGCCGAAGCAAACGCCTGGGGAGCAACCGGTCCGATCGCCCGCGCCTCTGGAGTTCGCCGCGATGTGCGCAAGGACGATCCCTATCTCTGCTTCGCTCCCAATTGGGACGGAGCGGGCGCCGAGCCCGTGCAGTTCAAGGTTGCAGTCGCTTCGACCGGCGATTGCCTGGCCCGATTTCATGTGCGCGTCGAAGAAATGAAGCAGTCGATCGGAATCATTCGGCAATTGATCGACCGAATCCCAGCGGGACCCATCGATGCAACCGCCAACAACAAGTCCCGGCTGCCAGACAAGGGCGAGGTGTATGGATCGATCGAGGGGACGATCCAACAATTCGAGATTCTGATGCACAATCGAGGCTTCAACACACCCGTGGGCGAGGCGTACGGCGCGATTGAAGGACCCAATGGTGAACTCGGCTACCTGATCGTCGCGGATGGAACCCGTTGCCCCTGGCGGGTGCGGGTTCGTCCACCGATTTTCTACAACTTTCAATTGTTCCCTAAGCTGATTGAAGGACACCAACTTGCGGACGCTGTGGCCGTGCTGGGTTCACTCAATGTCATCGCCGCGGAACTTGATCGCTAGCGCGCTCTGGAGAAACACACGATGTCCTGGAAGACAAAACTCTCGCGATCGATGGTGGTGACCCGCCCGACCACACCATTCTGTACACCGGCGATGATTGCCCAGTGGGAACAGAAACTCCTGCCCCGGTATGCCACGCGACATGGCGCGCTCATGCCAATCCTGCATGATGTGCAACACGCGTATCGCCACATTCCTTACGCCGCGATGCTCGAGATTGCTGCGTTCCTGCGCATTCCTCCCTCGGAAGTGCTTGACACCGTTTCGTTTTATGAGGAGTACACAACGCAACCACAGGGCGCCTGCGTGATTGGAATCTGCCACACTTTCGCTTGCGAGATTTGCGGTCACCAAGCGATTCTCAACCATGTGCGAAAGCGCTTGGGGATCGAACCGCACGAGACGACCCCCGACGGAGCGTTCACCCTGCTCACCATGGAGTGCCTCGGTTCGTGCGACACGGCGCCGGTGGCACTCTTCAACGATGTCTTGCACGAAGGGTTGACGATCGAGAAGTTGGATCGACTGATCGATGAAGTCCTTGCGCTCGCGCCGCGCAAGTCACCCCACGCTGGTTCCTCCACATGAAGCTCACTGAACCCATTCTGACCAAGCGCATTCCTTCGATTCCCCACGGAGATCCCAAGGATCGTCACATCGTTGGCTACGACGAGTTCGTGAAGACCGACGGCTATCAAGCACTTTCAAAGGCGCTCGATATGCAGCCCGCCCAGGTGCTTGGCACGGTCAAGGACGCGATCCTGCGTGGTCGCGGTGGTGCTGGATTTCCTGCGGGATTGAAGTGGTCATTCCTGCCACCCCAAGACGGCAAGGGGTTGCGTTACCTCTGCGTGAACTGTGACGAGGCCGAGCCAGGAACCTTCAAGGATCGCCTCCTCGTTGACTTCGATCCGCATCTGGTGCTCGAAGGAATCGCCATCGCCTGTTGGGCGTGCCAACTCGATGTCGCCTACTTCTTCATTCGCGGTGAGTATCACCATCAGGCGCGGGTGATGGAGCGCGCGATCCAGGAGGCTTATGCCGCCGGGATCTTTGGCAAGCAGGGGATGATGGCCGGCAAGTCCAAGCACGCCGTCGAGTGCTATGTTCACCGCAGCGCGGGCGCATATATCTGCGGCGAAGAAACTGGTCTCTTGGAAGCCATCGAAGGCAAGCGCGGATGGCCCCGTGTGAAGCCACCCTTTCCTGCGGTCAAGGGTCTCTTCGGGCGCCCGACCATCGTCAACAATGTCGAGACGCTCGCTGCTGTGCCCGACATCATTTCGCGCGGTGTGGCCTGGTGGAAGTCGATCGGTGTGGAGAGTTCCTTCGGCGGAATGCCCTCCTACGGCACGAAGTTGATGGGGGTTTCGGGTCATGTCACGCGCCCGGGCTGCTTCGAAGCACCTCTGGGGATCCCCCTGAGTGAACTCGTCAACGAGTATTGCGGTGGTATGCGCGGCGGAAAGAAGTTCAAGGGAGCGATTGCTGGCGGCGTTTCGATGGGAGTGCTTGGCACCGATCAATTCGATGCCGCGATGGATTTCGACATCGGTCGCAGATGTGATGTGCTTGGGTTGGGAACGGCTTGTCCGACGATCTTCGACGAGGACACCGATATGGTCGCCGTCGCCCGCAACTGCGCGCGCTTCTTCATGAACGAATCGTGCGGACAGTGCACACCCTGTCGCGAAGGATCTGGCTGGATCCATAAGTTGCTCACGCGCATCGATCGTGGTGATGCCACCACCGCAGACCTCGACCTGCTCGTCGAGATTGCCAGCTCGATGGGCTTGAATGAGGGGACCACGATTTGCGGTCTCGCTGATGGCAACAACTGGTTGGTTCGAACCATCGTCAAGAAGTTTCGCGGCGAGTTTGAGCGGCGCGTTCGCCCCAAGTTCGTCCCGCTCCATTTGACCGCCCGTTGAGCACTCAGAAGCCCATGATCGAGTTGGTTTCTGCCGTGCCTATCGACGAGCCGGCCATGATCGACCTCGTGTCGAGAATGATCGAACAACTGCCCCCCAGTGGCGGCGCACACGGTGTGCAGAGATTCAAGAGCGTCTCCCTTCGCGTTGTGCGCGACGACGAGATGCGCAGGTTGCACCGCGCCTACTCGAGTGACGACACCACCACCGATGTGTTGACCTTTGTTCACGGCAATGCAGAGGAGGGACTCGAAGTCGACATCGCGCTCTGCGCAGATGAAGCCGCGCGTCGCAGCGGGGAGCTCGGCCATCCCCTCGCCAACGAACTGGCGCTCTACGCCGTGCATGGGCTTCTGCACGCTGTTGGATTTCACGATCAGACGGCCGAAGAGTCGCAGCAGATGCACGCCCATGAGGATCGGATCTTGACCGCCCTCGGTTTAGGCGCTGTCTACGCTCCACGCGGAGAGCAACAATGACAATCGAATTGACCATCGCGCTCATCGCGGTACTCATGGTGACCACATTCCTTTCGGCGCTCAATCTCGCGCTCGGCGCCGTGAGCCCCACCGCAATTGAACGCCGCTATGCGGCAACGGATCGGCTCGCGGCGGGCCTCTGGATTCACACCCACTCCGTCGCGCTCGAGCATGCGGTGGCCTTCTTCCGAACATTTGGGCGACTCTCCTGCGTTCTCGTGGTGCTGTTGATGGTCCATCCCACCGAGCATGCCGGTCCACTCGACTGGCAGTCCATCGGGATCGCCCTGACGATTGCCAGCTTGCTGGTCTGGGTGACAACGAGCGTCATTGCCGACGCGATCGCGCGCTATGGCGGTGTGGGATTGATTGTGGGGACCTATCCCATCCTGCGGCTTTGCTATTGGCTGACCCGGCCAATCTTGTGGATCGCTGGGCTCACCGACGAAGCGGTGCGCAGATTGCTCGGGGCGCTCCCAAGACACAAGACCGTCGAGCAAGAACTTCTGCACACCATCACCGACACGGCGCGCGCTGGTGGACTCGACGCACTCTCGGCGCGGATCATCCGCAATGCCGTTGAGTTTCGTTCCACTGCGGCTTCCGAGGTGATGACGCCGCGCACCCAGATCGAGGGGATCGAATACACCGACGATCTTGGTGCGATTCGTTCGTTCATCGAAACGGCTGGCCATTCGCGCGTACCGGTCTACCGCGACAACATGGACCAAGTGGTTGGAATCTTGTATGTCAAAGACCTGGTTCGATTCCTCGGTCAGACTTCGGAGGGATTTCAACTGGCACCGCTGCTGCGCCAACCCGCCCGAGTGCCCGAGACCAAGCCGGTGTGCGACTTGCTGCTGGAGTTTCAGCGCAGTGAGATCCACCTCGCGCTGGTCATCGACGAATTCGGCGGCACGGCGGGTCTGATCACAATCGAAGATGTGCTCGAAGAAATAGTCGGCGAGATTTACGACGAGCACGAACCGACCAGTGAGATTGAACCGCAGGTGACGGGATCGTCGCAGAGTGGGTGGGAGGTCGATGGTCGGCTGCCGCTGGTTGACCTGATCGCAGCAACTTCGCTCGAACTGCCAAACGAAGGCGACTTTGACACCGTGGCGGGTTTGGTGCTCCTCAACTTTGGTCGAATCCCGCTGGTCGGCGAGTCCTTTTCGCGCCATGGCGCGCGCTTCACGATCGTGAGTTCAACACTGGTACGGGTCATCAAGATCCGAATTGATTTGCTGGCGAAGCCGGTCGAGCAGAAGGCTCGGCGGGCGATCCACTAGTCGAACTCGTCGCCGCGAAATGTTCCCGCGAGGTAGGCCTCGCGAACCATCGGGTCATTGATGATCGACTTGGGATCACCCTCGCGCAGGTTCTTCCCCTCATGAATGATGTAGGCACGGGTGCAGATGCGCAGGGTCTGCTGCACATTGTGATCGGTCAGCAGGATCGCGATGCCACGATCAGCCAGTCGGCGCACTTCGGCTTGCAACTCTTCGACGGTGTGTGGATCGACCGCCGCAAAGGGCTCATCGAGCAGAATCAACCGCGGCTTGGTGATGAGTGATCGGGCAATCTCGAGCCGCCGTCGTTCCCCACCCGAACAGGTGCGCGCCTCTTCGAAGCGCTTGTGCTGAAGACCAAACTGGGCGAGCAGTTCATTGCAGGTGGTCCGCTGTTCGCTGCGGCGCATCGGTCGAGTCTGCAAGATGGCCATCAGGTTGTCTTCAACCGAGAGGCGCTGAAAGACGCTTGGTTCCTGCGAGAGATAGCCCATCCCGGCGCGGGCATGTTGGTACATCGGTTGGTCGGTGACATCTTGGTTGTCGAAGGTGACCCGCCCAGCTTCGGGGGTGATCATTCCGATCGCCATTCGAAAACTGGTGGTCTTTCCGGCCCCATTTCGCCCCAGCAGCCCCACGATTTCTCCAGCATCAACTGTGAACGAGACGCTATCCACAACCCGCCTGCCGTTGTAACTCTTCACCAGCCCGTGCGTTTCAAGGAGCGCCACGATCGTAGTGTAGAGGGACGCTAGACTCCCCGCAGTATGCGTCGAAGCGGATTGCTGCTGATTGCCTTGCTTGCCCTGGTCACCGCTGCCACAATCGGCTGCGTACGCCGAACGATCGCGATCACCTCGACTCCATCGCAGGCGCTGGTCTATGTGAACGATCGCGAAGTCGGTCGGACGCCTTGCGAGGTCGAGTTTCTTTTCTACGGCGAATACGATGTGCGACTCAAGCTCGACGGATATGAATCGGTGGTGGGAAGTGGCACTGCGTCGGCGCCCATGTGGGATTTCATCGGAGCGGACCTGCTCAGCGAAGTTGCGCCAGTCAATCTGGAGAGTCGCGTGGAGTGGAACTTTGAGCTCACTCCAGCGAACAATGATCACACCGAATTGCTCGCCCGCGCTAGGCAATTGAGGCAAACAACGCAGAACGAGTCCGACGACGTCGAAGGAGCGCCGCGCGGCGCGCCAGAAAGTCTTCCCGCCGCGCCTATCCCAACAAAAACAGCTGAGCAGGGGGCGACGCCTCTGCCAGGGTCTTCCGCCGTGCCGATCCCTCCAACGGATCTGCCGAGCGAGACCCCGGGCGGTCCCGCGGTGGTCCCGCCGCCGGCGGCATAGCCTGCACCCGTTGCGCTTGGCGAGCGATCTTGCATCGCTCGAGATGGTTCGATCGCTCACGCCAAGATGGTGGTGGTCCATCTGACGAACTCTTCGATAATCTTCCTTCGTCGTTGCCTCGCGCGATGACCCTTGCAGTGCGGCGTCGCGCGTGCCGCCATGCCGCAGCGCTTCATCGACCCTG
>SIAB01000049.1 GCA_009692015.1 Phycisphaerales bacterium
GAACATCGTCATCCACAACAACACATCGTCCGCTCAAGACTTCACAATCACCGCCGGAATGGAGGGCTTCGCGTCGGGTCCATTCACATCGAGCGGATCGATCGGCGGACAGTATGTCAATGGATCAGGTTCGCTCGGCATGCTCACGAGCAGCGGTCCGCTCTGGAGCGCACTCGCCGACACCAACGCGGTGAACACGCAGCTCAACAACGCGCTCTTCTTCGCCCAGCCTTATCAAGTGGTCTCGCTCGGGAATTTCAACTTCAGCAACATTTCGTTCGCAAATGGGATTTCGTCACACGCATCCATCACCTTCTCGTTTCGAATCTCTGCGGGTGCTGAAGCAAGTTTCACAAGCACATTCTCCTTTCAATCAGTGCCAGCCCCCGCCGCGCTTGCCTTGCTTGGCTTGATACCAATTGTTGGACCCCGCCGCCGGCGCTGAATTCGTCCCAGTCTCACACCCGCAGTTCTTTGGACTGCGGAAGGTCTGACAAACTCGCCAATCCAAAGACTTTCAAGAACTCGCTGGTCGTTCCATACAGCATCGGACGACCGAGTTCTTCGGCGCGACCAACGATGCGCACCAGGCGCCGTTCAAGTAATCCGCGAAGCACTTCGCCCGATGCCACGCCGCGAATCGCTTCGATTTCACTTCGCTGGATCGGTTGTCGATAGGCGACGATTGCCAGCGTTTCGATGGCTGGTTGAGTCAGTCGTGTCTGGGCTTTCTCGCCGCGCAGACGGGCGATCACGGGCGCGAATGTTGGAAGCGTGAGCACCTGTCGTCCGCCGGCAACTTGTTCGATCTTGAAAGCGCAACCAGCAGCGAAGTAGGAGGCATTGAGTTCTTCGACGGCATCACGAACCTCTGTCGCCGACCTGCTCTTGGCAGGCAGCCCAAGCAACTCTGCGATGCGGGCATCTGAGAGTGATCGCTCCGCGGCGAAGAGCAGTGCCTCCACCCGACGGTTGAGGGGTTGGTCTCTGCAGGGAATCTCGATGACCTCTGGCGCGCCACTCACCGTCGACGAATTCTCTTCGATGCTCTCCACCTCAGCGCGTGGTTTGGCGGACATGGTCAGCTCCGGCGCGATGCGGCGAGGCGGGCGCGAGCGAGTGATTGTTCGTGCTCGATCGCCTCGCGCTGCGCAAGGGTGAGTGGCTTCTCGTTCACCGCGTTGACCTTGGCGTCCGCTTCAGAGACCTTCTTAAGAGCACTCTCTGGATCGATCGAACTCACGAGTTCGGCGCCATCAGCGAGCAAGACGAGCGTGTTGTGATTCATCTGCGCGAAGCCGCCATCGAGAACATACCGCTGACTCCCAGCGGCACTGTCCACACGACAGACTCCGCCACCGAGCTTGGTGAGAAATGGTGATGCTCCACGCATCACCCCTTGCTGTCCGTCGAAGGCCTGAAAACTCACATACTGAACCTCGTCGTCAAGGACGGCGTCAGCTGGAGTCACGATTCTGCAGTGAAAAGTTGTCATAGAGATGCTCGGTTCTCGATCGTAGCGGCTGATGGCGATGATGGCATCCCACGAGCGGCGAGGTTGAAATTGCGGTAACTCGGGTCATGGGTCACCTCGTGCAGAATCCATCCTTCAAGCCACGATGGAATACAGACTGGGCAGTCCGCTGCGGGAAGCTCGAGCTCTGCAAGAACCAGCGGCAGGTCCAGGAACTCATCAATCTCCCAGGTGAGCGGTCCATCGCCGACTCGGTGGCGCAGTTTGCGCAGGCGGCGACCGATGGTTTGCCCCCACCACTTCTCAAAGGTCACGGAGTCGATCGCCTCTTCGCGCTCTTGGCGAATGAGACCGGTCCCGCGCTTGGTGTTGAAGTGAAATTCCTCTCTCCCATCGGGCAGGAGCGTTCGGCGCAGGCGACCCTCCGGCGCCCGGGGGTCTCCCCCAGCCGCCTCGGCTGTACCTGAAACGAGATACCCCTGCTCCAACTTCCAAACCGCATGATCCGCTGGCAGTTGAGGGAGCCCGCGCAGCAACCAGACCCGCTCGATTTCGAGACCGTCCTTCATCGCGCGACCGTCCTTCATCGCGCGCCTTCGAGCGCCGACCACTGGACAACAAAGTCTGCGAGCGCCAACTTCTGATTCACATTCGCGCGCAGGTTCTGCTCTGCGTCGGCGACAAGTCCTGGAACCTGGGACCAATATTCGAGCTTCGATGGCACAGCGGCGCTGGCCCGAAGGCGCCTTCGCACTTCCGCTCCGATGACCGAGAACAACAAGCCAGTCGCGCGTCGATTTGCGGCCTCCTTGCTGGCATTTTCGTTGCGCTTGACCGCTGCCTCGGCGACCTCGGATGCCAGTTCGTTCATTCGCTCGGCCATCGACAACGGGCACTCGCCGCGTTCGAGTTGGTCGACCATCGGCAACAGTTCTGCATGCCAGGCTTGCAGACCCAATTCAACCGCAGTCACTGCCGCGCCGGGGGATCCATCTGCATAGGCCTCGACAAATTGCCGTGCCGCGCCGGTGACCTGTCCAAGGTTTTCGTTGAGCCATCCAACCATGACTTCGGGTGCCAGCGGAAAAAACGCCAAGGACTGGCAGCGACTTCGAACTGTCGGCAGGAGTCGATCCAAACTGTTTGTAATCAGGATGATCACGGTTCCAGGTGGCGGCTCTTCGAGCGTCTTCAGGAGCACATTCTGACCATCGGTCTCCAACCGTTCCGCCTCATCGATGATGAACACCTTGCCGGCCCCCATCACACTCGATCGATAGACGGGTGCGTCGAGTCGTGAGCCACTGCTGTCAACGCCACCGATCATCTGCTCCCGCAGGAGCGCTACAGGAATGTTGTTCTGCTTTCGGTCGCGCAGTTCGCGGTCTGCGCTCGTGCCCGCAAGCTCGGCACGAATGATTCGCAGATCTGGGTGGGTTCCGGCGCGCAAGTACCGGGCGCTTTCGCTGCTGGGATCCGGCACGCACTGCTGTCGCTGGCGATCGCCCGAGCGTGGATCGATCAAAACGGCGGCGGCGCGCACCGCCGTGGTGCACTTTCCCACTCCAGCAGGTCCGTGAAAAATCCAGGCGTGTGGAAAGTGACCCCCGCCGAGAGCTTGACCAAGCGAGCGTATGGCTCGCTCTTGTCCCAGAATCGTGCCGTCGAGCGCCGCGCGCGCGATGCGCGAAATCGTGGGATCGCCCGCGGCCTCAAGCGGTGCTTCGGTGCGAGGCGAACGCGTTGGTCGGACTGGCCTTCCGGGAGCCGGCACTTTCACCGAGGAACCTCAACGAGAAAACTCGCGTCGGGTGTTGTCTCTTGCGATCCCTTGCGGATCGGGCGACGCAACTCTTCGTCGTTCACCAGCAGCTTTGGAAACTTGCGCTTGATCTCTTCAACTCCATCCGAATAGAGCATTGTCTTGGAGTTGTAGGCATCCTCTCCAAAGAGCCCGATCGTCACGATGCTCATCCGGCGATCATCGTCGTGATTGAAAAATGCTGGATACCCCTGCGCCCGAAGTTTCTTGGTGAACGCTTCGGCGCGACTGCGAATCTGATCGAGTGTGATTTCGTCCGAGCCAAAGTCGCTCCACACCGCGACCTCCATCGAATAGAGCGAGCGGGCGTTGGGATTCGCCTGACGAGCTCGACGCAAGTCGAAGGCTCCCATCTGACTCTCGCGGGAAGTCGCCACGCGCGCCAGTAACGATCGCGCGAAGGGGCGTGCGTTCTCATCGGTCAGAGTCTGCACCTGCTTCAGGAACGGGCGCGCGTCGGGATCATCGAGTCCTGTGAATCGACCGACGAGGATGACCGAACCACTTGCGCGATTCTGCACGAACGCCTGCGCGAGCAGTGGATAGCGCCGTCGCAACTGAATGCACGCAGCCTCTGCGAGTTCCTCGTTGTCCTCCCCAGAAAAAGTCATCAGAGTGACGCTCCACCTTCGATCATCCTCGCGCGCGGATTGTGGCCCCGCGCTATTGTTGGTTGTCACGGGCGGGGCAGAATCTTTGGTTGGCTCCTCGACGGCATCCGCGGAAACAACAGGTTTGGTGCGGCCCGTCTGCGGAGCTCCGGGAATGGACCACTTCGGAGTTTTTGCCACCCAGGCCGCCGTGGTCGCCTTGCCAGTGGTTCCCCCAAAGCTGGCTGGTTCGCGCTCGTCTTCGATCGGCTCGTCCGTCACGAGGGTGTCTGGATCGCTGGACGCAGCAGAGACCGCCATTTTTCTTGAATTCTGCTGGTTCTCGGCACATCCAACCAGCAATGCGGTACCCAGTGCCGCCGCGAACAGAATGGTCCAAGATGGATGATCGCCGGACATGCAGTTGGATCATAACTCGCCGCACACACAAGATTTGAATTGTTGAAGTCTTTGGAAACAATCCGACGATAGGTACCTTGAGCCTACAGTTTGGCTCTACACATGGATGTAAGTGTTGATGCCTGGCCGGTGCCGAAGAAGGATCTGAAGCGGCGGTCTTAGGAGTTTCGTCATGTCAGAATCCACGCAGACGCAGATCAAGACCGGCAATCAAAGCAATTCTCACCCGACCATGACCGCGATGACCGCCGCAGATTGTTTGGCCGCTCGCCAGCGGGACAGTGCCGTTGAGGATCATTCGCAAGAGCACACGCGCCACCTTGCCGACCTTCGGGCGATGCCAGAGGTTCGTGCCGATCGCGTGGCAAGAATCAAGCAGATGATCGCCGATGGATCCTTTGATACCGATGCTCGCCTTTCGGCCGCAATTGACCGAATGTTGGCAGAGCTTCGCCACCACTGAGTAAGCGTTTGTCGCCGGGGTGGTTCTACACTTGGGCGGTGACTTCCCATACCAATTTCGTGGCTCGTGCCCTCGTCTGCGGATTCGCAGTAGCCACGAGCGTTTCTGCGCAGACCCCACCAGTCAATGGACTCCTGCCCTCAGCTATTCGGTGGGACGCCATCGAACACGCCACAGTCTTCACTTCGCCTGATCACAAGATCGATGATGCGACCATCTTGATGAGAGATGGGTGGATCGACGCCGTCGGTCCCAGCGCGCAGGCTGTGATTCCCGCCGGCGCAACGATTCATGATGGCCGGGGCAAGACCGTAGTCGCTGGATTCATCGAGCCTGCTCTCCTGGTCGACTCGGTCGCATTTGCTAGGCGGGCCAGCGGCGAGAGCGGCGCGCACTGGAATGTGAATGTGACTCCGCAGGTTGCTTCCCGGGACCTGCCGCCGGTTTCGGCTGCAATTCGCCAAGAATTGCGCGAGCTTGGATTCACCCTCGCCGCGGTCTATCCAGACTCTGGGATCTTTCGTGGCAGTGGCGGTGTTGTGCTTCTGGGTGATTCGCTCGGCGCAAGCCAGTCCATCGAAGAGAGTGCTGGACAATTTGTCGCCTTCGGGCGCGGCCCACGAATTGCGCGCGACAGAGATTGGGAGGAGGAGAATCAGGCGCCGGTCTATCCGAATTCTGTGATGGGAGCGACGGCATTATTGCGACAGACATTTCTCGATGCGCGCTGGCGCTCTGCGTCGGTCGCTGTTTGGGATGCTCATCCGGTTGGGAACGATCCGCCCATAGCTGCGGCGGCGCTCGACGCGCTCGCCTTGTGCGTCACCGGCCAGGAACGCGTTCTCTTCGACGCTTCGACTGAACTCGATGCCCTGCGCTCTGGAGCGCTTGCGAAAGAGTTTGGGCTCGATGCGGCGATCCTCGGTGGCGGTGGTGAATTCAGATCGCTGGCTGAAATTGCGGCGCTGAAGTTGCCAATCATTGTGCCATTGGATTTTCCAAAGGCCCCGTCGCTCACGACTGCGCGGCTTGCCGAAAGCGCGTCTCTGGGAGATCTCGCGAGTTGGGCAGCCGCCCCATCGAATGCCAGCCGGCTCATCGCTGCGGGGGTTCCTGTTTCGCTCACCACGACGCGACTCGAACGGCGCACATTGTTTCCGACGCGGGTTCGTGAGGCACGGGACGCGGGCTTGAGTGAGTCACAGTTGCTCGCGGCGCTGACCACCGTTCCCGCCGCGCTGTTGGGGGTGAGTGATCGCGTCGGCACAATCGCCCCGGGACGACTGGCGAATCTCGCGGTCAGCACTGGCGCACTCTTCGCACCCGAGTCGCGAATCGCAGAGGTGTGGATCGCTGGTCAGCGGTATGACACCACCGCGACGAGTGACATACCGCTGGCGAGCACATTCGCCGCGCATGGGCGCCACGCGATCACCTTGCTTGATGGCACGGCGTGTCTGCTCACGATCGATTCGACGAAACGAACGATTAACTTTGAATCCACTGGCGCAAATGGAGCGAAGCACGCCTGGGCCGCCGAGCAGATCGCGCTCGAAAGACTGCGCGGCGCATTCCTTGTGGATGGTGCCGCGCTGGCGCTGAGCGGTCCCGTTCGCTGTGCGCTGCGCCTCACGGGAGATCAACTCTCGATCGACGCGCAGTCTGCCGATGGGCGCATAGTTTCATTCGATGCGACCCCTTCCCCGCAGACCGACGCTGCGGTGATTGAAACCGCGCGGTTGGCTCTGATCGATGCGGACAAGCTCACCGCGAAAGTTGCCGCATTTCGTGCTCTGCAACGCGAGATTCCGATCACCCATCCCTTTGGTGACTTCGGGTTCACGTCCGTGCCAGCGCGTGAGTCGGTTCTCTTTCGCGGCGCGACGGTCTGGACGAGTGCGCCAGAGGGAATCCTGAATCAGACCGATGTCCTGGTGCGCGATGGTCGCATCGCAGCGATCGGGGCGAACCTTCCAGTTCCGCCCGATGCGCGGGTCATCGACTGTGCGGGACGGCATCTCTCGCCGGGACTCATCGACTGCCACAGTCACACGGGCATCGATGGCGATGTCAACGAGTGGACCGAGGCCTGCACCGCCGAGGTTCGCATCCAAGATGTGATCGATCCCAGTGATGTTGGTTGGTACCGCGCGCTTGCCGGCGGGCTGACCTGTGCCAATCAGTTGCACGGCAGCGCCAATCCAATCGGTGGTCAAAATAGTGTTGTGAAGTTGAAGTGGGGATCGCCGCTCGCCGAGTGGGCGGTGCCAACGGCGACACCTGGGATCAAGTTTGCCCTTGGAGAAAATGTGGTTCGCCCCCGGGGGCGGTATCCCCAGACACGGATGGGTGTTGAGGCATTTCTCCGCGATCGCTTCTCTGCCGCGCGTGAATATCGCCAGGCTCAGCAGGATTTCGCCGCGCGCGGGGCGGCCGCGGGCGAGATGCCGCTACGCATCGATCTCGAACTCGAAACGCTGGCCGAAATTCTCGAAAGTAAGCGGATCATTCACTGCCACTCCTATCGACAAGACGAAGTGCTCATGCTCTTGCGGCTCGCGGATGAGTTTGGTTTTCGTATCGGCACCTTTCAGCACATCCTCGAGGGTTACAAGGTCGCAGATGCAATCGCCGCGCACGGCGCTGGCGGATCTTGCTTTAGTGATTGGTGGGCATACAAGATGGAAGTGATGGATGCAATTCCGTGGGCTGGCGCCATGATGCAGAACCAGGGTGTGCTCATGTCTTTCAACTCCGACTCGTCAGAACTTGCGCGGCACATGAACACCGAAGCAGGGAAGGCTGTCAAGTATGGAAACCTCTCCCCCGCCAAGGCGCTGGCGTTTGTGACGATCAATCCTGCACGGCAGCTCGGGGTCGGCGACCGAACAGGAAGTATCGAAGTCGGAAAGGATGCCGACCTTGTGCTCTGGTCCGGCGATCCACTGAGCCCGCTGACCCGCTGCGAACAGACCTGGGTTGAGGGAACCAAACGCTTTGATCGCGCCGATGACCTCGCCGCGCGCGCCGGGCGTGAGTTACTCCGCCAACGGTTGGTTGTCGCGGCGCTGGGCACCAAGATCGATGACCCTGCGCGGGATCCACCAACTGTCGCTCCCGCACCAGAGAGTCCCAAGGCAGCGCCAACCCGACTGCTGCAGCGCATGGTGAATTCGCGTGATGACTACTACCGCGATCTCTGGCGCCGTGGGATCGATGTTCGATCGCTGCAGCGCGCCGGCGTCTGTGGTTGCGAGGAGATTTCACAATGATGCCCATCACTTCGATTCTCTGTGGCGCGCTCCTGGCGCAGAACACGATTACCCCTGCGCCGCCGCAAGCCGCGCCGCTCGTCATTGAACACGCCACAATCCACACCGCCGTTCTCGGCGCATCCGTCATTCAAGATGGATTCGTGGTCATCGACGGCGGCAAGATTGTGTCAATGGGCACCGGCGCCGCTCCCGCCTCTGCGGCAGCGTGCATCGACGCGACCGGTTTGCATCTCACCCCGGGGTTCATCTCCACGGCAACAACGCTTGGGCTCATTGAAACGGGACAAGTTCGGGCCACGGATGACCGCACCGAAACCGGGCGATTCCATCCCGAGGTTGAAGCCTGGCTGGCGATCAATCCAGATAGCAATCTGCTGCCTGTGGCGCGCATGGGTGGCGTTCTCCTGGCGCTGGTCTTTCCCCAGGGTGGAGTCGTAAGCGGCCAGGCGAGTTTGATTCGTCTCGATGGATGGACCAATGACGAGATCGCGGCGGTTCGCGATGCAGGAACGGTGGTGCGCTGGCCGGCGACCGAGCCCGCTCCACATTGGTACACCACCCGCAACGCAGATCAGCAGGAAAAGGATCGCCGGGCGACCCTGCGGGCCCTCGACGATTTCTTTGATGCAGCCAAGGCCTATACCCGCGCCCGCGCCGCAGACCCAGCGCTCCCGGTCGACCTCCGATTCGAACGTATGCGCGATTTGCTCGACGGCACGCGCCCACTTTTCATCGAGGCGGCAAGTGCCGGACAAATCGAATCTGCCATTCTCTGGTCACTCGCCCGATCGATGAAGCCGATCATCGTGGGCGGTCAGGGAGCACTCGCTGTTGCCGACCTGCTCGTCAAGTACAAGGTGCCTGTCATCGTGCCCGGCGTGCTGCGCCTCCCCAGATTCGCACACGACGACTACGACGCGCCCTACACCTTGCCGGCGCGGCTTGCGGCTCGCGGGATCGAGTTTGCAATCGCAACCGGCGATGAGCCATCGAACGATCGAAACATCGCCCATCACGCGGCGGTCGCGGCCGCATTTGGACTTGCACCCGAGGAGGCACTGGCATCAATCACCCGCGTGCCAGCGCAACTCGCCGGCGTAGGCGATGCGTATGGTGTCATCGCCGCCGGTCACAGCGCGACGCTGCTCCTGCACGATGGGGATCCACTCGAAGTCACCACTAATGTGCGGCAGGCCTGGATCGATGGGCGATCCATCGAACTCAAGAGTCATCAAACCGACCTCAAGGCGAAGTACGAACACAAGTA
This sequence comes from Phycisphaerales bacterium, assembly GCA_009692015.1. GTDB lineage: Bacteria > Planctomycetota > Phycisphaerae > Phycisphaerales > SM1A02 > F1-60-MAGs104. Next base: position 9,312 of record SIAB01000049.1, read on the forward strand.
TCAGCGACCCCAACCCGTGCCTGCAGCGACCCCCGCACCGTGATTGAACTGCGGTCAACCGGAGTCCAGGTCACCGCCACCGCAATCCCCTCCGCGGGTGCCGCGCCGAGCGCTGGTTCGAACGCGAATCGAACCTGGTACATGCGGGTTGGTCGATCCCATGCTGCCTCATTGATCGAAAGATCGCTGAGATTGACCATTTTCTCAAAGGGCGCACGATCCGGTGGCGTAATGGTCAGTTCGAGAAGCCCCGTCGCGCGCGTGGTCTGATTCTCACGGTCTGTGAATTCGATGCAGACCATTCCTCCAGAGATCGCGTTGTCTGGCGAAATCTCAAGGTGGCTCAGGGAGTGAAGTTGAATCGATGAGGGACCGTACGGGTAGTCGATCCCGCCGTGTCTGGTTGGGTGCGACTGGGGAGCGCAACTGGCCAGTGCGATCGCGCACATGGTGATTGACGGGAGAACGAAACGCATCTCTTCAAATAGTACGGGTAGCCTTTCTTGATGCTTCGCATTCCTCTCTCGTTCGTTGCTGGCGCCATTCTTGTCGTTGGGTGCAACTCTGAGCCGACGACATATCCGGGCGAAGTTGGCGCGTTCCCGATCGCTGTTGAGGCGCAGACTCCCGCTGAACCATCTGCGCCTGCTGAGGCCGCGGCGCCCGCTGAAGCCGCGGCGCCCGCTGAAGCCGCAGCGCCCGCTGAAGCCGCAGCGCCCGCTGAAGCCGCAGCGCCCGCTGAAGCCGCAGCGCCACTTCCAGAGCGCCGCTTCGATGTTGAGTTCATCGGCCAAGAGATCATCGTCTCAATCGATGGACAGCGTGTTGCGAAGGAGCACCTGCGGCGCACAGAGAGCGCGATCGAAGTCATCGGGAATGCCGGGCAGGTCTTGCAGACACTCCCGATACCGCAACCGGCGGATCATCCGCCGGTCATGATCGGTGTGCGGTTCGAGAGCCCGGGGCTCGCGCTCACAAAGCATCTTGATATCGATGCGACCAAGTGCGCACTGGTGACCGCCGTCATGACCGATGGTCCTGGTTACCTCGCTGGGATCGAGGACTTCGATCTGGTGACAGCGATCGATGGAAAATCCCCGGCCGCTCCAACAGACATTCGCGCCCGGCTCAAGTCAATGTCCGATGGCGACTCGATCGTGCTCACGGTGCGCCGCGGAACCGTCGCGAAGGACTATTCAATCAAGTCGCTGCCGTGGAAGCATGTTCCGCTGCCCGCTCCACTGCAGCCGCCGCCATTTGCAAAGCGCCCATCTGACAAACTGCCTATTACTCCGGGTACCCCAAATGCTCCGGCAAACGCAGATTCACGCGGCCGGCCTGCCGCGGCACCACAGCGGTCTGCCGTGGACCCCTAATCAGAGCGACTGAATCCGCGAATACTGATCAAGATTCAGCACGGTTGTTTCGCCATCATCGAGACGCATCTCGAGTCGATCCAGCCAGAGGTGATCGTCCTTGCTGTGCGCAAACCACGCGCCCGTTGCTGCCTGTCGCCACTGCTGAACGGTCCCCTGAATCGTGGTGGTCCACGCTCCATCTGGCGTCGGGAGTTGTTGGGTCACTTGAACGCGGGTGCCGACTTTGATTGGAACGCCTTCATACATGTCGCGAGTATAGGGGTGGGTTCTCTTGTGCCGCCCACGCGGCGCGTGTCACAGCGCGCCCGGTCCGATGACCGCGAGCGATGCTGACTCCAACATTCGCGGCGTGAACATTTTTGCGACATGGTCGTTCACTTGAGCCAGCGTGAGATGATCGATGCTCGCGAGAATCTCGGCGAGCGTTCGCACTGTGCCGCGCGTAAACAGATCTGAGGCGAGAAGTGATGCCCGCGCGCCCGTGCCTTCGCCGCTGATCACAATGGAGCTCTTCACACCAATGATCGCGCGATTGAACTCTTCTTGCGTCACACCCTTTGCCATCTCGGCGAGTTCCTTGCGAATGCAAGCCAGTGTCTCCCCCGCCCGTTCTGGCGTGCTCCCGGCATAGACCGTGGTGAGACTCCGATCGCGCCCGCATCCATAACTCATCCCAACCGAATAGCACAGGCCGCGTTTCTCGCGCACCTCTGTAAAGAGTCGATTGGACATTCCGCCACCCCCCAAGATGCGCACCGCAACCCGGTGCGGAAGCCGTTCAATATCTCGTTCTTTTGGACTCGCAAACGCCAGGCACATGTGGGTCTGCGAGGAGGGTTGCTTTTCGTGAATCGTTCCGCCAATCGCTGGCGCAGTTACGACGGGTTCTGCTGCCGTGCCGCTCCACCCCTCCAATAGCTTCTCCAGGTGATCGCGAACGGACTTGGCGTCGACCGCACCCGCAATGCCGATGATGCTCCCGCCTGGACGGCACCTCCGATGCCATGCTGCCCGCAGACTCTCAGTGGTCAGCGACGCAAGACCAGCCTCGGTTCCAAGTCCATGTCGATTGAATGGGGCTGGCAGTGCGATCTCACTCGTCTTTATCCCAACGAAATGTTGGGGGTCGTCGCTGAGCGATTGCAGCGACTGCAGGACGAGCTCGCGACTCGCATCAAGCGCACTCTGTTCGATGCGCGGTCGAAGGAAGACATCACTGAGCAGCGAAAGAACCTGATCCGTCTCGCCGCCCAAGCAGGTCGCTGATATTGACATGCGATAGGCGGAACAACTTGAGCCCCGTTGTGCCCCAAGCCGATCGAGTGCATCGCTGTACTCCTTGCTGGTGCGATCCCCAGCTCCCCGAAGCACAACCTCTGCAAGGACAGAGGCTTCCCCACACCCAAGATCACCAATCGGGTCTCCAGCGAATCCCACCGGCACTGTCCAGGCCATGGTCGTGGTTGCGGCTCCCTCGATCGGTTCGACCGCCAACTTGAGACCACCGCCCACCGTAAAAACTTCGATGTTCTGCTCTCTCACCGTTTCGTTTCCTTCAATTCTGCAAACCAATCATCCAGACCATACCTTCCTGGCCGCTGCTTGCTGATCCAGAACGCGAGTTGGATCGCTCCGAGCGCGAAAAGGTCGCGATCCCGCGCATGATGGGCAATTGTCAGTGTCTCACCGGCGCTGGTGAATGCAATGGCATGGTCGCCAACAACATCCCCTTCGCGAATCGAGTGAATCTGTTCGATCTTGAAGGGGCTTCCACGACCGTGTGAAACCGATTCTGCCAGTGAAATCGCGGTTCCAGAGGGTTGATCGCGCTTCTTTGTGTGATGAACCTCGCGAATCGAAACATCGAAGCTGCTGTCCAGGAACCGAGCCGCTTCAAAGACAAGGTGACGCATCACGGCAATCCCAAGTGATGTGTTTGGAGCAATCAAGAGAGGAATTGACGCCGATGCGTTCTTGAGGAGGAGGTGTGTCGCATCGGATAGCCCCGTCGTGGCGGTGAGGAGCGCACAACGGGCGCCCAACGCCAACTCGATGGCACGGCGCGCACCAGAATCGTTCGAAAAGTCGATGACGACATCGAACGCCAGCCCCGTCACATCAGACAGTGGTGCTTCCAGACTGTTTCGAGCGACCACGGTCAGTCTTCCACCAGATGCTTGACATGCCCGATCGATGCGCTCACCCATCCGCCCCGACGCGCCATTGAGACAGACGCGAAGCGATCCAACTTGACATGGGTTGGGTGATTGTGGAGTCATGAGGTCAAGAAAGTTTTGCGAACAGTCGATAACATTACTGACTGTTCCTGAGTGTTCGTTTTCGTTACGCTGACGAACTCTCTCTCCGACGCCCTAGCGTAACCAAAGGAAGCCACACCATGGCAAAGAAGAAAGCTGCTAAGAAGGCTGCGAAGAAGGCTAAGAAGAGCCGCTAAGTCGCAGTGATTGAATGATTTGTACTGAAAGCCGGCAACGATGCCGGCTTTCAGTGCGTTTTGGGTCATGTTTTCCCGCTGTTTGCTAGTATTTTTCGACTATGCCTCACATCATTGCAGAGCCGTGCATCGGAACGAAGGACGCGTCGTGTGTTGAAGTTTGTCCTGTCGATTGCATTCATCCAACTAAGAAAGGCGAGAAGTGGGAAGACGTTGGGCAGCTCTACATTGATCCAGAGACATGCATCGATTGCGGATTGTGCGTTGACGAGTGTCCGGTGCAGGCGATTTTTCCAAAGGACGATCTGCCCGCTGAATGGCACAAGTATGTCCAAATCAACGCCGACTGGTTCAAAAAGTAGATTTTTCGAAAATTTATTTTGACCCCCCTTCCGGCGGGTGGCTCCGGCCCAAAGCGAGGCTCACTCGATCTGGGACGAAGGCTTGTTGACCCCACTGTCGGCATCTTCCTTCTCGGTCCAATCCTGAACCTTGCCACCAAGGTTGAGTTCCGAAGCCATCGTCTTTCGGTAACCCAGTTTTCGCACCACTTCAAGCACATCAGTCCAACTGGGAAAGGTCTTGTGATTCACCCGCTTGAACGCATCGATGGCGAGCAGGAAGGTGTATTGCTCACGCGACATCTCACCCTCCTCGGCTGACTTCACGAAGTCTGTCAGGCGGCGCCCAGGACCGCGGCGGCGCTCAAGATTCGTTGGGGATGCCGGCGTGATGTCGCGGCGATCAAAGCCTAATCGACGCTCGGTCACCACTGGCTGTTCTCTTGACGACGATTCCTTCGCATGCGGGTCTTTGGGTTGTGGTTCTTTCGTCATCTCGATTGTTCCTTGTGCTTCAATTCAAGGGTACTGTAGCCGTCCGAATCACTCATCACTGATGAGGCACGATATGACGCACGACACCGACCAACTCGACCAACCGCTCCACTGGATGGCCGCGCTTTTCAGTTGGATTCTGCCGGGATTCGGACAAATCATGGCGGGTCACCGACGCCGCGGCGCACTGGCGATGATCGGGGTTCTTGGATTGTTTCTCAGTGGGTTGTTGATCGGTGGCGTTGACTCTGTCGATCGCCGCGAAGACCCACTCTGGTTTTATGCGCAGGCTGGCGCTGGGCCGATTGCCTTCGCGGCGGACTGGGCAAACGCGAGCCTGTTGAAGACTGGCAAGGTTGGAGAATTGGTTGAGTCGCCGCCGCAGAATCCGCGCGCCGCCGCTCCAATGGTGAGCACATTTAAGACGGTCACTCTGGCGAGCGAGATTGGGATCCTCTACTGCGCGCTCGCGGGACTTATGAATGTGGTTGTGGTGCTCGACGCGCTCAAGCGTCCCGTGGCCCAGCTTGATACGGGTGGGGGTCGTTCATGATCCCCCTGTTCGCTTGGATTCCGTTCCTTCAACCAATGGGCGCCCTTGGAACCTATTGGTGGTTGCTCCTGCTGCCACTCATCTTGGGGATCTCAATCACCTACCGAGCCACACATGATGCTTCGCTCGACCGCTTCTGGTACCGGGTTTCGCTCTTCACGGCGAAGTCAATGCTCGCGATGGGATCCCTCGCGATCGTGATGTATCTCTTTGTCTACCTGGTCATTCCGATACTGCGGGTTGGCTGAGTCTCAAGCCTTTGGCTTTGGGGTGGATCGTCGAACTCCACCGCCAGGACGAACCTCTCGACCGATTGGTGTGGATCGCTCGCGCCTCATCCGCCGCTTTCCGGTTTCTGACGCCCTCTCGAAGATCGGTTTCTTTGGGGCACGAGGCGCGCCCTTGGGTTGACGCTTGACCGGTGCCGGAGTGCCTTGCGCAGGATCATCTGGAAGCCACCTCACCCGCTGCCCTGCATTCTGCTTCGAAAACTGCGCAAACTCTGGTGCCTTGTGCAGCGGGATTATCTCTCCCACGAGTTCGCTCACCCGCGCCCATGACTTCGTCTCGAGCGGATCGACGAATGTGAAACTTTCCGCCGCGCCGCCGCCATGACCGGCCCGTCCGATGCGGTGCACAAAGTCTTCTGGCATCATCGGTACGTCATA
>SIAB01000001.1 GCA_009692015.1 Phycisphaerales bacterium
GACAGTGTGAACGCTGCGGAATCATCTGCTCGGGGCTCAGACAGTCCTCGCCTGAATTCCAGCGCGCCATCCGGCGCGCGCTCAGACAAGCGGCGCAGACTTGCTCGGCTGCGGAACTCGCCCGAGCAGAGATTCCTCCGCTTTCACGCCGGCAAGAATCTGGCTTGAAATGTTGGCAATGGGTCTACCGTTTCGGGACCATGTTCTGGGCGAGTTTGCCAGCCGCACCAAGTGCAGTTGAGTCAGCCATCGAAGTGTGGCGTTGACCCCCTGAACTGGCAGCCTCAATGCAAGATGATTCGAACCCGAAAGGTGAGGGTCTTGCCCGGCGCAAGTTTGTCGAGTTGCGATCCCTTGGCGCGCCATCGATAGAGCGCGTCGAGCACGGGATCATCGATGTTCTTGACTCCGCTCGATTCGACGATCTTGCAAGTCACCGGAACTCCATCCCGTCCGAAGCGAATTTCACCGGTTGGATTGCGCGGCGAAGTTGTCATCTCCGTGAGCATGTAGAACTCGGGTCGGCGGGTCTTGATCTCGAGACCCTTGCGCGCCAGCGGTTTTCCAGTGCGCCACAGCGATGGTGGCACATCGACGATGCTGGTCGCGTCCGATTCGCGGTCGGATTTTTCTCCCTGCTCCTGACTTGTGCCGGGGGCTCCGGGTGGTCCGGCAACGGGCGCGACGACTGGCGAGGTCGCACCTGCCGCGCCGGTGGATTCGGTTGCTGCAGGCGCTGGAGGCTGGACCGGAGGTTGCGCCACAACTGCTTCCCGCGCGAATGCATCGGGAGTCTCGGATGGTTTCACGGGTGCGGTGGGGGAGGAATCCTTGGATGGATCCTGTTGGACATCTGTCCGGTCAACGGCTGGGGGCAAGACACCCTCCGGGTCGAGGGGTGCTGTGGGAAGATCGCTCTCTGGCGTTGTCGTCGGAGTGACCCCCTTCAGATCACTCGGTGCTTCGGTGGGAAGTGGACCCGCTGCACTGACTGCTTCGACCGCAGGAGTTGGTTGAGTTGGCGCCGCGGCGGGTCCAGCCGTCACCTGGCCCGCTGCCAGCGCACCACCGCCGGACGCATCCTTTTCTGTGAACGCCGCTTGATCGATCGTTGCATGCTGGGCGAGATGCTCCTGGTACTCGTCGTAACCAATCCAAGTCATACCCTGATCCGATCCATCTTCGAGCCCAGGGACGACCTCGTCATCCTGTTGACTTTGCTGGTGCTCGGCAAGTGCTTTCTCGACGCGCTCGCGCTGTCGTCGCTCCGCGGCGCTCTTGCCATCGAGGGCAGAATCGAGCGGGCTCTTGCTGCCCACACCCCACGATGCGGTGAGCATCGGAAAACCGATCAGCAGATGCAATCCAATCGCGACGACCGCACCGATGTAGAGCGGCTTGTTGTTTTGCCGGCACTCGATCACGGTGTGATCGTAGGCAATGGCGGCGGAGGTTCATCCGACTCGAGTGGCTTGCCTACGAAATTCACCTGCAGACCGCAGCCGCGCAGTTTGTCCCAAATGCTCTGCATGACCGGGGCGCGGTCGACTGTTCCCGCGCCATCGGCAACCGCGATGTACACGATCGTCTTGGGGTCTTCCTGCTTCGACTCGGCGACCCGTCCCGCAATGTCGCTCAATTCGCAGGGAATGCGGTTGTAATAGAGTTTTCCATCCAGCGCGATCGAAATGGTTGCAGCCGTGGATGGCTTGGCGCTCTGGCCGCTCTGAAACTTGCGAAGTTCCATGGGGATGACACTCACCCGAACCGCAAGCGCCTGCGAGTAAATGAAGAACGACAGCAAGAACATCATCACATCGATGAGCGGAATCAACTCGATGCGGGGTTCGTGAACGGTGCGACGAATGCGCATGAGCGTGCCGTCTGAGTTCAGAGACCCAGTTGCGCCGCGGCGAGCGCGGTCGGCACATCGTCGGTGAACTTGAAGAGGCGATCAAGCCCGGTCATGAGCAGAACGCTCCAAACATTGTCCTTGACGCCGCAGAGGTGCAGGCTGCCCTGCTGGGCGATGAGTGACTTTCGAAGTTGCAGAAGCTGGGCGAGATTCGATGAATTGAGATACGTCACCTCGCGCATGTCGAGGATGATGTGTAGGTCATGGATCTTCTTTTCTAGGCACGAGGCGATCGACTTGAGATCCTCGGCAAAGACTGGCTCGTCGGCCATTTCTCCGATGATGATGTTGTCTGACCAGTCACTCACGGGCATGGTGCGATCCTATCACTCAGTCGCCGGGGTGCTGACATCGGAACCGGCGACCTCAACCGCGTCGAAGCACGCCGCAGCGACCAGCGCATCATCTTCCTGAAGTTTGACGACGCGCACGCCGAGCGTGTTGCGTCCGACGAGTCGAACATCGCTGGCATGGATTCGAACCATCATTCCGCCGCGCGAGATGAACATGAGATGATCTGCCTCGAGCGTGGAATGCACCGCGACGACCCGCCCATTTCGCGCGTCGGTCTTGATGTCGATGCGACCCTTTCCACCGCGCGATTGCGCCCGAGTTTGCCCATCTTCCTGGTGGACGAGATACTCCGACATCGCGGTGCGCTTGCCGAATCCGTGCTCGGTGCAGGTGAAGAGCGCGGCCTGATCGTCGCATCGCACCAGACCAACCACTTCGTCGGCGGCGACTGCCCCGTCGGCTTCGGCGAGATCGATTCCGGCGACACCTGCCGTGTCGCGACCCATCACTCGGGCATCATTCTCGTCGAATCGAATGGACATCCCGTGGGCCGTCGCCAGCAGAACATGATCGTTGCCGCGCGTCTGCACCACATTGATCAAGCGGTCGCCTGAATTCAACTTGACCGAGATGATGCCGCTGCGATTCACATTGCGGAACTCCTTGAGCGAGGAGCGCTTCACCCGCCCGCTGGCCGAGGCGAAGAAGAGGTAGTCCTCACTTAGTTCGAAATCCTTGATTGGCAGATACGCGACCATGCGCTCGCCTTCTTTGAGTTCGACGACATTGTTGATCGCCCGTCCCTTGGCGGTGCGAGAGAGTTCTGGAATCTGCCAGACCTTGGTCTTGTAGACGCGACCAGTGTTCGTGAAGCAGAGCAAGTCGTCGTGCGTACTGGCGATAAAAACCCGCTCGATGTAATCGCCATCCTTTGCATCCGACCCCTTCACACCAATGCCGCCACGCCCCTGAGTTCGGAAGGTGTCAACGGCCAGCCGCTTCACGAAGCCCTCGTGACTCACGGTGACTGCCACATCGTGTTCCTTGATGAGCTTCGACCAGTCGAACTCATCTGCCTCGCCGGGGACGATTGTCGTGCGGCGGTCATCGCTGAATTTCTCGGCGATGTCGAGCACATCCTGGCGAACCATTTTGAGCACCAGCGAGGCATCCGCGAGTATCGCCTCGTACTGGTCAATCTCGCAGAGCAGCGCCGCGAATTCACTGGCGAGTTTTTCGATCTCGAGTCCGACCAATTGAATGAGTCGCAGTGCGCCAATCGCATCCGCTTGCACGCGGGTCAGCTTGATTCCAGCGCCCACGCGGCTTGCGGCAGCGATGCGCGCTGGAACGAGATGGGCTGCCGGATGGTTCTCGGCAATGCGGAAGGCGTGCTCCATCAACTTGATGATCGCTTCTTCGCGGGTCTGCGAGGCGCGAATGATGGCGATCACCGCTTCGATGTCACAGACCGCATAGACCAAGCCCTCGAGGCGGTGGGCCTGCTGACGAGCTTGGCGAAGCAGGAATTCGGTGCGGCGCCGAATGACCGATACGCGGTGATCGATATAGCAGTCGATCAGCGTGCGCAGCGGCAGGGTGCGCGGTTGGCCATTCACCAACGCGATGTTCATAATGCTGTAGGTGGTCTCGAGCGGTGTGAACTCGTAGAGTTGGCGCTCGACCACGGCCGGATCCGCCCCCTTGCGAAGCACCACGAGGATTCGCGTCTGCGCATCGCGTCCCGAGTGGTTTCTGACATCAACGATGTCTGGGATGCGATCATCTTTCTTGGCATCGACGATGCGCTCGATCAGCAGGCTCTGCACCACCTGGTATGGAATCTCTTCGATGATGATGATGTCGCGACCATCTTTGGATTCGTGGCGCACGCGCCCGCGCACCGTGAGCTTGCCACGACCCGTCTGATAGGCCTGCGCGATGCCGCCCTGACCGATGATCGATCCACCGGTCGGGAAGTCTGGTCCTGGGACGATTGCCAAGAGTTCCTCGAGACCGATACCTGGGTTGTCGATGGTCGCCACGATTGCCCGTGCGATCTCCCCCAAATTGTGAGGCGGCATCGCGCTTGCCATTCCCACGGCGATCCCCGAAGTTCCGTTCACCAGCAGGTTGGGAAACTTGCCGGGAAGCACCATCGGTTCCATGAGCCGATCGTCATAATTCGGCTTGAAATCAACGGTTTCCTTATCGAGGTCTTCCAACAGTGCCACGGCGACGCCGGTCATCCGTGCCTCGGTGTAACGCATGGCAGCGGCGGGATCCCCCTCGATGGATCCGAAGTTTCCTTGCTTGTCAATGAGCAGTGCGCGGGTCTTCCAGGCTTGTGCCAAATTCACCAGCGTGGGATAGATCACCGACTCGCCGTGGGGATGGTAATTACCGCTGGTGTCGCCGCAAATCTTCGCGCACTTGATCTGTTTGCGCCCCGGGGTGAGATTCAAATCATGCATGGCAACCAGAATGCGCCGCTGCGACGGCTTCAGTCCATCGCGCACATCGGGCAGGGCGCGATCCATGATCGTGCTCATCGCGTAGACGAGATAGGACTCGTGTAATTCGCGGTCGATCGTCTTGTCGATCACATGACCGCGGGTCGAATCTGGGTTGTCAGGGGGCGGGGGAACGGTGCTCACAGCGAACCAGAAATACTACCAAACTCGTCTCAACTTTGGGGGGTTTTGCCTGTGGAAATCGCTTGATTCAAGACCACCAAATGAGCAAGATGTTCGGTGTTTCCACCAGCGCCCTCGAGCGGGCTTGGGCAGTCGGCAACGACCCGAACTCCCAGCTCGCCCATCGCATCGAGGACCCGGCGAATGACGACGCGTGCGACCTCATCGGGAAGGCAGCCCTTCACGAGTGCTTTGCGTTCATCACCCTGTGACTCGTAGTGCGGCTTGATGAGCGCGATGATTTGTCCAGCTGGGCGCAGCCATCTGAGCGCCACGGGGATCGAATGGCGCTGGCGGGTCCATGCCATATCGAGCACCACCAGATCGACCCCCGCCGTGGGGGCTGCCACATGCAGCACATTGGTGCGCTCGCGAACGTCCACGCGCGGATCGTTGCGGAGCTTCCAGTCGAGCATCCCGTAACCGGTGTCGATTGCGATCACCTTCGCTGCGCCACTCTTGAGAAGACAATCTGTGAATCCCCCAGCATTACAGCCAAAATCTGCGCATTCAAGCCCCGTTGGATCGACCGCAAAGGCCGCCAGCGCGTGGGCGAGTTTGAGACCTGCTCTGGAGACAAATTCCACGCGGTTCCATCCGAGTTTCAGACACCCACCAGGGCGATCCCGAGTCGATCAGCGACGGCGATCATCTTGAATTTCTCAAGCATGATCACCCGACCGGCGCCCAGAACGAGGACCCGCCCGCCAGCCTTGGAGAGTCGTTCGACTGTTGCGACCCCAACGGTCGGGACATCTGCGCGCATGTCATGCGCGTCGTGTGCGGTCTTCAGGAGAACCCATCCGCCGCTGCGACAGAGTTGCGCCGTCCGATCGATCATCGCATCCGTTCCCTCCATCGCTTCAACGGCGATCACATCGCAGTCGCGCACGGTGATCCCCTGACCAACTCCCAGATTGGCAATCGATCGCAGCAGTGGCCAGGAGAAATCGATATCGCGCCGCTGCGCGGTTGTGGGTGGCACGCGTCCCATCACGCCGATGGTTGCCAGATGCTCAGGGATGTAGGGGGTTGAATCGATGAGTCGCACTCCAGCAGTTGCGAGTTCGTCGGCGACAGCGCTCAGGAGCACATGACTTCGTCGATCGAACCGCAGGCGACGATAGTAAAGGAGCACGGCGCGCAAGTCGGGCAGTTGTCGCAAGAGACGCAGTGGTTCATACATCTGCGCCTTTCCAACCCGCCCAACCATCACAGTCTCTTCGATGCCAGCGCAGCGAAGAATGCGAATCCACTTGCCGATTTGCAGGGTTCCAGCAGGGCGAAAGGCATCGCAGTGCAGCGGCAGGGCGGGGTCGAATTGATCGCGAAGCCCCACGCACACGACGGTTGCACCCGTGGCGCGAATTCCGTCGGCGACGAGAATCGGCAGGAGTCCGCTGCCGGCGATCATTCCGATGCGCGGCGCGCTTGACGGCGCGCTTGACGGCGCGCTTGACGGCGCGTTTGACGGCGCGCTTGTCATGACTCTCGTTTCCCGTGCATCGGCAGCATCGCAGTGGGGTCGTGGACTTCGACGACCGCACTCGTAACCGCACGGTGCAGTCGTTCGGCGAGGCGTTGCGGGTCTGACTCCATCCACAGGAGATCGCGCGCGGCAGACCGAACGAATCCATGATCAACGCCGTGCGAGACAAGTTCGAAGAGTGGCTGCGAGAACCCCTTGGTGTTGAGGAGCCCAATCGGCTTTCCGTGTCGACCGATCACCCGGCCGACCAGGGTCTCAAAAAACTCCTCCCATGTTCCAAGCCCGCCAGCCAGGATCGCAAATCCCTGACCGCGCTCCTCGAGTTGTCGCTTGCGCTCGCGCATCGAATCAACCACGATCATCTGGTCGCAGCCGACCCATCCTTGCTCGAGTTGGAGGAATTGTTCAGTGATGATGCCAGTGACGTGCGAGCCTGATTTCTGAGCGCTTCGAGCCAGTTCCCCCATCAGCCCAATGCCACCACCGCCATACACCAGATCCATTCCACACGCCCCGATTGCCGCCCCGAACAGACCCGCGGCAACCAGGAAATCGGGATCGAGTCCGGTGGCACTCGCGCAGTAGACGGTGATGGATGGTCGCGGCACAGGAGCGGTCATGCCCTTCTACGATAGCGGGGCGATGAAAGCCGACGCAGTCCCACTCGTGGATCGAATCGCACTCGGGGCAATTCTGATGACGGCGGGAGCGCGGGCGATGATCTCATTCGCACCGATTCCAGTTTTCGACATGGATCCCGCGATTGAGAGTTCGCCATTCGTGGGCGCAACACTGGCACAGAGTGTGCTGCTTGATGCGCTGGCCTTGTCCGGAGCGGCGTGGCTACTCATTCGATCCTGTCGCGCGCCAGTCACGGCAGGGCGCCGCGGTGTGGTGATCGCGCTCCTCTGCCTTCCCGCGATCCTGGTGGCACTTGCCCACAGCATTTCGGATGCCGATCAACTCTGGCGCGCTTCGACTTGGATTGCTGCCATCGCGAGTGCGGTTGCGATCCTGTCACGCAAGGGTGATGCATGGTCGCGATTGCTTGGACAGGCGGCGATCGCAGCACTCGCCGGTCTCGCGGTGGTGATCGCCGTGCGCGGACTGGCGCAGATGACCAGCGAGCACGAGGCAACGGTGTTCTATTTCCGAGCCACGCGCGACACGTTTCTGAACGCGCAGGGATGGCTGGCGAATTCTCCGCAAGCGCTCACCTATGAGAGAAGGTTGATGCAGAACGAGGCGACCGGGTGGTTTGGATTCGCCAATGTCTTTGCCACGCTCGCTGCGGGATCGGCGGTGTTGATCGCGAATCTCGCCATTGGTCGAGCGCACATTGCGGCCCGCGCGTGGTTGTGGACAGGCGCGCTTCTCAGTGCGGGATTGGTGGTGGTGAGCGGTTCGAAGGGCGGCGTTGCGGCTCTGGCACTGGGGCTCATCTGCTCAGTCGCCTGTCGCAGATGGAACCGCGTGTGCGGGATCGCACTCGTGGCGCTTCCGCTGATCGCCCTCGGTGCGATCATCGTTCGCGGAATGATCGGATCCGAGATCGCGGAGCAGAGTCTGTTGTTTCGCTGGTACTACCTGGTCGGCGGCGCGCGTTCGTTCTTGGATTCTCCCTGGATGGGTGTTGGGCCCAGCGGCTTTCAAAGCGCTTTCATGCACTTCCGTCCCCACGAGTCGGTCGAAGAAGTTGTCAGCGCGCACGGCGCATTTGCGGACTGGATGATTACCCTTGGAGCTGCCGGGATCGGTCTCATCGCATTCCAACTTTCGATGGCTTGGTGGTCGGCACCGCAGCGCCCGACTGGGAAACCTGCCAGCGAGCGCGCCGAGGCGGGAGTCACCGAGATCGCCGTGGCTTCTGTCGTTTTCGCGGCGGTGATTTCGATCGCATTCGAGGCGCCCTCCCTCGACAATGCTGCCTTCTTTTGGCGATTGGCTGGTCTTGGCGCAGGTGCAGTCACCGCTTGGGTGGTGGTTCTCTTGTCGCACGAGTACGCACCCGCTTCAAATCGCGCCGTTGGAGTCGCTGCGCTCGCAGCGGTCGTGCTCACCCATGGACAGATCGACATGGTCTTCTGGTTGCCCGGCAGCGCGCTGTGGGCATGGGTGGCACTCGCCGTGGCTGCCGCATGGAATGGTGATCGCCACGATGACCAGACCGGTGCCGCGCGCGCGCCCGTGCCTCGGCTCCACCGCCTGGCGGTGGGGTCAATGGCAGGTCTGGTCGTTGCCGTCGCGATCGGATTGGTTTTCGTTGTCTCTCCCGCACTGCAGCGCCAGGATCAGATCGCGCTCAGCGCTGCCGCGCAATTGAACGAGGACGCCAAGACGCGCTCGGTCGAACAGCTTGCAGCCGGTCGAGCGAATGCGGCCGCACTGCTCGCACAGGCCTCGCAGTCGTGGCCGCGGCGCAGCGCATACGCCGTGTGCGCGGCAGAGCAGTGGCAGGCAGCGGCATCCGCGGAACCCGTTCCGATGGATGCGGTTCTATGGCTTCGTTCCGGTCGCGAATTGGTGGAGGGGATCGCTGGCGAAGACTCGAATGGATTCGCGGCCCGGATCGTGGCCTCCACGATTGCCATTCGCGAGGCTGAATACTCGAGCGGATCGTGGCAGGCTGCCGAAACAGCACTGCGCAGCGTGATCGCCGTGAACCATCGTCACACCGAAAGTTGGATTCGCCTCGCTGGTGTGCTGAGGCGCCAGGGCAATCGCGCCGGAGCCCGCGACGCAATCCTCAGAGCGCTCGAAGTGGACGAAACATTCGCGGGCGATCCCATGCGGCAGTTTTCGGCACAGCGGCGCGAACTGATCGAGACCGAACTGCGCGCGCTGGACTAGTCAACCTTGAAGTTCGAGAAGGACTTCGCCAGAGGTGCGCTCGTAGTGAACTACCTCTCCGCCAGGGAATCGTCGCAGGCCCTCGGCTCGAAGTCTCGGCGCATGATCGCGCACATATCGATCGAAGTCGGCCCGCCCTGCGAATTGGTAGCGCGCTTCAAAGTGCAGTTGATCGCCATCGAGTCGCACCACTTCGCCGTGCAGCGCTCCAGTTTGAATGACCGCAGCAAGATGTTCGTCGCGCATCCACGCAATCCAGGCTTGGGCGGTGTGCGACTCTGCGAATCGTGCCGAAACTGTGTAGCGGAATGGGGTCATCTGCGTGGCACGCCGGCTCGTCAGGGAGCCGGCTGGGCTTGTGCCGCTGCCTTGTCAAGCGCCGCGACAACTTCCCCCGGCGTGTACGCATCGCTCTTGAGAACCTCCCGACCATTTGGGCCGCCATCGGGGGCGAGAATGACGAGCAGTGGAATCGTCACCCGGTCATAGCTCTTCAGGAGCGCCCGACCTGCTTCATTGTTGCCAGTGAGATCGACCTTGATCGGTCGAATGCCAAGCGACTCGATCCGCTCGAGGACTGCAGCACTCTCAAGAACCGTCTTTTCAAGCGTCTTGCAGTTCAGACACCACTCCGCCGTGAAGTCGAGGAGCACTGCTTCATCGGCAGCGAGCGCAGCAGCCAGTCGCTCGGGTGTGTAGTAGATCCAATCGATTTC
The DNA here is from genome assembly GCA_009692015.1 of Phycisphaerales bacterium. Classification (GTDB taxonomy): domain Bacteria; phylum Planctomycetota; class Phycisphaerae; order Phycisphaerales; family SM1A02; genus F1-60-MAGs104. Next base: position 9,961 of record SIAB01000001.1, read on the forward strand.
GCCCTCGTCGGTCAGTCGCAGACCGATCAGCGCGCTGATACAGGCGATGACCGCGCCCAGCGTGCAGAACGCCGCTCGAAACTTGAAGCGCTTTGTGACCGCCAGCGTTCGAAGACTCAACCAGAGTCCGGCGATCGTCCCCAGTGCCGAGACGATCCACCAGTACTTGCTTGATGGCGGATCCGGCGGAACAACCAGCCATCCCGAAATGCCAGCACCAATGAAGTATGCGGCGGCGGCGAGAAGCAAGAGCCCCATCGCCTGTTTCACGAGATCACTTGCTGGACCGCTCTTGGGGACGTGGCGAACGAGTTGTGGAAACGCGCTCAGGATGAAGTATGGCAGGGCCATCCCCACACCGATGGCGCCAAAGACGATGAGCACGATAAGCGGAGTTTGCGTCGCAGCCCACGCCGCGGCCGCTCCCATGAGTGGTGCCGTGCAGGGTGTCGACAAGACAGCCGTCATCACCCCGAAGCCAAGGGATCCGCCGATCGAGTCATGTCGAAAGTCGATTCCCGCGACCGACTGGGGGAGCGGGATCGTAAAGAATCCACACATGCCAGCAGCCATCAGCGCGATGATCACGCCGATAGAGACTGTGAAGAGCGGATACTGAAAGAGTTGGCTCGAACTTGTGAACCCGCTGATGAGCGCGACGGCGAGGCCCAGGGCGATCCAGAAGACGATGACTCCAAGTGAGAGGGCGGTGCCCAGAACCAGACAGCGGCGCCGATTTCCAGCCGAACGCGAGAGCCCCATGATCTTCAGTGGAATGACTGGCAGGACGCAGGGGGTGAAGTTGAGAAGCAGACCACCGAGTGCCGCGATCGCTAGCAGCAGAACAAATCCGCTTCCGTTGGGATCAATCGAAAAATGGAAGTCAAAGAAATCAAATGCCACCGCTTGCGATGGGCGAGTGCCACTGTGAATCGCCGCAAAGATCGCTGGATCGAATGTTGCGAAGATCGCCGGAGGCATGGAACTTTGCGCGCCCGGAGTGATCTTGATTTCGACTGGCAAATCGATTGTGGCTGGCGCAACGCAACTGGTTGCATCACAGGCTTGAAGCTCGATGCGAAGAGTGAGCCGTACCGTGCCGGCGGAGGCATTGGAAGCGACCGACATCGGTACGAAGATGGCGGTCTCCCCCTCGAAAACAGCGTAACTCTGTGGTCCCTCGCCAAAATCTGGCTTGGCTAGATGAAAGTCAGGCCACTGCGCAAGCACGGGCGCGACCGCATCGGCCGGACTCGTCGCGAGCGCGGCAGTTCGATCGCTGTATGCCAACCGCAGCCCAACTGGAATGCTCGGCGCAGTGATCGCGGTGTGGACCGCGCCATCAAACTGGGCGACCGTCGCTGGAAGATCGCGCGCGTTTGTCCAAATGTGCCAACCACTCTTGATTTTCAGCACGATTGCGACGGGAAAATCAGCGCCCGGCGCGACATCGACCGCCGCCGCGACGACCCGCGCCTCGACAACCGAGGTCGAATCCGCAATCCCGCTCTGACCCCGCGCCGCCGCTGCGACCGCAAGACTCAGAAGGAACGGCCACGCACGAATCGTCATTGAATGCATCCTACGGAGGTGATCACGATCAATCGAAAGAGGGGCTTGAAAAAAGCGGGTTCTTGCGCTATAATCGCCCCTCCTGCGGGGATGGCCTCCGCAGGTGCCCGTCCGTCCTTTGTCCGCCGCACTCTGAGAGTCCTTATGCAGACAGTCTTTATGGTTTTCTCTGCTTGTATCCGCACGGCTTCTCGAATCTGCGTATGACGCGTTTTTGCGTCCATCTGCAGGTTGTTTCGGCAAAGGCGATCGCATGCTCGGAGACCCGCATGGGTTGAACCGATTCTGCGAGCGCAGTCGGACGGGTCATGAACGCTACCGCGGCGCGCATGACCTTTTTTATTCGCGGTGACAATTTGAAAGGACTGATCCCATGAACGAAATTATCCGCCTGCTCGACTCGGTCGCCCGTGATCGAAACATCGACCGTGAACTCCTCGTCCAAGACCTTGAGCTGGCTATGGTCAGCGCGGCGCGCAAGCATTTCAATTCCGAAGATCCAGACGAGTTTGGCTGCGAAATCGATCGACTTGGTGGCGGTATCTCGCTCTGGCGCAACACTCCTGAGGGAACCCGCGAGACGATCGGCCTCGAGCGATTGGGTCGCATTCCGGCGCAAACAGCCAAGCAGGTGATGATCCAGCGGTTCCGCGAGAACGAGCGGGTATCACTGCTGGAAGAATTCTCCAAGCGGCAGGGTGAGTTGGTCACCGGCGTCGCGCAGCGATACGAGGGCAATGCCCTCATCGTGCAATTGGAACGCACCGAAGGATTCATGCCCAAGAGCGAGCAGATTCCAGGCGAGCAATTCCAAGCTGGCGATCGCGTGCGCTGCATCCTGCTCGATGTCCGAGATGCAGGCAGCCAAGTCAAGATCGTGCTCAGCCGTGCCCATCCCGACTTCATCCGACGACTCTTCGAATCCGAAGTTCCCGAGGTTGCCGAGCGCACCATCGAGATCAAGGCGATGTCGCGCGAGCCGGGCTTTCGCACCAAACTCGCGGTGTCATCTGTGGATTCCAAGGTGGATGCCGTGGGCGCATGCGTCGGTGTCCGTGGATCGCGCATTCGCAACATCGTCGATGAACTCGGCGGCGAGAAGATTGACATCGTTCGTTGGAACGAGTCGAGCCAGGTGCTCATCTCCAACGCCCTCAAGCCTGCCGAAGTGGAAGAAGTGAGTTTGTGCTTCGAGCTCGGGCGCGCCACGATCATCGTGCGCGAGGATCAATTGTCGCTGGCGATCGGTCGCCGCGGGCAGAATGTGCGCCTCGCTGCCCGGTTGACCGGATGGGATGTCGACATTCTCACTCCACCCGAATTTGAGAAGGGTCTGCAAACGCTGCAAGCAGCGGTGAAGTCGGTCGAGGGTGCCACCGACGAAATGCTCGATCGCATGGGCGCGCTTGGCATGATCAGCGTCTTTGATGTCGAAGAAATCGGCGAAACCAGTCTGGTGAATGACTGCGGCATGGTCGAGGAATTGGCGGTCAAGGTCGTCGATGCCTGCAGCGACCGTGCCAAGATCGTTGCCGAAGAGATGCAGCGCGATCGCGCGGCTGCTGAACTGCTGCAGGCCCAAGAGGGCGCGGTGGTGGATGCCCTCCTCGGCGGCAGATCGGACCCTGTGGTGGTGACCGATCAGCAGAGTGAGTCGGCGGCCGACAACATTCTCGGTTCGGGATCATCTGGAGCAGGCAGTTGAACCAGGCGTTTTCTCTTCGAGTCATTTCTGTTCTCAACCCATTTCCATCGGAGCAATCGTGGCGATAAAGACAGTTAAGAAAGTTCGGATCACACAGGTCGCAAAGGATCTCGGCGTGACCGCCAGAGACATCATTGAAAAGTGCGCCCGCGAAGGCGTTGAGGGTGTGACCGCCCCAACGGCATCCATCACCATGGGATTGGCTGAGACGATCAAGGAGTGGTTCGGGGGCAGTACGGGACCTTCATCGGCGACCGAGACAGCCCAGCGTGTCGATGTCACCGAAGTTCGCAAGCGCGCCCAAGCCTTGGCGCCCAAGCGCAAGAAGCAGGGTGATGCGCCAGTCGTCGAGATGCCGGTCGTTCTAACGCCACCGCGCCCGGTTGAGGCGCCCATCACGACGGCCGTGAGTGCGCCGGCGCCACTTCCACTCGAGACCCTGCGTGCGCGACCGATCGAATTGGTCGAAATCGTTGCGCCGCGACCTCTTGCGCCGGTGACTGCGGTGAAGGCTCCACTTCCGATCGCGCCAACCAAGGCAGTTGCGCCAGCGCGACCAGTGCCGCCAGTCGTTCCAGTGGTTCCCGCCCGAATGAATGTCCCGACCCGTCCCGTACGCGCGAACACCACGGGCGTAAAAATGGATCAGCCGACCAAGACCACGCTGGCCGGTCCAAAGGTCATTCGCGTGGACGCACCCGACAGCGTGCCGGCGCCCCGACCGCCGAGTGGGGTTCGTTCTTTCTCGCGACCAGGAGTCACGGGAGGACCGCGCGGGGGAGCAGGTGTCGGTGACAAGCGCCGTCCAACGGATCCTGGTCGCAGCGGTCGCTCTGGAGGCATGCCGAGCGAGGGATTCCGATCGAAAGATATCGCGGAGCGCACCAGTGCCATCGACGGCGCAACGGGCTTCTTCAAGAGGCACCGACCGCGGGTGGATCGACCTGGGCACGGTTCTCAACAACGCCAACCGATCGTCAAACCGCAGGGTCCAGTGCGTGTGCCAGATCCGGTCTCGCTCAAGGAACTCTCTGCACTGACCGGAGTCAAAGTCACCGAATTGATCAAGAAGTCGCTGCTCGCTGGCAACCAGATCACCATCAATTCGGCGCTCACCGGCGACCAAGTTGTCGAATTGATGATGGAGTTCAACATCGAAGTCGAAACCACTGCGGCGGTTACCGCAACGGATGCGATCGAAGAGCGGTTCGCCAAACGGATACGCATCGAGGAGCGATCGCGCTCGCCGGTTGTGACGATTCTCGGCCATGTCGATCACGGCAAGACCACGCTCCTCGATCGAATTCGCAGCACCAAGGTCGCTGCGGGCGAAGCGGGTGGGATCACCCAATCGACCCGTACCTTCCAGGTCGCCGTTGAGACGGGCGGGGAGAAGCGATCGATCACTTTCATCGACACCCCGGGTCACGAGGCATTTACCGCTATGCGCGCGCGCGGCGCGCGGGTCACCGACATCGTGGTGCTAGTCATCGATGCGGTGGATGGCGTCATGCCGCAAACCGTCGAGAGCATCAACCACATCAAGGCTGCGAATGTGGCTGTCATCGTGGCACTCAACAAGATTGATCGCCCGGAATTTGATGAGAAGAATCTGAATCGGATTTACGGAGAGCTGGCTGGCAACGGGCTCAATCCGATCCCGTGGGGAGGCGATGTCGAAGTCAAACTCGTCAGCGGTCTCAAGGGCACCGGTCTTCCGGAGCTGCTCGAGAGCATCGCAGCGCAAGCCTACGTGCTCGATTTGAAGGCAGATTGGGGCGGGTTTGCCCAGGGCACGGTGCTCGAAGCGCGCATGGAAGAGGGTCGCGGATCTGTTGCCCAACTTCTGGTGCAAGAGGGTGTTCTCAAGCAAGGCGACTATGTGGTTGTGGGTCGTGCCTTCGGTCGCGTTCGCGATCTCGTGAGCGACGCGGGTGTACGGATCAAGAGCGCCGAACCAACGGTTCCGGTTGCGATCTCGGGTATCGACTTGCTCCCCGATGCGGGCGACAAGTTTTATGTGGTCGACAGCCTCGCCGCGGCCGAGAAGGCCGCCGTGGAACGGCGCGCCTCTGAACGCGAACGCGGACTCTCGGCACCCAAGGTCACACTCGACAACGTTTTCGAGGCGATCGCGCAGTCGAAGAAGAAGGAACTGCCGCTGATCGTGAAGGGCGATGTGCAGGGTTCGGTTGAGACGCTCAAGGTCGTGCTGGGACGGATCAAAGCCGAGGATGTCAGCATCTCGATCAAACACGCCGGGGTTGGCGGAGTGAACGAGAGCGATGTTGAGTTGGCAGCCACCACCGGGGCAGTCATCGTGGGATTCAATGTCACCAGCAACGCCAAGTCGCGCCAGCTTGCAGAAGTTCGCAGGGTCGACATCCGACTCTATGAAGTGATCTATCAATTGACCGATGACATGGAAAAGGCAGTGCGTGGACTTCTGGAGCCCGAGGTTCGGCTGCAGGTTCTCGGCCACGCCGATGTTCGCGCCGTGTTCAAGATCACCAAGGTCGGGGCAATTGCCGGCTGCTATGTCACCGATGGCGTGGTCGAACGCAACGCCCAGATCCGTGTCACCCGCGACGGCATCGTGGTCGAGAAAGATCGTCGCCTCGAACAACTCAAGCGCTTCAAGGAGGATGCCAAGGAAGTGCGCGCTGGAAATGAGTGCGGAATGAAGATCAGCGGGTACGACGACATCCGCGCCGGTGATGTGCTCGAGTGCTATCGCACCATCACCGTCCGTCCGCTTGGGGGGGGAAATGCGTGAGCAGCGATCCAAGGGACCGCGACTCCCGCCTGGGATATCTTTTGCGGCTGATGGAAGTGCCCGCGAAACCGCGCCAAGCTCGCGACCGGCGCAGGTCGCCAGCGTCCTGCAGCGGGCACTGCAGGATCGAATCGTGCGTGGACTCTCCGATCCGCGACTGCAGGGGATGGTTTCCATTCTCGAGGTGCGGATGAGCCCAGACTTGCTCAAGGCGACAGTCAAGGTCTCGGTGCTCCCGCGCGACCGCGGTCCACTCTCGCTCGCGGCACTCAGGAGTGCTGTTGGATTCTTTCGATCATCGCTTCGCGAAACAACAAGCTTGCGGCGTGTGCCGCATATCTCATTTGAATTGATCACCCCCCCCGAAGAGGCCGTCCGTGACTGACAAGAAACCAGTATTCAATATCAATCGTCTGAATTCGCTGGTCAAGAAGTACAGCGCCCGAGCCCGCACCGCGGAGCCCAATGTCGCTGACCTCGTGGCACTCTTCATCCATTCGTCGCTCCTCTACGACGCCACCATCGAGATGGCGGATGCTGCAATGCAACGGGTACGAAGTCGCAATGTGGACTTCAACGAGTTTCGGGTCAACCTCGTGGAAGAAATGGTCACCACAGTTGGCGTGAAGTATCCCGATGCATTTGAGCGCATGCGCAAGATGCGGATGACGCTCTTTGATCTCTATCGCCGACACCATCGGGTGAGTCTTGAGCAACTCGTCGGAAAGCCAAAGCGCGATGTTCGAACCTACCTCGAGAACCTTGAGGGCATGCCGACCTATGTTGTTTCGCGCTGCATGCTGCTGGCGTTCGATGTGGCGCTCGTGCCCATCGATCAGACCATCATCGATCTGCTCACCCACTATGAGGTGCTCACCGAACCGATCAAGCCGAGCGCGTTGACCGAAGTCTTCGCCAAGAAATTCAAGAGCGATCGATCCCGAGAAATTCACTTCGCGCTCTCTGCCGCTGTCGATGCCTTTCACGTTTCTGGCAAGGCGGAGATCGCCCGCAAAGCACGCGAGGCGATCAAGGAGCCCCGCGGTGCCGCGGCGGCTTCGGTGGCGAAGGCCAAGGGCAAGCCTTTGAAGTCCAAAGTCGCGGCCAAGGGTCACTGACCGCTCTGGGTGGTTGACTTCCTGAGGAACCGCGCATGGCTGGACACAGTGCATGGAAGAACATCAAGCGCCGCAAGGCAGTGGTGGATGCCAAGCGCGGCAAGGTCTGGTCAAAAGTGGGTCGGGCCATCAGCGTTGCGGCACGGGCCGGTGGGGGCGATGTCCGATTCAACGCTGGGTTGCGACTGGCGATCGAAGATGCCAAGGCTGCCAACATGCCGCGCGATACGATTGAGAAGGCCGTCAAGAAGGGGGCTGGTGGACTCGACGGCGAGACCTTTCACACGATTCGATATGAGGGATATGGTGCCGGTGGGGTGGCGGTCATCGTGGAGTGCCTCACTTCGAATCTCAACCGAACCGCTGGGGACATCCGAGTCATATTCGACAAGAACGGCGGCAATTTGGGGGTGCCTGGGTCGGTCGCGTTCGGATTTCAGTTGCTCGGCGTGCTCATGGTCGATGCTGCGGTGATCGGCGAAGAGCAAGTCATGGATGCCGTGGTCGCAGCTGGTGGCGATGATGTGACCCGCGAGGATGAATCGTGGCAGATCACCTGCGCACCGGGAGCAGTCACGGCGGTGAGTGATGCACTCGAAGCCCGCCAGGCCGCCCCAACCGAGACGCAGGTGATGTGGGTACCGTCCACGACTGTTGAAGTGGAGGGTGAGCGTGCCGCACTGGTCACCCGTTTGATCGAAGCTCTTGAGGAAAACGACGATGTGCAGAAAGTCTTTTCGAATGCAGTCTTCGGCGATTGAGGCGCTGGTGCGCACCGCCGCGAAATTCGCGGTGGCGGTTTCCTGTGCCCTCGCCTTTGGTTGCTCAACGACCACGCGCGACTATCCCGGCGTCTCGCGCGATGCGCTCTGGCAGGCGACGGTGGCTGCCGCGAAGCATCCCAAGTACACCGATTGGTTCGTGGTCGAAAACGGCGTTTTTGTCGACGAGCCCGCGGGACGCATCGAGGTCTACCGCGAGTTGAAGCGCGATTACACCCCGCTGGGATCAACGCTCGAACGGCAAAGCGAGACTTGGACCTTTTCGATTCGCGTTGAAACGGAAGACAGTGTGCCGACTGTGCAACTCAACGCGCGGGCCGCGCTGCGGAGTCCAAATTTCTGGAAGCAGTGCGATCACTTCTTTGGTGAGATCGATTCGCGCTTGGCGCAGTTGCCCGCGGCGCAGGGAGCGGGTGCACTGGTGACGGCTGCGCCACAGCGGGCGCCGAGCAAGAATGGATTGGAATCACCCGCTGCGATGGATTCGCCGAGTCGCGAGCCGCCCGCCGAGGAGTTACAGCCTCCAAGTGCCCACGACCCTTTGACCGCGCCCTGAACTTCACGCACCAATCTCGTCTCACGAACCGAGTCCGGCCGATCGCAGCGCCTTGCGCGCGACCGCCGCGATGATCATCATGGCGATCAGGAGTGCCCCGAAGCCGATCGCCACGCCGATCCAACCCTTTTCGACGACCAGTTGTTGAATGTCACGCGCTCCGGTCGAAGCGGCCGTGGCAGCGGCGGTGCAGGTGATGATGGTGCGGGGGAGCATCCCTATTGCAGTGCCAGCGAGCAGGGGAACTGGGTGAACTCCGGCCGCACCCATCGCCAGATTGGCGATCGCGAATGGCGAGTTGGGTGGCAGGCGCAGCAGGAGAATCAAGAGGAATGTGCGTCGTTGACTCGACTCGACCAGCGCCTTGCGAATGACTGCGCCCTTTGGGTACTTGTCGACCAGCGCCACGATCGCCCCGCCGCTCACGAATCGGGCGAGGAAGAATCCAATGGCAGCGCCGCCCATCAACCCGCACATCGCCGCGGTTGAGCCTGTCGTTGCGCCGAAGACCCATCCGCCGAGAATTGCTTGGGCGTATGTGGGGAGCAGTCCGAGTCCTGATGTGACCGCGAACACAGCAATAAAAATGGCGAGACCATCTTCTGGTCGCTCCCGCAGCCAGTCGCCCACGGGACCGAGTTGTGCGATCAACCAGAAGCCCATCAGCGGTGGCAGGGTGATCCAAAGCGCCCCGATCACGAAGACAGCTTTCTGCCGCCACGGGGCAAGCTGATGGAGGAGGCTGGGCACTGCGGATTGATCGTTCAGGCGCATCGTTGGCTCGGTCGGTGCCATGGGGGTTGATTGTTGGGCGCGACTCTATCCGCCGATGCCAGCCATGCGAATGGAGAGCATCACGCAGAGTATCGCGAAGGCAACTGCGAGCTGCTTCTGCGGAAGTCTGTGGACGAGTGATGCGCCGAACATCGCGCCGAAGAATGCGCCGGGTGCGAGTGCGGCGGCGAGCCAGAGGGCTTGGGTCATCGTGAGCGGATCGCCCGCGGGGGAGTGCACCAGCGAGAGCGTCGAATACTTCATGAGGGCTCCGGCAACCACGGTCGGTAGAATCAGGAACGCGCTGGTGGCGATGGTGACCCGCAGCGAGAATCCGTTGACCACGCGCATCAGAGGAACTGCGATGACGCCGCCGCCAACGCCGAGCATCCCGGCGAGAGAACCCATGAGACTTCCCACGATTGCTGCCGGTTTCCAACCGGTGTGTTCGAGGGGAGTGACGGTCGATTTTCCCGGGGGGCCCTCCTCTTTGTTCGCTCGCATGCGTTGCAACAGCTCTGCTGCAGCGACGTAGAGCAAGAACGCGGCGAAGATCCGCTCGAGCAATTGTGGATCGGTGATGCTGTTCGAAATCCACACGCCGATCGCCACGGCGACGAGCGAGATCGGAATCGTTTTCCAGGCGAAGTGCCAGCGAATCGCGCGCGCGCGGATGTGTCTGGGAATACTGCCGAGGCTGACGGCGATTGCGGCCACCAAACTCGCCGCCTGATAGAGGTGAGGGTTGCTGCCTTGCGCCATCGTCAAGAGCGGAATGATGATGATCCCGCCGCCAATTCCAAAGAGTCCACCGAGCAATCCGCCCGCCGCGCCGATGAGAATCGAAATAATGAGTGTCTCGGTATCCACGGGTGGCTCGAGGACGATAGAGAAAAAGGGACGGGTTTGTCGGAGGGACTGCGGCGTGGGTGTAGGTTCGATCGATGCACGCCTGCGTTCATGCATTCATGCTCCGCGGGATCGACGCACTCGCCTGCGAGGTCGAGGTTCATCTTTCCGAGCATGGATTGCCGCAGATTTGTGTGGTGGGACTGCCCGATGCGGCCATTCGCGAATCGGTCGAGCGGGTGCGGCGTGCGATCGAAGCATCGGGTTTCGAACTGCCTCGCCATCATGTGGTCGTGAATCTTGCTCCAGCTGGAACGCGCAAGGAGGGCCCGGTCTACGACCTGCCGATTGCCATGGGACTCCTCTTCGCCGGGGGAACGGCGGATCCCAAGCGCGTCGAGGCGCCGGCGCAGGCCGATTGGTTGATTGCCGGCGAGCTGGCACTCGATGGACGGCTGCGCCCGATTCGCGGCGCGGTGAGTGCTGCGCTGCTGGCGCGCGCCCATGGTCGCGGAGTGATTGTCCCGGTGGAAAATGCCCTCGAGGCCTCGCTTGTTCCGGGTGTTCGGGTGATCGGCGCACGAACCCTGACAGAAGTTGTGGCTTTCTTTCGCGGTGAGGGCGAGCCTGGCAGGGCTGGAGAGGCCGTCGAAGTTTTCGAGGATGTCGTCACTCAGCGCGATGCCGCGCGCGATGCCGATCGCGACTGGTCAGACGCTCCGGCTGTGGGTCTCTCCCCAGTCGATTTCCGGGACATCAAAGGACAGGCCGTCGCCAAGCGCGCCATGTTGATTGCCGCCGCGGGTGGTCACAATGCGCTCCTCCTTGGACCGGCAGGATGCGGGAAGACCATGCTGGTTCGTGCCTTGGCCGGAATTCTTCCGCCGCTTCAAGCCGAAGAAGCACTTGAGGTACTACGGATCGGATCCTGTGCCGGTGTCGAGTGCCGCACGATCCCACTGCGGGGCAAGCTCGATCTGCCCCGTCCGATCCGTGCCCCGCACCATGGCGCCAGCGCGACGGCAATCGTTGGCGGTGGACCGAGCGGCCGCCCCGGTGAGATCACGCTCGCACATCATGGCGTTCTCTTTCTTGATGAGCTGCCAGAGTTTCGCCGCGATGTTCTCGAAGCACTGCGCGAGCCGCTCGAAGGCGGCGAAGTTTCGATCGCCCGAGCCAGTGGATCGATCCGCTGGCCGGCGATGGCGATGCTGGTCGCGGCGATGAATCCAACTGCGCGCGGAGATCGCGATTCAGGCGCGCGCGGGGCACGGGCCATGGCCGATTATCTCGGTCGGGTCTCGGGACCGATTCTGGATCGCATCGACTTGCATGTTGAGGTGCGCCGGGTGAGTGCGCGCGATCTCGCTCGGCTCAAGCCCAGCGGTGAGAGTGCCGCGATGCGCGATCAAGTGATCGCAGCCCGCGGTCGCGCGCTGTGCAGGCAGGGGAGTACCCCCAATGCGCGCCTCGCCACCAGTGTCTTGGATCGCCACTGCAAACTCGATGGCGCGGGTGGTGAACTCTTGACGAGCGGGCTCGACGATCTTGGGTTGAGTGCCCGCGCCTATGACAAGATTCGCCGCGTGGCGCGCACCATTGCGGATCTCGCGGGGGAGAGCGACATCAATGCCAGTTCCGTCGCCGAGGCGATCCAGTATCGAACACTGGGAGGCCGAACGGGCGGGTGAGCCGCGCGGGATTATTCGAGCCCGGGGGCGAAGCCGCGGCGCATGGTGTTCTCGCACACGCTGCGCGGCTCCACAAACTGCAAGAGATACTGCGCGCCACCGGCCTTGCTGCCAACGCCGCTCATGCCAAATCCGCCGAAGGGTTGGCGTCCGACCAGCGCGCCGGTGATGGCTCGGTTGAGATAGAGATTGCCGACGCGATAATCGCGCCTGGCCTTCGCGAGATTTGACGGCCGGCGACTGAAGACTCCGCCAGTCAACTTGTACTGCGTGGCATTGGCAACCCGCAAAGCTTCATCAAAGTCCTTGACATGAATCACGGCAAGCACGGGGCCGAAAATTTCCTCGTTGGCGAGCCGGTGCTCAGGCCGAATGCCAGAAATGATTGTTGGACCGACGAATGGCTTGCCGACGCGGGCTTCAAGTCCCGGCGGCACGGGGAGAGAGATCTCGACTTTGCCTTCAGTCGCGCCGAGGGCGATGTACTGCCGAATCTTGTGCGCCGCATCGCTGTCGATGACCGGTCCGATGTCAGTGCCCGCAAGCATGGGATCACCCAGGGTGAGCGTGCGGGTCGCTTCGACAAGTCGGTGGACAAAGGCATCGTGCCCGCTGCCCACCACGATGACGCGGCTGCAGGCCGAGCACTTCTGCCCAGAGAATCCAAAGGCGGATTGACGCACCCCAAGAACAGCCTCATCAAGATCCGCGCTCTCGTCGACGATGATCGCATTCTTGCCACCCATTTCGCAGACGACGCGCTTGACGAAGTCTTGATGTGCCGGCGTGCAACCCGCCGCGGCGATGATGTCCAGTCCAACGCCCTTCGAACCCGTGAAGGCGATGAGCGCAACGCGTGGGTCGCGAACCAGCGCCGCGCCAACGATCTCCCCGAGTCCCGGCAGGAAGGCAAGTGCGTCGCGTGGCGCTCCTGCGGCCCACAGTATCTCGCACATCACCTTGGCGATCGCCGGGGTCTGCTCGGCGGGCTTGACGATGACGGTGTTGCCCGTGACCAGCGCAGCAACAGTCATCCCGCAGCAGATCGCGAGAGGGAAATTCCAGGGACTGATCACCGCCACCACACCGCGCGGTTGAAACCACTCTTCGTTCAATTCGCCGGTGAAGTTGCCAAGCCGCCGTGGATCGAAGAGCTGCGCAGACTCGCGGGCGTAGTAGGCGCAGAAGTCGATCGCTTCGCAGACATCGCCATCGGCCTCGCGCCAGGTCTTGCCCGCTTCGCGAATGATGATCCCGCAGAGTTCGTCGCGCCGCGCACGCATGGCATCCGCCGCGCGAATGAGCACCGCCGATCGTTCCAGAAATGGTCGATCACGCCAGAGTGGGAATGCCGCGTGAAGTCGCTCGACCGTCGCGGCGGCTTGCGCCGCAGTCGAATCGTTGGCAACAGAGGCAACCGACGCACCGGCAATGGCGCGGGCGAATGCCTCACGCTGCATTCCATCTGAAAAATCCCGCATCGGCTCGGAGAAAAATGGGCGGCCGTCGGCAATGTCTGGATGGCTCCGTCCAAGTGCATGGCGCTCTGGAGCATGCGTCAATCGCTTCGATCCATCGTCGAGCCCCGAACCTGCGCCAATCGCCCGGTGTGGGCTGGCAACGAGCAGCTCAGCATCGGCTCCATCCGAGAAGCCGCTGCGCAGCCAACTCTCGTTGCTGGTGTTTTCGAGGAGTCGTCGCACGAGATAGGCCATCCCGGGAATCATCTCGCCCACCGGCAGATACTCGCGCAAGCGCATGCCGCGGGCGATGACAGCAGACTTGAGCGCATCGCCCATTCCGTGCAACATCTGCAGTTCGAGCGCCTCTGGTGGAAGCCCAGCTCGCTCAACCATGGCCATCGCCGCACCAATTGATCGGGCGTTGTGCGATCCCAGCGCGAGTTTCACGCCACCCACCCCACAGCGCTGTGGCGTCGACTGGATGAACAGCTGCGCCATGCGCTCGAAGCAGGCATCTGTATCGCGCTTGGCTCCCCAGACTGGGCAGGGCCATCCCACCTGTTCTGCGTGAATTGTCTCGGAATCCCAGTAGGCACCCTTCACGAGTCGCACGGTCACCACGCGACCAGTGCGCTTGGTCCAATCGATGATCCGCTTCGCATCCTGCTCGCCACTGCGCAGGTAGGCCTGCATCGCCACTCCCGCAGAAAACGGCACCCGTTCGCAGCACTGCATGAAGAGTTCGAGCGTGAGGTCTTTGAAGGCGTGATGCTCCATATCAAAATTCACGAACACGCCGTGCCTGTGGGCGCGTTCCAAGATCGGAGTGAGCGCCTCGCGCAATCCCGTCAGCGATCCAGCGAAGTCGATGGGGTCTGTTCGGGCAAAGAGCGATGAAATCTTGATCGAGACATTGGTGCGCGGGATCGGTCCAAGGTGATCGCTCTCAAGACGGGGGTTGGCTGACCAGGTCGCAACCGCCGCGGGGAGATTGCTGATGAGATCGAGGTACTTGGCGCGGTATCCCGCGGCTTCTTCATCGCTCAAACACGCCTCGCCCAGCAAGTCGACGCTGAAGGCCATGCCGTCGGTCCAGAGTTTTGCCAGCGTCGGCAGCGCACTCTTGGCGTCGCGACCGGCGATGAAGTTGCTGGCCATCGATTCGATCTGGCTCGCCATCGTCTTGGCGACCAGACCCTTGGCCAGACCTCCAGCCTTGAGACCCATGTCGAGTCCCGGCGGGAGTTTCAGCCCAGGCTTTGACATGAAGTCAACCAGGTGTTCGTAAATCGCATCGGTCGTCCGCAGCGCTGGGAAGCAGTCGACGAAGTGAAAGAGCTGCACCTTGAAGTCGGGATCCTTCATCGACCAGGCCATCAACTTGTCTGACCAGAATGCTGCGCTCATGATCGAAGCGCGGTCGCTTCGCGCAGCGGACAAGATCTCAAGCGCGTGATGCTTCGCGGCGGTTTCGAGTTGGGCATCCCCGCCGACAGCCGTCGCCGGCGAGTCGACCAAGACCGCTGGAGCGCTGCTGGTTGGCCCGACCGCAGCCTGTGACTTCTTGGCCGCCGCCTTTGATCGCGTGAAGAGTCCCATCGTGTTGGCGAGTATAGGAATGCGACGAAACTGCGACGGCGGGTGATCGCGGGTGATCGCGCTAGCGTTTCGCGCGCGGGGTCGCGGGGCGACCAACGACGGCGATCGCCTTGCGGTAACTCTCAAGACATCGCTTGGCGGCACCGTCCCAGGTGATTCCGCGAACCTCAAAGAGTCCCCGGTCGCGCAGCTCTGCCCGCAGCGGCGGGTGCCTGAGGACCGCGACGATCTTGTTGGCAATCTCGTCAACATCCCAGAAATTCACCTTGAGCGCGTGGGTGAGCACTTCCGAAACACCCGAGTTGCGGCTGATGATCACCGGCACGCGGTGTCCCATCGCTTCGAGCGGGGCGATCCCAAAGGGTTCAGAGACGCTTGGCATCACATACAGATCAGCCAGCGAGAAGACCCGCGCGATGTCCTTTCCGCGCAGGAACCCGGTGAAGGTCATGTGACGACCGATCCCCATCGCGGCGGCCATCTCGATCATCGAGGTCGCCTGATCCCCCGATCCAGCAACGACGAAGCGCACATTTTTCTCGACTTCAAGCACGCGCTTGGCTGCTCGGACAAAATACTCGGGACCCTTCTGCATGGTGATCCGCCCGAAGTAAAGCACGATTCGTTCGGATCGCTCGATGCGCTTGATTCCGTAGGCGGAGGGCTCGAGATCGACCCCGTTGTAAACCACATCAATCTTTTCAGGCGAGACCCCATAGCGATTGACCAGCAGATTGCGGGTGAGCATGCTGACGGCCAGCACGCGCACCGCGGCGTGCATTCCGCGCCGCTCGATGTTGTAGACCGCCTGGTTGACATGATCACCGGAGCGATCAAACTCTGTGGCGTGCACATGAACAACCAACGGTCGTCCAGTCAGTCGTGCCAGGGCGATGCCCGCGGGATAGGTGAGCCAATCATGGGCGTGAATGATGTCGAAGGGCAACTTCTGTGCAGCCCGCACACAGAAATGGGCATACCGCTCGGAGGCAAGAATGAGATCGCCGTCGTATCCACCAATGGCTTCGGGGACGTCTGGCGCGTCATGGGCTCGCAACCCAGCCTCTGGAAGCGCGCGGCGAATCGCCAAATCTTCGTCAGAGATCACCGGAGGGTCGAGTCGCGCGAACGACTCGACGAGGCGTTCAATCTGCTCCTCGGAGAGATGTTCAATGTCAGGACCCATCGCAACGAGTGCCTCGCGCGCAGAACTGGTGAGCCAACTACGCGCGTTCCCCGAGGCGTAGGCGCTCTCCTGCGTCGCGGCGAGGTCGAGGATCTTGATTCGTTGTGGGGTGCCGCGGGCAAGAGAGCTGCGGCGCACGGTTTCCAAGGCCGACGATGTTGACTGTTCCAGTTCCTGCGGCGAGACCACGGATTCGGTGATCGTCCCCTCTGGAGGCGCAACCCAGGTCGATGCCTCGACGGCTGCGCTCGCGGGCGAGAGCAATCGCACATGCGATGCGTGCGATTGGTCAATCGCTCGCGGGAGTGCGAAGGTGATATCGCAACCGGCGCTGGTGAGCCCGCGCGTCAGGCCATGGCAGGCGGTCCCGAGCCCGCCGGTGATGAATGGGGGAAACTCCCATCCAAGCATGAGCACCCTAGGGGCAGACATCAATGCCCCCCCGACTCCGACATATCCCCGAGCTGCCGAAACATCGACTCGAATGCCAAGAAGTAGGTGCGCGCGCGCGCCGAATCTGCAAATGTGCATTCAAACACGAAGCGCTTGGCTTCGTTTCGAAAGTGGCGCATCTTTGGGGCGGGATCGTTGCAGTCCAAGTCCTTGAGTTCTTCCTCGAGCAACTCTTCGAGTGACTCGCGCGACTCAACCAATTGCGACTCGATCGACTCACTCAACCAACGGTCGGCCGTTGAGAGTGAGATGCGCCATCCCGTCTCGAGGGCTTCGAGCGCATACTCAGCCTCGGCACCCTTCGCCTGGCAGACCAGTCGAGCGCCGTCGACGCGAAGGCTGGCAAAGGCACCGGTGCACTGGCGATCAGCTCGTAGTGATTCAAGGATTCGTGTTGTGTCTGCTTGGATCATTCTGGTGTTCTGGCGGGAGGAGGATCGTACTGGCATCTCGTTACGATTGAGTGATGGCAGAAACATGGTCGGTCCGCCGACTTCGAGAGTGGATCAAGGAGTATCTGACGAGCCACGAAGTTGACTCACCTGGGGTGTGTGCAGACTTGTTGCTAGCCCATGTGCTCTGCTGCGATCGAATGCGTTTGTATATGGATGTCGATCGAATCGCCGAGTCAGCGGAACTGGAACTGCTCCGATCGCTTGTGAAACGGGCTGGTCGACACGAGCCGGTGCAGTACCTGGTGGGACGATGGAGCTTCTTTGGGTTCGAATTGGAGGTTGGATCGTCGACCCTGATTCCGCGACCCTCGACTGAATCGTTGGTGTCGCTGGCAATCGAGCGGCTGCGAGCGGTGAACGATGCCAACGCGGGGCCACTGCGAATCGCCGACCTGTGCACCGGTTCTGGTTGCATCGCCATTGCGATCGCGCGATCGCTGATGCTCTCCCAAGGAGGTCGCCGCCAACTTGCCTGGCAGCGCGGATCGGCTGGAGAGTCGGGTGAACTTCTGCCAGCGCCGGACGAATCGGCAGTCGAGCGCGGCCGCGTTTGCGAGGTGTACGCCACGGAAAGTTCGGCGCCGGCTGCTGCACTCGCCCAGCGAAATGTCGACGCCCACAAGCTCGGTGCCGTGATCACGATCGAGGTTGGCGATCTCGATCGCCCATTCGTCGGTCGCGGATTTGAAAACTCATTCGACCTCATTGTGTCGAACCCGCCCTACATCAGCGATGTTGAGTGGGCCGAGGTGCCGCGAAATGTGCGCGAATTCGAGCCAGAGTCGGCCCTGCGCGGGGGGATCGACGGACTCGATATGGTCCGCAGAGTTCTCTCCTGCGCGCCCATCTGGCTCAAACCGCGCGGGACGGTCCTGGTCGAAATCAGTTCGAGCCAGGGAGCCGCCGCCGCGGCCATCGCGGCAAGCCATGGACTCACTGAGATTGAAATTCGCCCGGACCTCGAGGGGCATCCCCGCGTGCTTGCTGCGCGCACCGATGCCGACACGGACTGATCAAGCTGGTGCGCCGAGCGCCTTGCGCACCTCTTCCAAGAGCACGCCGGCCTGGAAGGGTTTGAAGAGAAAGTGGTGGAGTCCATCCTGTGTTGATCGGACGATCGAGTGATTGGGGTCGTATCCAAATCCAGTCATCATCAAGAACGCACAGTGTGGCGTGCACTCCCGCGTTCCCCGAAAGACCTCGTATCCGTTTCGGTCGGGCATTCGCACATCCGAGATCACCAGATCGAACGGTCGCCCTTCATCGCGTGCGCGGCGGATGAGATCGAGCGCCGCGCTGCCATCGGCACGGTTCTCCACAATGGCGCCGGCCTCTTGGAGGAGTCCTTGGATCGTCTCGCGAACATTTGCGTCATCGTCTGCGACGAGAATGCGCTTTCCACTGATGAACTGATCGCGACTGCGATCGCGGGGGAGTCGGTCGATTCCCAGCACCGATTGCGGTCCCGCTGTGGCACCCTTGATCCGTGCGTCGAGCGTTTCCAGGGCGCTCTCGAGTTGCTCATACGCCCCGAGCTTTCCCCCGGCGAGGTCGCGGGTCGCGTCGCGAAGCCTTTGTTGGGGAACCGCGACCTCTTCGCGGAGCGTGGCCGAAACCCGCTCGCTCGTCGATGATCGCTCCACGATCAGCATGTCGAGAATATTGAGCGCCATCGCCTGATAGCGGCCGTATGTCTCAAGCGCCAGGCGATCTTCGTCTGTGAACGCATCGGCTTGAAGCGATTCGACATTCACAACACCGATCACGCGGTCGCGCAGCAAGAGCGGAACCGTCAAACTCGAACGAGCCCCAACGAGCCCTGGAACACTGAGTGGATCGCTATCGCAATCCCGAGCGATGTAACTCTCGCCCGTCGAGGCCACCCAGCCGGAGATGCCGTTGCCCGTACTGCGCGCGTAAATGGATTCGCCGATCCGCAGTGGTTCGATGCCGTGTCCGATGACCAGTTCGAGTTGCTCCGTCTTTCGGTTGCGAAGTCGCACCTCAAAGGGTTGATCGTTGAAAAGCGTGCGCATGGTGCTGGCGATCTTGCCCTCGAGGAGCGCTAATCGCTCGGCAACATTCAGGGGATTCACGATCTGGGCATCGAGGTCGAGCAGGTCTGCGCCAGCGAGATCGACAGCTTCGAGCCGATCGCTCAACCGTGTTCCGGTGGTGACATCGAGCAGAATTCCAGTCGCACGGTGATCAATCGTCGGCGAGATCAAGAGCTCGAAGAAACGGTTTCCAGAGCCGAATCGCTTGCGGATATGCAAGGTCGGCGAAGTTGTAAAATCTTTGATTGCATCGGCGCACAATTCGGTGAACATCCGCAATGTCTCGGGAGAATGCTCCGCAAGTCGCGAACTCATCCAGAGCACCTCTCCAGATGCGTCCACCACACCCACGCCAGAACCGACATTATCAAAGAACTCGGTGAACTCTTGACGGGGATGGTTGGGCGCTGGCTCAGCCATGGGTCGATGGAGTGTACGGTTCGTCTACACTCGAAACGCTTCCCATGATCGTCGTTGACCGCGTTCACAAGTCATTCGGTGCCTTTCATGCCGTAACTGATCTTTCGTTTCAAGTTCCTGCAGGATCGGTCTGCGGCTTCCTCGGTCCAAACGGTGCGGGCAAAACCACGACCATTCGTATGCTTGCGGGGGCGATCCGCCCGACGGCGGGGCGACTCCTTCTCTCGGGATTGGATGTGACCAAAGATGACCGCGCCGCACGACGGTGGCTTGGGTATCTGCCAGAGACGAATCCCTTGCCGGCTGAGCTGACCGTGGGTGAGTACCTCAAGTTTCGATGTGATTTGTGGGGCATTGAACGGGCGGCGCGGCGTGGCGCGATCGAGTGCGCGCTGGAGCGTTGCGATCTCAACGCGGTGCGAAACAAGCTTCTCGGTGCGCTCAGCCGTGGATTTCGGCAACGAGCGGGATTGGCCGCTGCGCTGGTTTCTGCGCCGAGCGTGATCATTCTGGATGAGCCTGGGGCTGGTCTCGATCCCGCCGCAGCGATGTCGTTTCGGGAATTGGTTCGCACGCTTCGGGGCGATCACACGGTTCTCTTCTCGAGTCACAACCTCGCCGAGGTCGAGGCGACCTGTGATCACCTGGTGCTCATTGGGGGCGGCCGGTTGATCGCCAGCGGCAGCGCCACCGATCTGCGGCGCATCGGTGCTGTGGGGGTGCGTATCGAGATCGAAGCGACTGGGTGCGATCTCAATGCCCTGCGCGCAATCGTCGGTGTGATTGCGGTGCGCACTCGATCGCTTGAAGCCGGATGGAGCCGAATCGATGTTGAGGTGGACGGCGAGTCGGCGAGCGCCCTCACCGCGACCATCGGGGAATCGCTCAGCGCAGCGCGAGCCAGCGTCCGCCGATTCGAGCGGGTGAATCCCTCACTCGAGGAGATATTTCAACGCCTCGTTCCTGTTGCCGGCGCCGAGGATCCCGCGTGATGCGCGATCTCCTCACACTCGCGCGGCGCGAATGTGCCGCGCTCTTTTTCACCCCCACCGCGTGGGGGGCGCTGGCGATCTTCACCTTCTTGACGGGAGTCATTACTGGGATCGCAGTCCTCGTTCCTGGATCGCCCGCAGAATTGCGCACCGTCGCGGCGGCGGCGGGGTGGGCCATGCTCCTGACCGCGCCGGCACTTTCGCTGCGCCCGACCACCGAAGACCGGCGCACCGGATTCTGGGAGGTCCTCGCGACCAGCCCCGCAAGCGTGGCGGCAATCATCGGCGGTCGATACCTGGCAGGAATGTGCGTGCTCGCGCTCTTGTGCGCAGTCGGACTTGGCGGTCCTTTTGCGGTGCTCGAGTCCGTCGCGCGACCCGATGTAGCCGAAGCGCTTTGCGCCACGATTGGCGTGCTCTTGGTGGGATCAGCCTATCTCGCGAGTGGACTCTTCTTTGGATCCATCACGACCAGCGCGGCGGTCGCCTATCTCACGACATTCTTTTCGTGGCTGGTCTTGCTGATTGCGATTCGTTCGCTCGCGCCGGTTCTGCCGAGTGCCGAGGCCGATCTGCTCTTTGCCGCCGATCCTGTTCGCAGGCTCGAGGGTTTTCTCAACGGTGCACTCGACTCCTCAAACATTCTCTACTTCCTCGCTGTCACGGGAGCATTTCTCTTTGCCGCGGGAGCGATCCAATCGACCGAAGCAGAGCGGGGGAGCCATCGAAGTGCGCTGGGCACACGCCTTCGCCTCGCCCTGGGAATCGTTGGCGCATTCGCACTGGCAATTGGGTTGGCAGTGGTCTTTCACGCGCCACCCGTTCGCGTTTCAATCGACGCCACCAAGAGTCGGGGATGGGTTGTCAACGAACGGACTGCCCGGATGGTCGCGCAATTGCCACCCGGATGGCGGGCCACCTGGATCGCGCCGACTGGTGGACTCGACAGCGCCGTAACCGCGCAGTTGAGCGAGGTTCTCGATTCGTTCGCGGCGGTCGGCGGTGTATCACCGATTGCACACCAGCGGATGGATCCCTCAACCCCAGAAGGTGCCGCGGAGTATTCGCAGTGGGTCGGTGATCTGGTGGCGCGCCGACGGGGTTCAACCACCGACATGTTGAGTGCGGTCGCCAAGGGGATCGAAGAATTCGCATCACTCGCAACCGAGGGCGCGGGAGAAGTGCCGAAGATCTCTGCGGTCCTCGCAGATCTTCCCGTCGACGCGGCGGATCGCCAGCCGATCGAGCAGATCGCCAGTGCGTTTTCGGCCCTTGCGAGCGGCGCCCCGGTCTTCCTGCAAACCCTGCGGACCATGCAGTCCCAGCGGCCCGATCGCGCGCTGCCGGACTCTTGCGAAGTCGCCGATGTTCTGGCGAGTAACAACCGAGACTGGGCGATGCAGCTCGGTCAACTGGCGAGTTGGCTGGCGAGCCGCGAGGTCGATGCCCGAGCACCAGATCCCGTTCGTCGACTCGCACTTCGAATGCGTCCGGTGCTCGAGACCCACGCGCGGGCACTGCTGCGAACGGTCGACACCCTCGATGCACTGGCGCGCGATCAGCTCACGGAAGTATCGATTGGACTTGCGCGCGGCGGTGGAGTCGTGATCGAGTCCCCCAGCGGTGTCGCATTTCTGACGGATGATGCGCTGCGGGTCAACGCAGCCGATCAAGGAGCCACCGTGCGATTTGACCGGCGCTTTCGCATGGAACAACTGATTGACGGGGCGATTCGCAGCATTCTGGATGACCAGAACCCGCAGCTGATTGTGGTGCACGCCGAGGACCGGTCGATGTTGACTCCGGCATCCGATGGGTTCGACGCCTGCGCAATCGCCGATGCCGCGCGAGCGGCGCGAATCGTCGTTCGCGAGTGGCGGGTGACCGCGGAGCCCCGACCCATTGCAGGCGACCTTTGTGCGTGGATGGTGATCACGCCGCGAACAGTCGCAGTCGATCGGAGTGCGTCCGAACGGGCATTGCTCGAGGCTGTCACTGGCCTCGTTACGGAAGGGGCGCCGATCTTCCTCTCGATTGGTCCGAGCTTGCGGCCGCTCGCGGGTCGATCCGATCCCTGGAGCGAGATTGCTGCAGCACTCGGGGCACGCGCACTCTCCGACGCGGTCATCGTCGATGACATTCCCGTTTCGGAGGGAGAGACCGAGCGGCGCACAAAGCTCGACATCGCGGTCATTCGTTCGAGCAACCCGCTCGCCGTCGCGCTCGAGGGCCAGCACCTCGGCTTTTCGGTGGCCATTCCGGTTGCGAAAATTGCGGGCGATTCGCAGCAAACAACTTCTTTCGACTTGCTTGCCGCGGGGGTGGAACCGAGCCGGTCTGTGGAACGTGATTGGCGCCGTCGAACACCGGATCCCAGGTCGACCAAGTTGCTGACAGAACCGATTTCGGTGGCAGCAGCGATCACGCGAAGCACGCCAGGCGCGCGTGCCGTTCGTGCCATTGTGGTCGGATCGCCCTCGTGGATGGCAAGTTCTGTGGTTGATTCGGCTCGCTCGCTTGGCGGGGGGCGCGACGCGCTTCTCAATCCAGGCAATCGCGAGTTCGCCGTGAATGGAACGCTCTGGCTTGCCGGGCTCGATGCGAGACTTGGAAATGGCGGGAGTGGTCGCGAGGCTCCACGCATCAGTCCACTCTCGCTCGGTGCGCGATTGCAGTACACGGCTGGGTTGGCGGTGGGGCTGCCGATGCTCTCGCTCCTTGTTGGATTCCTTCTCGTCCGTTGGAGGTCGCGATCATGACAGCGCGCAACCTCATGATCCTCTGGGTCCTCGCAGCGATGGTGTGGTTCTCTGGATGGGCACTCTGGAATTCGCATAGCGGCCAACAATCCGAATCAAGCGATGCGGGATTCGCGCTCTCCTTCCCGCGCGGATCGGTGCCCTGGTCCGAAGTCGATCGGGTCGAAGTCTCTCGCGGCGCGGGCAGTGGATTCGCATTCGAGCGGCGCGATGGTCGCTGGTTTCAGCGTGCGCCATTTGAGTTTCCTGTCGAGAGCACATCCATAGCAGCGCTGCTGGAGTGCGCCAGCGCCCTCACTTCGCGTGAAGTGCCGGTATCCGATTCCGAGCGCACGGCGCTGCTGGACTCCGTGGGACTGCGCGACGACGCACCTTTCGTCAAGTTCTCATGGCAGGATGGTGCGGTCCAAATTGGATTGGGCGCCCGATTGCCCGCTGGATTTGCCTGGGTCGAGACAGAGGGCCAGCCCGGTATCGCTCGGTCGACACTCCACGATGCCGCGCTCCTCAGTGATATTCGTCAGTGGCGACACACGCTGCTTTTCTCGCGGGCGGATGTCGACTGCCAGCGATTGATTTGCGAGAGTGCGGCACGCGATGGCACGCGCCAGCGGCTTGAGGTTGTTCGCAGCGGATCATCCTGGAGTGTCATATCGCCATTCAAGACCCGCGCGGATCGCACGGCGATCGAACGCTGGCTCGAGGCGCTCGCCCGCGCGCAGGCAAGTGGTTTCGTGGTCGATCAACCGTTGGACCTCCTTCCATTTGGATTGCACGCGCCGAGTGCTGTCGTTGAGATTCACGCCACCACGCGCAAGTCGGGTACCGACGGGCGGGTGATCGTCGAGCCCAGCGTCGAGCGATTGGAAATCGGCGCGCCGATTCGGCCGCAGGCGGCGGAGCGGTTCGCGCGCCTGGCCAATCACCCAGAGACGATCATCGAAATCGATGGGACCGCTGTCGCCGCGGCGGTCCCGCAGTCTTTGCTCATGGTCGATCCGACCGCGACGGGATTGCGTCCCGAGGATGTTGGGGCGATTCGCATTGAACCCACGGGCGGAGAGTCGGTGCGAATGGAGCGAAGCGGCGGCGCGTGGAATATCACCGATGCGTCGGGGTCGCACCCCGCACAGGGCGCTGCCGTCGAGGGTCTCCTTTCAAAGCTCTGTGCCGTTCGCGCCACGGACATAATGCTCACGGCAGTGCCCGGGGATCTTGTGATCGGACGCATCGCCCTCGAGTCATTCGACGAACGCGAGATCGCGACGCTGACGATCTCGCGTGAGGGAAACGAGGGTCGCTTCGGGATCGACGACGGATCGGGCGTTCTACGTGTCTTCCCGGCGAGTCTTTCGCTCCAGCTCGACCGGGCCGCATACGCGAGTGATCCCTCAGCGTCTGGTGCGGCGCCGCCCAATTCAGTTCAACGCTGAACCGCGCGCCGCCAGTGGGTCATCGCATCCACCCCCCGCCGACGAATGTCGAGAAGTTCGAAACGCAGTGCATCGATCATCAAGGGTCGACCATGACCAGTTGCGATGGGCGCGCCGGATCCATCTGCCAGCGCCAGAGGGGCCGTAAAACACCAGGCGTCATCCACGAGATCCTCATCCAAGAGCGCGCCGATCAGACCCGCGCCGCCCTCGACCAGCAGCGTCGAAACACCCGCGGCGTACAAGCCATGCAAGAGCGCCGGCATGGTTCCCGCCTGCAATCCGCGAAAGGATCGGGGCGCGCAATCGGGGGGCACGGACTGGAGCGCAAGCAATTCCACACCCGCGTGCGTGAACTCGCTTCGGCGACCTTGCGCCAGCGCATCGATCGCCCGCCCATGCGCTGCGATCGCCACCGGTCCCTTCGATGCCGTACGAATCACTTGGGCGTCGAGGGGAATCACCAGTCCAGGATCGACGATGATGCGACGGGGAATGCGCCGCGGAGTGCTGATCCGTGGCAAAAGATTTGGATCATCGGCAAGCACCGTTCCGATTCCAACCATCACGGCGTCCACGCGGCTGCGCTCGCGGTGGACCATCGCTCGACTCGCGGGGCAACTGATCCAGCGACTGTCACCCGAGCGGGTTGCCGTTCGGCCATCGAGTGTCTGGGCCCACTTAGCAACGACCCAGGGTGAGTGGAATCGCATACGCCGCACAAACGGCGCCGAAACACGATCGCAACCTACATGGTCCACTTGGTCAACCGCGACGCCGGCGGCACGCAATCGCGCGGCGCCGCCTGCGGCGGCCGAGTGCGGGTCGGTCACTCCATACACGACGCGTCGGACACCGCTGGCGATGAGCGCGTCGCAGCAGGGAGGCGTTCGGCCATGATGGGCGCAGGGTTCGAGTGTTACAAACGCGGTCGATCCGCGCGCCGCGCTCCCAGCGCGAGCCAGCGCGGCGGCCTCGGCATGGGCGTGACCGCAGCGGGCGTGGTATCCCCATCCAACTTGTGATCCATCTGGTGCAATGATCACACAACCAACCATCGGGTTGGGCTCTGCCCCGCCATGACCGCGAAGCGCGAGTCTCGCCGCAACACCCAGCCAATGCGAATCGGCCGATGTGCTCACGGGAACTCGCGGGTATTCGCACTCACTGCTTGGCGAGAACTTCGTCCTTCAACCGTTCCGGCATGATGCGGTAGGTCAGTGGCTCCATCGAACTCGATGCCCGACCCTGACTCATCGAGCGCAAACTCGTGGTGTAACCGAAGAGTTCTGAGAGCGGAACCTCGGCGGTCACGAGTCGCACGACGCCACGCACTTCGCTGTCGGTGATCTGTCCGCGGCGGCTAGCAATGTCACCCGAGACGCTGCCGAAGAATTCGTCAGGCGTCGTGACGACCAGTTTCATGATCGGCTCGAGCAATGCCAGACCCGCTTCGGTGCAGGCTTCGCGGAAGGCCAGCGCGCCCGCTTGCTCGAAGGCGATCTGGCTCGAATCGACATCGTGATATGAACCGTACACCAATTCGACCTTGACATTGATGACCGGATAGCCGCCCAAGATTCCGCTCGCAGCTGCTTGCCGCGCGCCGTACTCGATGCTGGGGATGAACTCGCGTGGGATGACGCCTCCCGAGACCTTGTCTTCGAAGACCACGCCATTCTTCATCACCAGTTCTTCGGCAATCGCTTCGTCCTTGGTCATCGGACGGACATTGACAACGGCATCGCCGTACTGTCCGCGACCACCAGACTGCTTCTTGAAGAGTCCTCGTACGCGCTCAGCCGATCCCGTGATCGTCTCGCGGTATGCAACGCGAGGCTTGCCAACGCTGACGCCGATCTTCATATCGCGCACCAGCTTGTTCTTGATGATTTCCAAGTGCAGCTCACCCATGCCCGAGATGATTGTCTCGCCCGTCTCTTCGTTGTAGTTCGAGCGGAAGGAGGGATCCTCGCGGCGAATCGTGGTGAGCGCTTCACCCAACTTCTTCTTGTCATCCGCCGTGTTGGGTTCGATCGACATCGAGATAACCGGTTCTGGGAAGGTCATTCTTTCCAGAACGATGGGATGGTCGAGATCGCAGAGGGTGTCGCCGGTGAACGAGTCCTTGAGTCCAACCACCGCAACGATTTGACCAGCGCCAGTCTCGTCGAGGGCATTGCG
Source organism: Phycisphaerales bacterium (assembly GCA_009692015.1). Classification (GTDB taxonomy): domain Bacteria; phylum Planctomycetota; class Phycisphaerae; order Phycisphaerales; family SM1A02; genus F1-60-MAGs104. The sequence goes on from SIAB01000001.1 coordinate 36,785, forward strand.
ATGCTGCGAGTGCATCTCGTAGAGTCGCGAGACATTCTCCTTGCGGTCGTTGCCGGGATTGAGCACCCGTGATCCCTTGGCGAGCTTGCCCGAGTAGACGCGCAGATAGGTCAGCGTTCCGGCAACATCGGATACGACCTTGAAAACCAGGGCAGAAAATGGCGCGTTTTCGGTGTGTGGGCGACTCAGCTTGATGCTTGGATCGCGCGCGTCGACCCCTTCGACATCGGGTCGCTCCGTGGGGCAGGGCAGGTAATCGATGACCGCACCAAGCACCGTCTGGACGCCGACATACTTCAACGCTGAACCGCAGAGAACTGGGAAAGCGCGCAGATCGATGGTTGCCTGGCGCAGCACTGCCTTCATCTCTGGAACCGTGAGCGAGTTTGGATCGGTGAGATACTTCTCGGTGAGCGCGTCGTCGAGTTCGGCGATCTTCTCAACCATCTTGTGACGCCACTCGAGCGCCTTGTCCGCCCACTCTTCGGGGATGTCAGTCTCTTTGATCTCCTGACCATCATCCTCGGCCGACCAGTACATGGCGCGCATGGTCATCAGATCGACGATCCCCTTGAATTCGTTGCCCCAGCCGAGTGGAAACTGAATCGGAATCCCGTTCGCGCCTAGGCGAGTGAGAATCGATCCGAATGAGTATTCGAAATCTGCGCCGAGCTTGTCCATCTTGTTGATGAGACACAAGCGGGGGACGCCATAACGGTCGGCCTGACGCCACACCGTTTCGCTCTGGGCCTCGACACCTTCCTTGCCGTCAAACACGGCAACAGCTCCGTCGAGGACGCGCAGCGAACGCTCCACTTCGATGGTGAAGTCGACATGGCCCGGCGTATCGATCAGGTTGATCTTGTATTCGATGCCCAGGTGATCCCAGGGACAGGTCGTTGCAGCCGACTGAATGGTGATCCCGCGCTCTTGCTCTTCGACCAATGAGTCCATCGTGGCAGTGCCCTCGTGCACCTCACCCATACGATGAATCTTGCCTGTGTAAAAAAGAATTCGCTCGGTGACCGTGGTCTTACCGGCGTCGATGTGAGCGCAGATGCCGATGTTGCGAACGTGCTTGAGATTGATAGCCATTGTGTCGTGAACTCCAGTAGTAAAGAGTCCCGAAGTCTAGCAAGGGACGGGATATGGTCAATACGCCAGTGTCTCGAATTCCCTGCCGATCCTTCGAGGAATCGTCCCTTCAAATCGTGCGAATCAACCGGGATTCATCGACTCCGCTGGCGGCGAGCGCTCCCCGCACGCAACCCACGAATCGTCGCCCATCCTTCACATAGCCGGCGGTTGGGGCGAGGTTGCTGACGCGCTCCAAGAACCAGCGATTCAGCCGTGCCATCCAAAGTTCGCGGACATACTTGGCGGCCATCGAGGCCAGCGCAATTGGTAGGTGACCGGTCTCGCCCGCGACCGTGAAGGAAATGACCAGCGGCGCATCGCTGCGGTCGAGTCGATAGAGACTCTCGCGCGCGTCTTCCTTGATGACCGTCAGTCGTTCACTCGGGAAGGCGCGCATCAGGTCGTCGCGATAATTCATCCGCCCACTCTGGCGATCCGCCGCAACCCGAATCGGAGTCGTTGGCCATCGAGTCCGCAGACTGTTGACATGATCAATCAGGATCGACCAGGGGAGGCTGGTTTTCACCATTCCCCGCTGCGCGGCAGCGTTGATGCCATCTGCGTCGACTGTGTGGCAGGCCACACCATGGCCCATGATCTGCCCATCGAGCGCCGCACGGCGCAGCATGGCGCAAGCAATCTGAATCTGGGCCGCCTCGCAAGCCCACGGCAGAGCAGTCGACCCGACATACCAAGGCGCGTGGGCAGCGAGATCAGCGCAACCGACTCGGGCGAAGAGATCGTTGTCGGTGGTGATCGGAGTTGTCTCGGCGCCGTGGCAGAGCGCCGCGAGCACGCCGCGTTCGATAGAACGCATCGGATGCCCGCCGCTCGCCCCAGCTCCCTTGAGTTTCTTGCTGTCATTGATCGCAATGCGGCCCCGGCGATCCCTGGCACTCCTGCAAACTGCCCGCGAAAGCGACTTCCAAAGATCGGGCGGCGCGAGAGGGTCGCTCGCCCCTTCGATTGTCCAGGCCGAGCAGGCAACGCAGAGCGGTCCGAGGAGTGGACCGTAACCCGCTTCATCGATTCCTGCGTAGACAAGCATGCCCGGGCATTGTCACCGATGAATCGAGTCGCGGCACCGTGGTATCCTCGATTTTTCCATCAACCCAAGGAGCGATTTCGATGTCGAGCACTGCCACCCGATCCCCAACATCCGGCGCGATCCCTTCACTTGAAGAACTGCTTGGCTCTGACGGGCAAGAACTCCTCAATTACCGCGCAAAAGTCAGCAAGGACCTCTTGCATCTGCCGGGCCCCGATTTCATCGACCGCACCTGGATCCAGAGCGATCGGAATCCGCAAGTCTTGCGCAACATGCAAGCCCTGTTCAACCACGGTCGCCTGGCGGGAACGGGCTACTGCAGCATTCTTCCAGTCGATCAGGGGATCGAGCACTCCGCGGGAGCGAGTTTCGCGAAGAACCCGATCTATTTCGACGGCGAGAACATCATCAAGTTGGCGATCGAGGGTGGTTGCAACGCAGTCGCCACGACATTTGGTGTCTTTGGATCCGTGTCCCGCACATATGCCCACAAGATTCCCTTCCTGGTGAAGATCAATCACAACGAATTGCTCACGTTCCCGAATCAGCACAAGCAGATTCTCTTTGGGTCGGTCGAGGAGGCCTGGAACCTCGGCGCCGCCGCTGTTGGCGCGACCATCTATTTCGGATCCGACGATTCGGATCGGCAGATCGTCGAAATCTCGGAAGCCTTTCAGCACGCCCATGAACTTGGCATGGTGACAGTGCTCTGGTGCTACCTGCGCAACAGTTCCTTTGTGAAAGATGGCAAGGACTATCACACCAGCGCAGACCTCACCGGACAGGCCAACCATCTCGGCGTCACCATCCAAGCAGACATCATCAAGCAGAAGCAGGCCGATCGCAACGGCGGGTATCAGGCCTTGAACATGGGTGGATCGAGTTACGGAAAATTTGATCCGCGCATCTACACAGAACTCTCAACCGATCACCCGATCGATCTCACCCGCTACCAGGTGCTCAACTGTTTCGCGGGCCGGTCGGGACTCATCAACTCGGGTGGCGCCAGTGGGGCGAACGACTTCGCCGATGCGGTGCGCACGGCGGTGATCAACAAGCGCGCCGGTGGAACCGGCTTGATTTCAGGGCGAAAGTCATTTCAACGACCGATGGCCGAGGGCGTCAAGTTGCTCAATGCAATTCAGGATGTTTATCTCAACCCGAAGGTCACGATCGCCTGAGTGCGCGCGCGCTCACGCACGCGCTCACTCGCTCACTCGCAGATCGGGTCGTCGTCACGGGCGACGAGGACCACGACCGTCGGAATGCTCATAGCCGCGGCATGTGCGTCGAGTGGAAACTGTTTCGCCTCGATGCTGAGCGTTGATCGGACGACGAGCTCTGATCCCGCCGCAAGCACAACGGGAGGTTCGAAGATCCAGGGTTCTGCGAGTCGCTCATTCCACTCTGGGATGTCGAGCAGCGTGCGCGCGATTCCGGTCGAATCGATCGCGACCACTTGAATCGATTGCACCCGCGATGAAGCGCGAATGTTGATCGCAACCGCAGTAATCGGCTCCGTGACCGTGACCGGTCGAACACCGCTGAAGGAAAGTGGTTGGAGAACGCGAACGGGTTCGTAAGGCGGGTAAAGGCGCACAGTGATCCCGGGCGACTCGACCTTTCCGCGCCCCTCGGCATGAACCTCTGCGACCAGCGTCGCCTGCGCCGGGATGCGGATCGCGTAGCCCGCCGGCAATCCGAAGCGCGGCATCAAGCGCGAAACGGACCCACCCGATCCCGACCATTGAAGTCCAATGTCTCCCACCGCGTCGTAGCCCGGCAGGGGATCGCCGCGATCAAGTCGTGCTCCGAAGCCAGTTTCGTCCCACAGAAGCGAAACAGCGTGCACCAGTCCGGGCTCGTCAGCGCGCATCTCGATCGTGCGCACGAGGAGATCAGATTCAGTCGGCGATGCGACCGCAAACGATCGCAGCTTCATTCCCGGATCCGCCTCGACCTGCCATCCATCTGCAATTCGAATCGACAGGCCAGCGTCGACGGGTGCCCATGGTTTCGCGGCGGGAAGTGCAGTTGTGGATGAAAGCGGAATCGCGCGAGCCGCCAGCGGGGGGATCGGCGCGCCACGATCGAGCCAGGCAATGAGCGTTGCCCGATCCGTTTGGGTGAGTACGCGCGCATGGCTCAGCGGCGCACCCGCCGTACTCGGAAGCCATGGTGGCATGAGTCCCGATCGCACCACGGCCGCAGCAGTCGGTGCGCGCCTGCGGAGGACCTCTGGAGTTGAGAAGTCCAGCCCAACGGGACTTTCCCGCGCATGACATGGAAGGCAAGATCTCGCAAAGATGAGCGCGCCCGGTTCGGGCGCCTGCTGCGCGCCTGCGCCTGCGGTCACCAGAGCGAACGCAACTGCGCCTGCGGTCACGCGCTCGCGCGCGACTGCGCCACTGGGGGTCGCGCCAGGCAACCCGAATTGTTCACGCGCTCGTCGCAAGCCTCGGCGCCGCACGAATTGGTTTCTGCGCGCGGCTGGATTCCATCATGCGCCGAATCTCTTCTGAATCAGCGTGCTCCTCGCCAAATCGCACCAGTCGCAGGCTGTTGGCGATCACGAAAATGTAGGCCGCGGCTTGATAGAAGGGGGTCACCCAGATGTCGATCTGTCCCGTCGCCGCCAGTGCCAGACCGATGGTCGCCAGCAGGAGGCTCACGGCGATGTTCACGCCGATGACCCCGCGCGCCTTGCTTGCCAGCTCGAGCAGAAATGGGATGTGCCGCAGGTCTTCATTCATAAGCGCCACGCCCGCGCTATTGGTGGCGATGTCCGATCCAGAGAGTCCCATCGCCACCCCCACATCGGCGCTGGCGAGGATCGGTCCGTCATTGATTCCGTCGCCGACCACGAGAACCTTGTGTCCCCGCTGAAGCAAGTATTTCAATTCTTCATGTTTTTCTTCAGGAAGACACTCTGCTTCGATCGTGTCGACCCCGACCGCCTCTCCCACTTGCCGCGCGACCGCCAGGCGATCACCCGTAAAAATGCACACCCTGCGCACCCCGAGCTGCCGCAGGCGCGTGACGCTTTCGGCGGCGTGCTGGCGAAGCTTGTCCTCGAGTCCCACGGCTCCGAGATAGATGCCATTGCGCATCACATGCACGCTGGACATCCCTTCGATGCGCTCTTCCACTTTCTGGATCGCATCTGCGAGAGCAGGATTGAGTTCGCGCAACCACTGAGCGCGACCCGCGTGAAGTGTGCCTCCGGCCGTGGTCTTTGCGGTCACACCCCGCCCGTGCAATTCTTCATAAGACGAGAGTTCCGCCGGAACAATTCGCGCGCGCGTCGCAGTCTCGAGAATGCTGCGAGCCAGCGGATGGTTCGATGACTGCTCACAATCGGCAGCTGCCTGCAGCAGCGCTGCCCCCTCCGATCCCTCGACTGGAGCGAGTCGGCTCACGCTGAACTTGCCGGTGGTTAGCGTGCCGGTCTTGTCCAGGACGACGGTATCGATGCGCCCAGCAGCTTCGAGCGTGCGCGTCTGTTTGATCATGATTCCCATGCGCGCGGCTGCGGCGAATGCAGCGACCATGGCTGTTGGATAGGCGATCAGAAGTGCACCAGGGCAGGTGACCACGAGCACCGTGATCGCGCGCACCGCCGCATCGGCTCGAATCTCTGGGATCGCACTCTTGCTGGTGAAAAACCAGACTAGCCCAGCCACCATCAGCACAACCGGCACATAGTAAGAGGCCAGTCTTTCGATGAGTTCCTGCCTGTCACTGCGCGAACTCTCCGCCTCGCGGATGAGGGATTCCACCTTGCCGATCGTCGTGTCACCGGCAACAGCAGTCACTTCAATATCGATCTGTCCAGTCAGGTTGGTTGTGCCCGCGTAGACATCGAGTCCAGGCTGGGCTTCAACCGGCACCGCTTCTCCGGTCAGCGAGGCCTGGTTGATGTTGCTGGTCCCGCGCGTGATTCGACCATCCGCAGGAAGATTTTCGCCGGGACGCACGCGCACGACATTGCCGACCTTCAGGATCGTTCGACTGACTTCGCGTTCTGCCCCCGATGCGTCCACGATGCGTGCCATGTCGGGGGTCAGTTCGAGCAATTCTCGAATGGCCCGCTGCGCTCCCCATGCCGTGCGCGAGAGGATCAGTTCGGAGAGCCACAAGAAAAACGCTAGGAATCCTGCGGCCAAGTAGAGGTGATTGGCCATCGCGGCAAGCACGGCCAGCGTGGCGAGTGAGTCACTCGATGGTCGACCAACACGAAGTTCCTTGAGCGCGCCGATGGCCATCGGCACGGTCAGCATGATCGCGCCGATGACCGCAGGAATCTGGGCGACCGAGGCCTCAACGCTCAAGAGAGCCTCCCCGAGCCAGGCCACGAGGAGCAGCATGCCGCCGCAGAGCGCGATGAAGAGTCGTCGTTCGAGGCGGACGCCTCCGAGTGCCGAGTCGGCATCCCTTTCGGACTGCAGAGTCGTGGTCGTTCCATTCAAACTGGTCATTGTCAAGAGTTCTCCAAGGTGCGCGCTAGAGTAGCGCGGCTGCGTGAACGAAGTCGTGGTAGGGTGATTGGATGGCAGAACGGATCGCGGTGATCGGCTGTGGACAGTTTGGGATCGTGCTCGCCTGCCACGCAGCGCGCGCGGGACACGCTGTTTCGCTTTGGGGGCGCAATGCCGAGGAGGTCGCGCCTCTGCTTGCCACCCGACGAAGTCCCAGACTGCCGAGTCTCGAGATTGCCCCCTCCATTTCGATCACACAGGACAGCCGCCAAGCGCTGGGTGGTGCTGATCTCGTGCTCTCTGCCATTCCTTCCCAATACGCGCGCTCGGTTTGGAGGGTTCTCACCGATGACTGTCCGCGGAGCGCAGTCATCGTCAGTGTGGCCAAGGGATTTGAAATGGAAACGCTCCTGCGTCCGAGCGAGGTGCTGCACGAACTTTGCATTGGTTCTGAGGTCGTCACGCTTTCTGGTCCGACCATTGCAACCGAGGTTGCGCGGGGGCTTCCCACCGCGCTCATCGCCGCTGGCGATGAAGAGGGTTCGGTTGCGCGCGTGCAGAACGCGCTCGGCAGGGAGGGGTGGCGGGTCTATTGCTCGAGCGATCAGGTGGGAGTCGAGGCAGCGGGTGCCATCAAGAATGTGATCGCCCTCGCCGCGGGGATGGTCGATGGAATGGAGCTGGGCATGAATGCCAAGGCCACGCTTCTCGCGCGCGGAGTCGCAGAAATGTCTCGGCTGGGGATCGCGCTGGGCGGTCGGCGAGAAACATTCTTTGGGATCGCCGGCGTCGGCGATTTGGCGACAACATGCTTCAGTGCCGATGGGCGCAACAGAACACTTGGCGAGCGGATCGGGCGTGGAGCGACCTGTGCAGAGGCGCTTCGATCGATGGACTCCGTGGTCGAAGGGGTTGACACCTGCAAAGTCGTGGCGCAGTTGGCAGATCGAATGGGTGTCGAGATGCCCATTACCCGCGCGGTTCACGCGGTCTTGTTTGCTGGGATGGATCCGCGGACGGCGCTCCGGTCCCTGATGAGCCGCGCCAGCGGCGAAGAGCGGCTCTAGCAAGCGCGCCTTTGCGACATGAATCCCCTCGCTGCGGTGAGATCGTGCGGTTCAACAGTCGTTTTCTACCGCAGTGAGGGAAACTTGGAGCCAAGCGCGGTCGCGATCGGAATTGTGAGTGCCGTACGCGGAATCAAGCGGAATTGAACGTGGCTGGCTCCATCCGAGTTGTCACGGCACGCTGACGATCGTTCCGCCCATGGCGAGCTTGCGCTGAAAGCGATGGGTGCGCAGCAAGTCGATTGCACGGCGAAGGTCGGTCCACAGCGGTGCCTGAAATGTCAGCGCCTCGTTTGAAATGGGGTGGCGGAATCCCAGGAGTGCAGCGTGCAATGCTTGACGGTTGAGCAGCGATTCGTCGGTGGATCCGCCGAAGTCTCGTTCGGTCACATGCTTGCCTCCATACATGTCATCGCCGACGAGTGGATAGCCAAGGTGTGACATGTGCACCCGAATCTGGTGGGTGCGCCCGGTGCGAAGTTCGAGTTCGACCAGCGCGAATCCTTCGTACTCCTCGAGCACGCGATAGACCGTTTGTGAGGGCTTGCCGGTGTCGTCATGGCGGACCGCATATTTCTCGCGAATGGTCGGGTGCTTACCCATCGGAAGATCGATGAGATCGGCCTGTGGTTCTGGATGGCCGTGGACGAGTGCGATGTATCGCTTCTGTGTCTGGCGCATTTCGAATTGCTTACCGAGCCGCCAGTGCGCGGTATCACTCTTCGCCGCGACCATCACGCCGCTGGTGTGCTTGTCGAGTCGATGCACGACACCGGGTCGAGCGAATTCCTTGCCGACCGTCGAGAGCTGACCGCTGGTTCTATTTTGAAAGTGCCACGCCAGCCCGTTGATGAGCGTTCCCGACTTGTGACTGCGCGCTGGATGCACGATGAGTCCGGGGGCCTTGTTGATCACGATCAGTTCGGCATCTTCGAAGAGGATGTCGAGGGGCATTTCTTCGGCGGGAATCTCACTGCTCGGCGGGGGTGGAAGCATCGCCACCACGACATCGCCCTTGCGCAGCTTGGTACTCGCCTTGGCGATGCGACCATTGACGAGCACGGCATCTTCGTCGATCAGCCGCTGCAGTGAAGTTCGGCTCAGAAAGGGCACGCGGTCGACGAGATAACGATCGAGCCGCTTGTCGAGGTCGTGGCTCAGCGTGAACGACACCGTGACGGGATGATCATCGTCGACAACGGCGGCAGCTTCGTAGAGCGAAAGGAGCGCATCGCGATCGACCGTTCCCGCAGCCGTCAAGAGACTGGGTCGTGTGACGGCATCCGAGTTCGGTTGATCGTCGCTTGGGGGTGCGGCGAACATGATCGCGTCTCACGTCACTTCGGCGCAGGCGCAGGTTCTGGCGCAGGCGCAGGTTCTGGCGCAGGCGCAGGCGCGGGAGCGGGCGCAGGTTCTGGCGCAGGCGCAGGCGCGAGTTCTGCTGCCGTCGCCGACGGCACCTTGTACATGTCACCGAGCAATGATCGCATCGCATCGGTGTCAGTGATCGGAACTCCAGCGGGAGTGACCACAGTCATCCCAGGAGGAAGCGCCGTCGCGGGCGCCGCTGGGATCGGAAATGGCGACGAAATCACGGCCAGAGATTCGATGCGCGCCTTGGCCGTTTCTGCGAGCCACGGAAAGTTCGAGCCAGCGAGCGCGTTTGCGGCTTCAAGGCTGGTCTTGGCGGCAGCGACATCACCGCGTGTCTCTGCGACTGCCGCGCGGCCGAACTGCGCGCTCACTTCGAAGCTCTTGCGACTTCCACTGGGATCGGCCTGCGAAGCCTTGATCACATCGGTATAGAGGGCATCCGCCTCTGCCAGCCATTCCGCTTTCAGCTCAGGCGTGATTTTCGCATCAGGAGCGCTTGCCTCGCGGTCAAATCGTGTGCCGAGCACGACGCTCTGCAAGTATCGATCGCCGGCATTGAGCAGGGCGTATGTCGCAATCGAATCCACATCACCATGCTTGGCGGCGACATCCTTGAGCGACGCAGGAATGTCGGCAGCATTCAACTCGGTCCAGGCAATATCGCGTGCTTGGGCAGAGCGGTTCTTCCACCAGTTCCAGCCCATCATGAGGCAGGCAACCATCAGCACCGCCAGCAGCCAATTGGGACCACTCGTCTTGAGCCAGAAGAGAAAATCGTCGTTGAGCCGACCTTCAGTCAACTCTGCCTGTTGCACATTGCCAAGTCGTTTTCGATCCATAAGGGGGCGAAGTGTAGCATTTGACCGCACCTTCCATGCAATGCAGAATCCTCGTCACTGATTTGGATGGAACGCTGCTCGACCGGGGGGGAAATGTCTCGCGCCGGAACCGCGACGCTCTTGCGCTTGCACGCGATTCGGGAATAGAGGTGGTCTTCGCCACCGGGAGATCATTTGTTGAATGCCGCCGTGTTTCGCAGGAGGTTCTTGGTGACGGCGTGGTGATTTCGGCTGGCGGAGCGGCGCTGCACGACATCGTGACCGGTCGCTGCACCGATCGAATCATCATTTCCGATGAGCTCGTGGCGCACTGCACCGAGAGTCTCATTCGTCACGGTCACTTGGCGCATCTGCTCAAGGACTCGACGCAGGCTGGCTACGACTATCTCCTTGTCGGGGAATGCGACCTCGACGCAGCGAGCACCTGGTGGTTTGGAATCCATCCGGTGATCACGCGCGCTGTGTCGCAGTTGGACGACGAGCCATCGCGGCGGAGCTCCCAACTCGAGCATGTCCTTCGCGTGGGAACGGTCGCGCGCGCGTGCGATCTCGCCATGGTTGCTGCGTCGATTCGAGCCGAAGTCCCTGAGCGGCTGAACATCAAGCACTGGCCAGCCCTCGTTGCGCTCGGGACAGCGGGGATCGATACGCATCTCTTGGAGATCTTTGACGCCGATGTCGACAAGTGGCGGATGATTCAGCGGCTTTGCAAGGCGCGTGGGATCGATGAGTCAGAGGTCGTGACCGTCGGCGATGGACTCAACGACATTGGAATGCTTGCTGGCGCGGCGGAGTCCTACGCTGTGGCCAATGCCGAGCCAAGCGTTGCCGTGATGGCGAAGCATCGCGCACCCGATCACGACGCCGACGCGCTGGCCTTCGTTGTCGCGGAGATTCTGCGGGATCGGTGAGCGGGGGAACGAGTAGCCGCTCAGCCCAGTGACTGTTCATGGCTCGGCTCGCGGGCAATCAGTCGCGGCGACGACGATGTCGAAGAGCGCCAGCGAGAACCAAGAGTCCGATCCCGCCAGGCGCTGGAATCGTGCCGATTGAGAAACTTCCGAATCCGAAGAGTGGTGTCGTCGATCCATCAGCCCTGTAGCGCAGAGTCATGTTCGCAGTGAATGCGGTCTCGTCTCTATGGAGCCGAGCGATCTGAAGCAACTTGACGCGCATCGCAGCGCTGACACCGTTGGGTGCTTCTGGAGTTTCACTACGATGGATCAATGAGCGCCTCTTCGCACAACGCCGCCGAGGAGAATTGGACGGCTCCGCTCGCTCGGGTGGATGGATTTGCGCTCTGTACGGCCGCGGAAGCACTCCTGAAGGGTTTCTTGGAAACGGAACTCGATGTCAGCGCAATCTTTGGAGTCCGCTGCGCTCCATTTGACGCTGTCTTTCGCGCCGCTGAATCGGACGAAAGCCAGTTGGTCTTGCAGCGAAATGGTGTTCGGTTGGTTGCGGTGCATGGCTCAGCTCGAGCCGTGGAACTTGCAGCCCAAGAAGCAGCGCGCGGCCGTCGTTGCGTCCTTCTCATTCCCAACGCAGAGCTCGACGACGTCGTGATCGCACTCGCCCAACTCTGCGAAACCCCGCTCGGCGAATCAGCGGGGATCTGCGTGGTGCTGGAGGACAACCCATTTGCGGTCCCCACCACCTGTCCGCGCCGCGTCTGCCGTCGAAGCGGATTCATGGCGGTGGAGCCCGCTGATGTCGGCGCCATGCGCGACGCAGGCGATGCGGTGCTGCGCCTCTCGCGAGCGACGCGCCGCCCAGCGGCGATCGTCGTGCATGTATCGCTTCTCCGGACAGCGTCAACGCTGCTGATGAGTCCCAATCGTCAAGTCGCACGGGTGGATCACGATGCGTGGCTGCGTCGAAAACAGTCCCCGCGGCTCGGTGACTCGGGCGATCCGCTGCGGATCATCCGCCAACTCGAACTTAATCGGTTGGACTATTTGCCGAGTCCTGGAGAACGCGAGCAATATGGGTTTCTGGCGATCGGTGCGAGCTCAATTGCTGTGGTGCACATGCTCGACGAGCTGGGGATGACCGGAAGAGTTCCGGTGCTTCGGCTCAGTGTGATCGATCCGCTTGACACTGCTGCGGTCACCCGGCTGCTCGAACGCTGTCATCATGTGATTCTTGTTGAAGCACGGCCTGGGTCGGTTGCCCCGCGCATCGCCGCGATCGCTCAAGAGATGCGCGCCTCGGATCGAGTTCCGGCGCAAGTCTGGTGGGATGCGATGCCACCCGCGGCTGGGGATGTCGAGCCACTGGGAATCAACGACGGACTTCGCACCAGCCTGCTCACCCGGCGCGTGGTTGGATTGCTCCACCTGATTCGACCGGGACTCCAACTCTCCGAGCGACTCGCACGGGTTCCGGCGTGGGTCTCAACGATCGACCTCCCGCGGCGCAGTCATCGACTCGGAATGTCCGCGGCATTCGAGGCCGTTGCCAACGCCCTGCGTGATGCCGCGACGGTCGTCGGCGAGCGGGTCTACCCCGATCAGTTGCGGCGCGCAATTGTGAACGATCGTCAGGCACTCGTCGCGTCGGATGTGCTCTGCATCGTCGAGATTTGGGATGGGCGGCGCTTCGCCCGCGAGGGGATTGGTGCGGTCCGGCAGGCCGCGCACGAGGTCGCCCCGCGCATCATTGTGGTCTGCGACTTCGGAGCGGATGCAGAGGTGAATGTGCAGCGCATCGCCAGTGCAGCGTGCGATTCCGTGGGCGAGTCCCGTCTGGCTTTCGTTCGCGTAGACCTCAATGACCACGAGGCACTGCGCGACGGAATCGTTTCAGCTGCAGAGGGAACGGCGTTCACCATTGTGATAGCCCAGGATGGGCCACCGCCACGGTTCGATGTGATGGCGCTCGACCGCGCCGCACAGGAGATTGACCACGACGGGTTCTTGCGGCTGCAGCGATTTGTCCTGCCGGCTGACAATGCCTGCGAACTACGAGATCCTGGCTTGGCGACGCAAGTCGCGCGCGGCCTCCTGCGCGGATCCGATCCACTGCGCCCCGAGCCTTTGGTCGAGCGGTCGGTCGTTCCTGGATCGCGTGGGCTCTTCTTTCGATTGGAGTCCTTGCTCGAACAGGTCGAGATCATTCGCACCAGACCACCCGCGGGGATGGATGAACTGCGCACTTCGGTGCGGATGACTCCGGCGCGACCCTTGCACGCCGAGCAGGGAATGTGGCGGGTACACCTAGCGGGATTTCGTGGCGATGCTCCAGGTGCTGCGGGACAGGTTCTCGCGCAGGCCGGTCGGACGATGGGATTCCGCGTGGACTGGACGCATCTCGGTGTACCGCTGGGTCCTGGACGGCGGGCGTGGGCGCAATTGGTTTTCACGCGCATGGATGAAGAGGCGAACTCCCGCGCCTCTGTGGGCGCAGATCCCGGGCGCGACTCGGCGAAGTTCACAGTTCAGATTCCATATGGCGAAGCCGATCTGGTGATTGGGATCGATCCAGTCGAGACCATTCGGGCGATCGCAACCGACGCCCAACTGCGCGTCGCGGGTCCACAGCGCACGGCGCTCGTCGCCAACGTCACGCCACTCGAAGATCAGCTCGACGCCGAGACCTGTCAGGCCGCCCAGCGGCTCGCCGCGGTCGCCCAAGTGACAACCCACCCCGAGCGGCGGGTGATGATCGACATCGTTTCAGAAGCGCGTGCCATTTTTCTCACCGATCGCCAGAGCGACCTCGTCGCGTTAGGGATCGCATTCCAGCGCGGGTTCATCCCCGTCTCGATCGAGGCACTCGAAGGAGCCGCACGACGGGTGGAATCACTTGGTTTCGCCCGGAGTTTTGAAGCGATTCAGCTTGGTCGCATCCTGGGCGCGCGGGGGGATGATTCACCGACGGAGTCTCGCTCGACGCTGGGATCATCCGCGACCGTTGAGGACACCGGTCGTCTCGCGCGCCGCGTGAGCGCGGATCGTCAACTCGGCGGAAGACGCGATCGAAGTCGTGGTCATCGCCTGCGACACGCGGTGGCAGATGGACTTGGGCAAATCGCGCATCTTGGGGCGACCCGCCACGGACGGGAGGCGATGCGCGACTTTGCCACCGCCATGCGCCGCTGCGAAATGTGGGGGGGGTTCGAGTACGCGCTGCAGTACTCCGCCGCGATCTGTTCTCTGCGACGGAGTGATCGCGCGGATGAATCGGACGAACTTGCGCGACTCGCGATCCTGCCGCTGGCCGAATGCTTCTTGATTCGTGACCTCTGGTATGTCGGCGCACTCACCACCAGCCTCGACCAGAACCATCGGATTCGCGAGACACTCGGGGTTCGACTGGCCCGCGGCGACGAGATTCGACGACGCTACTTGCACCGCATGGAGATACGCCTGGCCACCCATCGCTGGGTGATTGAGTTTCGATCGAGTGACTGGCCCGATCGCATCATGCGCGCCACGCTCCCATTCGTTCCGCTGGGTCTGCGCGGGAGCACGCAGACCCGCGGTCTGCGCGAAGCGATGCGGGTTCTCTTCGACCGAGCTGCCGCCGACAGCGCGCGATCGAGCGCCTGGATTGAGTTTGCTCGCCGAATGCACGATGCGGCGGTCGATGGCAGCATTCGGGCGATGACTGCAGCGCAGGTGGAGCACTTTGCGGTGGCCTGCGGCGCGCTCGATGCCGCGATTCTCACGGAGCGGCAGATGGAGCTTCGCGCGTAGGCGATGACTGCTCGTGACGAAGCTGACCGCACGCCGCAGCAATGTCGCGACCGCGGCTGGCGCGAATGTGGACATTCACATCGCGCATGCGCAGGATGTTTTGAAACCGCAGGACATCCTCGGTTGCGGGTCGTTGAAAGGGCATTCCCCGCACCTCGTTGTAGCGGATCAGATTCACATTGGCGTGGATGCGCTTGGCGTGAAAGGCCAATTCCTCGGCGTGCTCGGGTCGATCATTCACGCCGCCAAGCAAGATGTACTCGAGGGTGATCTCGCGACCAGTCTTCTCAAACCAGGTATCGCAGGCATCGAGTAACTCGTTGATCGTGCTGAACTCAGCCCAGGGAATGATCTCGCGGCGCAGCGCATCATTGGGCGCGTGCAGACTGAGCGCCAGGGTGACGGGGACTTCGAAGTCGCAGAACTTGAGGATCGCGGCTGGGAGTCCAACCGTCGATAGGGTGATGCGCCGCGCACTGATTCCAAATCCCCAGGGGGCGTTGAGGGTGCGAATGGCGTCGGTTACGGCGGAATAGTTTGCCAAGGGCTCACCCATCCCCATGAAGACGACATGCGAGACGCGTTCGACACCCTTGAGGCACGCAACATGAAAGACCTGCTCGATGATCTGCGCGGCCGTGAGATTCCCGGAGAGTCCGCCGATCCCAGAGGCGCAAAAACGACAGCCAACGGGACAACCCAACTGGCTCGAAATGCAGGCAGTCTTGCGGTCGTCGGTGGGGATGAGCACGCACTCTGTTTCTTCGCCGCGCGCGACGGGGGATTGTCCAATGACAGGCATGACCGGCAGCGACCCGCCGTCTTGCAGCACACGCGCCCACGAGAGCAGTAGTTTTTGGGTGCCATCCGTTGCGGATTGGTGGGCAACGGATCGACCTTCCTTGAAGATCAATTCCGCAGCGAGTTGCACCCGAATTCCCTTGGCGAGATTGCTCATCTCCATTGGATCAGCGATCCCCTTGCGGTAGACCCAATCGAGAACCTGGTCGGTGGTGTGACGGGGCAGGTGGTGCGCGGCAACCCACGCAGCAAGTCCCTCGCGATTCAGTGAGAAGAAGGGGATCATGGCCGGGGGCGCCCGGAGCCTTTGAAGAGCGCGGGACCGATGTTGGGCTGCCTATCCACGCTTCGCGATTCCAAGCGGCGATCTTCCACCGACGGTCAAGTCAATGGTGCGAAATGGAATGTTGTGCTGCTCGAACCATTCGTGCAAGCGAGCACCCTCATCGCCACGAATGATGCGCCGACCCACTGGGTCGACTCCGCGCGCGCGCATCACGGCTTTCAATGTGCCAGGGAGTCCGAATTCGATCTCTTCGTGGCAGATATCGTGTTGCTCGACTTCGGCGCCGTATGTGCGTACCAGATCTTCGATCAGATCGTGGACGAGATCCTCGGGAGCGCTCGCGCCGGCGGTGACCAGGACCGTTTCGACACCCACGAACCACTTTGGGTCGATTTCAGTTCGATCATCGACCAGTCGCGCCGGCGTTCCGCAGTTCATCGAAATCTCTGTGAGGCGCACGGAGTTTGAGGAGTTGGCGCTTCCAACAACCAGCACCAGATCACAGTTCGGCGCGATCGCCCGAACCGCGGTTTGCCGATTCGTTGTGGCGTAGCAAATGTCGCTGACCGGTGGTTCTTTGATCGCGGGGAAGGCCTTCTTCAATGCTTCAATGATCACGCCGGCATCATCGAGTGAAAGCGTTGTCTGGGTCAGATAGACCAACCGCTCCCGGTCGTGAATGACCAAGTGTGCAATGTCGGAGGGCCGTTCGACGACTTGTATCGCATCGGGCGCCTCGCCGAGCGTTCCAACGACCTCTTGATGCTGTCGATGTCCGACGAGGAGAATCTGAAATCCCTTGCGCGCATATCGGATTGCCTCGGCGTGAACCTTGGTGACTAGTGGACAGGTGGCATCGATCGCCGCGAGCTTCTTGGCCTGGGCCTCGCGTCGAATTGCGGGGCTGACTCCATGGGCGCTGAACACGACGATGGCTCCATCGGGCACATCGTTGATCGACTCGACAAAGACCACGCCGCGGCGCTCGAATCGCGCCACAACATGGCGATTATGGACAATTTCATGGAAGACATAGATGGTCTCACCCTGGCAGATATCCAGGAGTTGGTCGACCACATCGATCGCCATATAAACGCCGGCGCAGAAGCCGCGAGGATTGGCGAGAAGGATCTTCATGAGCAGAGCGATCATAGCCGTCGAAGGGTGATTCGCGGTGTAATCTCCGAAACCGATGCCAACCATTCGAGGAGAAAGAACAGTCGATCTCGCGACATTTGGTCCCGCGACTTCTCGCGTCGCAACGGCGGCAGAGGCGCAAGTCTGGTGCGCCGAGTTGACGCGAACACACGGCGAAAACTTCTCGGTGCTCAGTCGCTTTGTTCCGCGCGATCGCGTGGAGGACTTCAGGGCGATCTACGCCTTTTGCCGCGTTGCGGACGATTTGGGAGATGAGATGGAGTGCACCGAGCGATCCACGGAACTTCTCGCCTGGTGGCGCAGCGAGTTGGAACGCTGTTACCGTGGCGATGCCAGCCATCCCGTCTTCGTCGCTCTGCGACCAACCATCGCGCGCCACGATCTCCCAGCGCAACCCTTCCACGATCTCATCGCGGCCTTCGAGAGCGATCAGACCAAGACGCGCTATGCGAACTGGGAAGAACTGCTGCAGTACTGCCGACTCAGCGCAGATCCGGTTGGGAGGCTGGTTCTTATGGTTCTTGGCGAGCCGCGCGATCCAGAAATCTTTGCAGCCAGCGACGCGATTTGCACAGCGCTGCAATTGACAAATCACTGGCAGGATGTGAGCCGCGACCTGATGGAGCGTGACCGAATCTATGTTCCGATGGATGCCTGGCCCGTGGATCGTTTCGCAGAGCGACTCGCCACGACCTGCCGGCAGGGGTACGCCCCAGACCCCGTGTTTCTCGTCCAGTGGCGGGACATGTTGCGCGCTCAGGCGAACCGAACCTGGTCGCTCTTCGAATCGGGTCAACGGCTGCTCGAATTGGTGCAACCCGCGCATCGTCCACTCATCTGGCTCTTCCTCGCCGGTGGAACGAGCACGCTGCGATTGGTCGAGACATGGAACTACGAGACTTGTCTCGCCCGACCCCGACTCTCCAAGGTTTCAAAGTTGCTTCTGATCGCCCGCGCGTCGTGGAAATTTCGGAAATCGGCCGCGCGCGTACGGGTGAGTCCTTGACCGTTTGTGCCACCAGCGCGCTGGCGACCGATCCACAGGTGCGTGCTGCGGTGGCAGTCTGTCGCGAGATCACCAGAACGCGCGCGGGAAATTTCTACTGGGGGCTTCGACTCACCCCCGAGCCGCGCCGATCCGCGATGTACGCGATCTACGCCTGGATGCGTGAAGCTGATGACATCGTGGACGGTCCGCAGGTCTCGCGCGCCGCGGGTCACGCCTTGGTGACTGCCTTTCGCGAGCAGACGCGCCAAGCACTCACGGGCGTAGCGGAATCAGAAGAACCCATCTGGCGTGCGCTCGCTGCGGTGGCACGGGAATACCCGATTTCGGCGAGCGACTTTTATGAAATGCTCGATGGACAGATCGCGGATCTGGATCCGAGGCGACTGCAGAGTTGGGACGAGCTGCGTCACTACTGCTGCCAGGTTGCCGGAACAGTTGGCAGCGTGTGCGTCTCAATCTGGGGGCAGACCGATCCGCAGGCATCGGATCTCGCTGTCGAACGCGGCATCGCATTTCAACTGACCAACATCCTGCGCGATGTTGGCGAGGACCTGAAGTCGAACAGGGTCTATCTGCCCGAATCCGAATTTGCTCGATTCGCAATCACCCCCGAGGAACTGGCGCTCTGGTCGAGACCCCGTGGCTGCGAGGCACTCATGCGCAGCGTGATCACCACGGCGCGCGAGCACTTCGTTCGCAGCGAACCCCTCGACCAGATGATCGACCCTGCCTGTCGCGCGACGCTTTGGGCGATGACCGAAATCTACCGTCAGCTGCTGGAGACGATTGCGCGAGATCCCGCGCAAGTCACGCGGCGGCGGGTGCGACTCTCCACCCCACGAAAGATGTGGATCGCCCTGCGTGCCCGCACGCTTGGCGGCAATTCGTGAAGCCCGCAATCGTTGTCGTTGGCGGCGGACTTGCCGGTATCGCAGCCGCACTTCGCCTGGTCGATGACGGCGAGCGGGTGATCCTGCTTGAGTCACGAAAAAAGCTGGGTGGGCGCGCCACGAGTTTCAGCGATGTGCGCAGCGGCGAGGTTCTGGACAATTGCCAACATGTGGTGATGGGAAGCTGTACCAATCTGCTCGATTTGTATGAGCGGCTGGGAGTCCTGCAATATGTGCAGTGGCATCCCAAGATCTGGTGGGCGAATCCGCCGCACGCCCCGGATGTGATGCAGCCGGGCGTGCTCCCGGCCCCGCTTCACTTTGCGATTGGTTTTCTGCGAATGAAGCTGCTCTCGCTGCAGGACAAGCGGGGGATCGCCCGCGCGATGTGGCAACTCATCCGAATGGGTGGTGAGGGACGGGCGCGCTGGCGTGGTCGCGCCTTCGCAGAGTTTCTTGCGGAAACAAAACAGACCGCCCACGCCTGCAAAGTGTTTTGGGATCCGGTGGTGGTCAGCGCCTGCAATGTTCCCTGCGAGCGAACCGATGCTGCCCACGCCATGCTGGTGTTTCAGCAGGGATTCCTGCAGGATCGTTGGAGTCCAGTCATGGGTCTCTCGACGGTTCCGCTCTGGTCGCTCTACGAACCGGCGACTGCGATCCTGGAGGCTTCGGGGGGAGCCATTCGCACCGGAGTGAGTGTGCTGGCCCTCGCCTATGACGGCAGACGGGTCACTGGCGTGGTCACGGATGAGGGGATCGTGGAAGCCGGGATGGTTGTCGCCGCGGTGCCACCCGATCGCCTTGCGAAACTCTGTTCCCAGACAATGCGCGCTGCGGATTGCCGGCTCGCGCAACTCGATGCCTTTACCTTCAGCCCGATTCTTGGGGTGCACCTTTTCTTCGAGCAGCAGATCATGTCGACCCCGCATCTCGTTCTGCCCGGTCGCCCCACGCAGTGGCTATTCAAGAAAGGGATCGATTCTCAAGGACGGCTACACATCCATGCTGTGATCAGCGCGGCGGATGCTTGGATGGAGCTCGATGAGGGCGAGATCGTCCGTCGCGTCATGGCCGACATTCACTGGGCGATCCCAGGGTCGCGTGGTCTTGAGCCGTCCGCGGTTCGCGCCGTGAAGGAGAAACGGGCGACTTTCGCCTGCCTTCCAGCCATTGACGCCATCCGCCCAAGCGCGGTGGTCGATGGGATTCGTGGCGGGATCAACAACCTTTTCTTGTGCGGCGACTGGTGCGATACCGGCTGGCCGGCGACGATGGAGGGGGCGGTGCGCAGTGGATACCGCGCAGCCCATGGGGTGTGCTCTGCGCTCGGTCGCCCCGCGTCGGGGAAGGATTCGTCACGGCTTGGGCTGGTTGCGGATGTTCCCGCAGCTCGACTCGCGCGACTCTTGGGGCTCTGAGATGCACCCCCAGAACGCGCCAGACCACAACTGTCCGCACGACCCGAGCGATGGCGCGGGGATCGCGGCATGGGCAGTGCAGCGCGGGCGCTCGCTGGGCTTTGCAGCGGTTGGAATCTGTGATGCTTCACCAAGTCGTCGCGGAGATCAACTGCGGGGCTGGCTCGCAGCACAGAAACATGGATCCATGGATTGGATGGAACGCAACATCGAAGTGCGGCTCGACCCCGCAAGGCTGGTCGTTGGTGCGCAGAGCATCGTTGTTGTTGCCGATCGTTATCACGATGGTCGGCCCGACCGACGACCCGCGCAGCTGATCGATCCAATCTCTGGGTTGCATTCTGCGGCGGGGAGAACTGCCCGGTACGCGCGAGGGCGTGACTATCACCGCCGAATCAAGAAGCGATTGCGACGATTGCAACGAGAGCTCGAGTTGGCGCTGCCGGGTACACGCGGGAAAGTCTGCTGCGATATCGAGCCAGTGATGGAGCGCGAAATGGCAGAACGGGCGGGACTGGGAGCGAGCGGAAAGCACACGCTGCTCATCCTTCCACAACTTGGTTCGTGGGTTCTGCTCGCCTGTTTCGTCACGACCGCGCGATTGCAACCGAGCGTCCCAAACGAGTCCGAGCCCTCCGATCCTTGCGGGTCCTGCACCCGCTGCATCGATGCCTGCCCGACGCAAGCAATCACCCCATGGTCGGTCGATGGCGCGCGCTGCATCAGTGCCATCACGATCGAGGCGCGTCAGGCGGTCGAACCCGCGCTGGCATCCAAGGCGCGTGATTGGCTTTTCGGGTGTGACATCTGCCAAGAAGTCTGTCCGCACAATCAGCCCACGCGGCTCTCTCGGCGGGTCGGGTTCCACAGCGAGTATGACGGTCGCAACGCTTCGTTTTCGTTGATCGAAGTTCTTGGGTGGGATGAGATCACGCGGCGCAAGGCCTTCGGCCCCAGCCCGCTCAATCGGGTGAAGGCAGCGCACGCGAGGCGAAATGCAGTCTGGTGTGCCCTCGAAGTGCTCGAAAGATCGGCAGATCCGCCACTCGACAGCGCCCTCAGGGCGATCGCCTCAGATCGGGACGAAGACGAGATGGTTCGCGCGGCGGCGATTGAGGTGGTTGCACGAATCGATCGTCACTTGCTGGGATCCACCGCGCCGCCTGACATCATGCTCTGAACCGCAGTCATCAGCGCCATCTGCACCGCGGGACCACTGGTGAGTTCGCCGCCTTGAACCTGGGCGGTGATCGCCGTGATCGTTCCGGTCAGACCTTTCATCATCGTTCCAGCCATCTGTATTTGTGCGCGCATCCCTTCGGTCATCTGCGCCGCGGTGGCATCGAGGTCGAGTTTCCAACCGCTGTCGGTGCTGACGGCGTTGAAAGAGAGCGATCCCTGCGGCCCGCCAAGCGAAATCGTTGCGGTGGAATCGGTCGGGTCTTCGACCGTCGCTGTCACTCCCTGCGATGTCATTGCGGAGAGCGGTCCCAGATCAGCTGAACCAAACTTCTCCTTCATCGCGACTCGCAGCCCGGCGAGTGCCTTCTCGGCTCCAAAGGCGGTCGCCGCGAGCGAGTCACCCTCGGGAGTTGTGGCGATCAGGAGCGCGTCCAGTCCCAGCGTCATTTCAGGATCGCGCCTTGAGTCTCCCAAGAATGCAGCGAGGTCCTCGACGCTGCCGAATGGTGGACCATC